>CAYWSM010000330.1:0-35351 GCA_964460935.1 uncultured Terriglobales bacterium | reverse complement strand
AAGCCGTCGCCGGGATGATCAGCTCGCTGATAACAGTTTCTCGGGCAGCTACAACTGCCTACAAAGAAACGATCAACGTATTCAGGAGAGAATTGTGAAAAAGCTAGTTCGCGTTACGGTCCTCACCCTTGTCACCGCAGGTATTTTCGCAGCTGCGGCGTTGCCAAAGAACCCACCATCCACCAAGATCAATTCTGCCCCAATCCCCACGTGTGATCCGTGGCATGGGCAGTGCGAATAGTTGTAGCGTTTGGCTGGGGCGGGACTGCGACCCTTAACTACACGTTGAGTGTCGCACAGCGTCCGCCCCAGTGAAAATTACGAAGGTACCAGTACCAGTGCCAGATTTGTCTTGCGGATGCATCCCCAAAACTGTATTCTCCGCACGAGGATGCAGGGTATCGCCTCAAAGTTGTACTTGGACTAGATCATGGCAGAAAATTTGGTACGGGTATTTTGGGTCGCTGCAGCGCTAGGTGAAATTTACCTCGCTGGCCTGATGTTCCGTCGCAAACTGCACCGAGAGTATCCTGTCTTCTTTGCCTTGGTCATCGCCGAATGCCTTGACAGTTGGCTGGCGATGCTTTTTAAGTCCTTTTCTTACAAAGCCTACTACATAGAATATTGGACATTTTCCACGGTCATTACCGTCTTGGGATTCGCGGTTCTTCGCGAAGTGTTCTTCCACATTTTCCGTCCTTATGACTCACTTCGGAACTTTGGACGGATGTTGTTCCGCTGGTCTGCCGCCGTGTTGATTCTGATTGCGGCAGTCATGGCTGTTTCTGCTGCGCCCGTTACGGATGCCCCGATCACGAACTTTATCCTGACTCTCGACCGCAGCGTGCGGTTGATGCAGTGCGGGCTCGTGATTTTCATGTACTTATTTGCTCGGCAGCTTGGGCTGACGGAACGTCATCGTATTTTTGGTATTTCCCTCGGGTTCGGAATCTTCGCCAGCGTTCACCTCATGACGGTGACGCTTACCACCCTCTTGCCGGCTACCACTACTACGAAGGCGTCGATGTACCTGATCAACGTTCCCTACCAACTGGCGTGGCTGGCAACAGTGGTTGTCTGGACGATTTACATGTACCGCCCCGAGCCAGAACGTCGTCGCGCTACCGTTCTTGAGCTTCCGGAGTCCTGGAACTACAAACTGGCTGAAATTGATACCGAGAATAACGCTTCGGCCTTCCTGCCAAACGTTGTTGACACCGTTGAACGTGTCCTTACGCGCCGGAATACAACCGCAGAATTACCCAGCTAACATTAGGATCTGAAAAGAGGAGCACCATCGAGCGCTCCTTTTCGTTTCTCCGGGCTTAGTAGAAATCAGAACAACTGAGAAAGAAGCCGCACTGCGGACACACCAACTTACAATTGCGGTCCCGTAGCTGCGTCGAACAGTTCGGGCATACCTGCATCACCTCACCCGGCGAGTACTCATCCGGCGGCATAACCGGATCAGACTTCTTGTCATTTGGATCGTTCACAGCGATTCGTCCCAAAGAAGAGAATACATGTCTTCTCCGGAAACGAGGCGACGAAGCGCGCGCAACTGCGGCGGAAAGTACAGCAATCCGGTACTCTTCTGATGCTGAAATTGTGCCAGGACGACATCCGAAACCTGATCCGGACGATGAACCTCACGTAAAAGCTCATATAACCGCTCGCGATCCGGCGAGAGGAAGCACGGTCGCTCGGAAATCCATGCCAGTTTGAGTAAAGCACAGAAGACCTCCAGGTCTTGTCGCGTCATCTGCGATTGCCACCGTGGATTGAATGGGAAGAAAGGATACGGATTACGTTCCAGCACCCGCGGAGCGGGCCAGATGGGCACCAATGGCGGGGTACCACCTCGAGGCACTGATTCCCTCCTGTGCCAAGCATACGTTCAGCTTCTGGCAGTGCAATGAGGCAAGTACCTGAGCTGGCTTTCGCAAGCTTCTGCTGCCCATTCTTTTCCTTGACCAGCGAACCCTTCCTTAATAAGTGCCCTTCTAAGTAAAGCACCACGTCCGAGTTGAAGGACGAATTAGGAGTGTGCAATGAAGAAGTTTTTGGTTCTGTTGGCGATCCTGTCGCTCAGCCTCATGGCTTGGGCTGACGAAAAGGAGGACGCAATCGATCGCCTCGATAACGCGACCAAGGTCCTCAGTCAGGTTATGTCCACGCCCGATAAGGGCATTCCTAACGAGGTTCTGGACAGCGCAAAGTGCATCGCGATAGTGCCTCACATGATCAAGGGCGGCTTCGTATTCGGCGCCAAGCATGGCCGCGGCGTTGCGACCTGCCGCACGGCTAGCGGTTCCTGGAGCGCTCCGTCGTTCTTTGCCGTTACGGGCGGAAGCTGGGGAGCTCAGATCGGGGTCGAGGGCGTCGATCTCGTGATGATGATTATGAATGACAAAGGTATGCAGCAGTTACTCAACAGCAAGTTCCAGATTGGTGCGGATGTATCCGCTGCTGCCGGCCCGGTTGGCCGTCACGCATCTGCCGGGACGGACTGGAAGCTGAATACCGAAATCCTGACTTACTCTCGCGCTAAAGGAGCGTTTGCGGGCGCCACTTTGGAAGGTGCCGGAATCTCGCAGGACGAAGATGCTATCCGCGCCATCTATGCCAAGGATCTGACTCCACGCGCGATTCTTACTGGGAAGGTTACTCCGCCGGCTTCGGCGCAGCAGTTCCTCGCTACCGTTCGCGATGCGAAAACGATGGCCGCCAAGCAGTAACGCATCTGTTCTCGCTCAATAAGCCCGGCCGCGGCCGGGCTTTTTCGTTTCTTCGTAACGGCGAATCGCACCGCCCCAAAACAAAATGGCGGAGCAAACATCTCCGCCATTTTGATGTTGTATTAGTCCCTCGTTAACTTCACTGTGTTACGAGGAACTCTATGGAACCTGAAGTTACGGCACGGCTCGTCTGCCGGTGGCTAATTGAACGAGCAGCACGATCACGGCAGCGACCAACAACAACCACAACCAGGCCCCGATCTGATACGTTCCCACCAGTCCCAGTATCCACATAACCAGCAGGATCAGAAAAATAAACCAAAGCATTCGTCACCTCAACGGTTCAGGTCTTCGTATTGAGGTGCCACTTGTATGTGCCGGGTTGTAAGCGCTGTCACTTGCTCCCCAGAAGAGTAGCCGTCGAGCCTCAAACCTCTGTTACGGAAAGTAACTTCCCCGATACCAGCTAACGCGACGTACATAGATGCTGCCATCGGCCGGGAATATCTACTTGTCCAGTATCAACTCTCCTCCTGCATCAATCAGCGAATACTGCACTGCCAGCCCCGAACCTCGCAAGACACTTTCCTAAGGGAAAACCCGGATTACTATCTCTGGCAAATGGCCGCGCAATCCCTCGTGTTATGCCGCGATCCCGAAGTTCTGCGCACCTTGTGTCCATTACTGTTCGACATGGACATAGGCGTCGAAATCTGTCTCGGCTCGAATGGCGCCAGTCGTATTTTGCGCCGCCACAAGTTCGATACCGTGATCGTCGAATGCGATCCCGAAGGCAACGGTTTCAATCTCCTGCAGCAACTGCGTTCCGATACTCCAAACCAGAAGACTATCGCGGTTGGCATCATTGATGACTATCGTCAGATGAAGACCGCTTTCGCCACGGGCGCTAATTTTGTCCTCAGCAAACCGATTTCCGCCGAAGACGCCAGCCGCATCTTTCGTTTCACCCGCGGAATGATCACGCGCATGGTGCGGCGTTTCCTTCGTGTGGCGGTGCATCACCTCTCGCATGTCAATATCGAAGGCATGTCGGACCCCGCCTTTATCCTCGATCTCAGCGAAGGCGGAATGGCCATGCAGTCGCTGTCCCCAGTGAAATCCGGACAGGTATTGGACATCTCGTTTCTATTGCCTGGTTCGGATATGCGGATTAGCGGCAAGGGTGTGGTTGTATGGAGCGACCCTACCGGGCGTACCGGAGTCGAGTTCGATGGCATCAACGATGACCAACATGCCGCCCTCAAGGCATGGGTCGTGGAACGGGTTCACAAAAATCCTAGCGATGCTCCAGGCGCCGAACTTCCCGGACCTGCTCCCATCCGCGTGTTGAGCCAATGGATGCGGCCCATGGCACGGTTGATCGACGCTGCGTTTATTGCCTCGGCTGCCCTCATCTTCTGTGCGATCGCTCTGCTGATTTCAAAGACGCAGGCGGGCACTCACTTTCCGTTGGCATTCGCATTTGTATCGTCGATCTTTGTCGGCAGCGTTCTCTATTTTGTGCTGTTCCTGTTAATGGACGTTCGCTTCCCCGGAACCCGCGCCGTTCAGTCCCTCCTCGCGGCGGCTGGAATCAGTCGCGAACCCGCATAATCCACATAAAAAAAGAGAGCGTCGGTTGGTTTTCCGGCGCTCTGCACAGCACACAAGAAGGGCGAGGCCAACAGGTATCACGGCCCCGTTTGTCGCCACTTCGAAGCTGAAGCTTTCGATCGGCGATTGGTCCTTCAAGGTGCAGGTCGCATACCACTTCGAGTGCGACATGGTGACAGCGGAGAATCAACGATTTGGACCGGCTTTCCACGAGAACATCCTCATTGAGTCTGCAACTGTTTTCACTTCCGATGAACGTGTTTCCACACTTCCATGGAAGTCACCAAACAAACTCGAATCGGCAAGCTGGGAGGGAGTACACTAGCGAGTCCTCCCTCTTTTCCCTCAACGCGGAGATCCTCAAATGTCCGACAGGAAATATCGTCAACACGGCTATCAGGATTCAGGAGAGTCGAAAGCGGCTCCTCGCAGTCCCAAGCCAAAGCCCCAGGAAAATACGTTCGGACCGCGGCCTCTCAACATGCCGGGTGCGCGCACCGTTTCGCGCTGTGCGCAGTGTGGCGCGCTCCTCAGCGGTATGTTCGAGAACGATGCGAAGTGCATCAAGTGTGGTCTTGCCCTACATTCCTGCAAGATGTGCACGCACTTCGATCCCAGTCGCCAGTTTGAGTGCCGGCAACCCGTCACCGCGCGCGTTTCGCCGAAAGATGCCATGAATACCTGCGCGTTTTACGAGATTCGCCAATCCGTGGAGCGCGAAACCACTTCAGGCGGTGTTCGCGCAAACGACGCCCGTCAGGCTTTCGAAAACCTGTTTAAGAAGTAAGAGCTTTACTCGGTATAACCGCTTCTGTCGCCGGCTAATTGGCCATCACCGGCAGCACAATGCTCGATGCCTTGTCTTTCGTGCGATAGATCTTCTGTGTCGTTTTCGTGAAATCCGTGTCCTTGGCTTCGAAGATGTTTGGTACGAATTTCTGCGGATTGCGATCGATCAGTGGAAACCACGTGCTCTGCACCTGCACCATGATCCGGTGGCCTTTGAGAAACACGTGATCGTTCGTGTGCAGATCGAGTTTGTACTCTTCCGGTTCGTTCGACGGGATCGCTTCGGGTGTTTCAAAGCTCTTGCGGAAGCGTCCCCGAAACACTTCATCGGCGATCATCAACTCGTATCCGCTGAGGTCCCTCTCGCCTGAAACTTTCCTCTGTGCCTCGCTTGGCTTGAAGTTTTCCGGATATACATCGATCAGCTTCACGATCCAATCGCTGTCTGTTCCTGATGTTGCGGCAAATAAATCGGCGGTGATGTCTCCCGCGATCGTAACGTCTTCCGCAAGTGGATCCGTCTGCCAACTCAGCACGTCCGGTCGATGGTCCACAAAACGTTGGTCTTGCATCAGCCAAACTCGCCACTCCTCGCTCGGATACACGCGCGGTATCGGACGCGGCCGATAAGGAACCGGATTCGCCGGATCGGAAATATAGCTGTCGAACGCATCTGCATCTGTCGGGGCCTCGAATGAAAGCTTGCCGTCGGCGCGGAAGTACAACTTTTTCGGTGACCCCGCCTTAGGTGGCCATGAGTCGTAAGTTTGCCAGCGATTCGCCCCCGTCTCGAAGACCTCTGCCTCTTTGATCGGCAGATTGCCTGTCCCGTGAAGCCAATACCGGAACCACGGCGCCATAATGTTTTCGCGGAAGTATGTTGCCGTTTCGGAATCGAAGGCGATCGGTCCAAGGGAGCCGCCTTTTCCAAACCATCCGCCGTGATTCCACGGACCCGCAACAAAATAGTTCAGATTGTCTTCGTCGGTCTCTTCCAGCGTTGTGTAGATCTTCTGCGGACCATAGAAGTCCTCCTGGTCCCACCAGCCGGCAACATGCAGCAGCGGCACTGGCGTGTGCTTCACCTGCATCGACACCGTTTCCGATTTCCAGAACTGATCGCGATTCGGATGCGAAACGAAGTTATCCCATGTCGGCAGCTTTCCGTGGAAGAACTTGGCGTTCGCATTCGACAGAGGCCCGAGATCGCTCAGATAAAAGTCGTAGGTGTCGTATCTGCCAAATTCGAAATGGTAGTCCGCGTCTTTCTCGGTCTCGAGGTATGCCGCATACTCGAATCCGTAGGCCAACCGGAATGCGCCGTAGTGATGAAAATCATCTCCCAGGAACATGTCGTCAGGCGACGCTTGCTCTGAAGTCGCCTTGAGCGCCGGATGCGGATCCGTCAGCGCCATAATGACCAGCCATGCATCATAGGATGTGCCAGTCATCCCTACGCGACTGTTGTTCTTCGGCACGTTCTTTACCAGCCAATCGATGCTGTCGTAAGCATCGCTGCCCTCGTCAATCGAATGCGGATCGCTCTTATCGCGCAGTGGGTGCTGCATGATGAACGTCCCTTCCGACTTGAACCGTCCCCTGATGTTCTGTACGGCATAGATGTAGCCGTCGCGATTCAGGGCGGCGCTCCTCTCTCCGGCAAGGAACTTCTCGTCTTTCGGAATGGCATACGGACTGCGCATGAACAGGATCGGCAACGGCTTGCGCTGTGCCTTGGGCGTAAAGATCACGGTGTCCAGGTGAACCCCGTCGCGCATGGGGATCATCACCTCTGTCCGCGTGAAAACATTCTCTTGAGGCGTTGTTTGCGACCACCCCATCGTCACCACGAGTGACAGCAACACCATGACACGCAGCTCTCGAATGAACACTCACCCTCCCGAAAGGACAAAGTAACGATTAAGTTCAAGTCCGCGTAGCGGATGATTGAGAGTAGCCCAGGACGTAGCCCTGGAAAGGACTCTATCAAGTCCGCTTCAGCGGACGATTGATGCCAACTATTTCCCGGGAGCCGCAGGATTCGCCGGTGCCGGTACGCTCGTCGGCTGTGTCGCGCTTCTAAGCGTAGCCATGACCGGCGCGGGCAGCTTGCTCGCATTCGCCAGCAGTAGCGATACCTGCCACATTTGCGTCGCAGAAAGATGCTTGCCGAACGCAGGCATTCCAGTGAGGCGGATGCCATTGTCCACCTTCCAGTACGTCTCCCCCGCCTCGTCGTCCGTCACACCCTTGCCCTTGAATAGATTGGGAGGCTTCGGAAATTCGCCCTGTGCGATTGCAGTTTGCTGCTGATCTGGCAATCCGTGACAAACCGAGCAATGCTGAATGTAAGTCTGTGCGCCCGCTGCAAGGTTTGCCTCATCCGGTTGAATCGGCGATTCATGCGGCATCTCCTTCTCCACCCGTGCATGGAGCGCCTTGTGAGCAAGCATCTTTTCGAATGGCATTGCTTGGGCGGCTGTTGCCACCGGAGCCATGCCCGTAACGAAGTAGATATAGACCGCAGCAGCGAGCACTGCGAGTGTGAGGATTACGCCAAGAATGAAACCTTTCATCGGTCCCCCAGTGTTTGGGCAGACATTGTAGAACGACCAGGCCTGCAAAACGAAAGGCGGCCAACTCATGGCCGCCTTCATCGGAGATTGATGTCCGTACAGTGCGCGCTTACGCTGCTCTTTCCAACTGCGTCCGAGGCGCTTTCGGTCTCTTTCTTGCCAGCAGTGGCAGGATCAGCGAGCACACCATCACAATCGCAATCACGTGAATCGCGGGACCATATGTCCCCGTGTTCTGGCGAACGTGCGCAATCAGTATCGGTGACGGAATCGCGCCCAATGCCCATGCCAGGAGGATCCATCCATAAATGCCGCCCATGTATTTCGGCCCGAAGAAGTCGGCTGTGAACGACGGCATTGTTCCGAATCCGCCGCCGTAGCAAAGCCCGATGATCGCGAACAGCGCACTGAACAACGTTAAGTTCCGTACGCTCGGCAGGAAGAAGAAAATGACCGCTTGGATTGCGAACAGCAGGAAATACACCGGTGCGCGCCCAATCAAATCCGAAACCCACGCCCAGAACACGCGTCCAGCGCCATTGAAGATCGAAATCAGTCCTACCATCCCGGCCGCCGCCACCGGTGACATGCCGACCAACTGTTGTGCCATTGGTGAGGCTTGGCTAATGATCATGATTCCCGCGGAAACGTTCAGGAACAGCATCGCCAGCAACAGCCAGAATTGCCACGTACGCATCGCTTCACTGACTGTGAAGTTTGCGGTAGTCGCCGATTTCGCAACTGCCGATGTTGGCTTCCAGCCCGGGAGTGTCCATCCCACCGGCGGATTTTGGTAGAGCTGCGCCGACGCGACTACCAGGATCAAATAAACGATTCCGAATATCCAGAATGTCGCCGGAATTCCGCTGGTCTGAATCAATCGTGCCGCGATCGGACTGAAGACCAATGCCCCCGCCCCGTATCCCGCGACAGCAACACCTGTCATCAGCCCACGGCGATCGGGGAACCACTTCACCAGCGTAGCTACCGGCGTGATATACCCCATGCCCATGCCGAAGCCGCCGATCGCCCCATACGTTGCGTACATCCCGTGGAGTGATCCTGCTCTCTCCGCGAATCCGGCGAGAATGTAGCCTAAACCGTACAGTATTCCGCCAACCGTGGCCACTTTTCGCGGGCCTACTCGGTCCAGCCACAATCCTCCGACCACCGTCCCCAAGCCGAGGAAGGCAATCGCCAGCGTGAAATTCAAAGAGACTTGCGTAAGAGTCCAGTGATGAGCTGCAACCAGCGGCTTGACGAATACACTCCAGCCGTAGGCTGCGCCGAGGCAAATCTGCATGACCACTGCGGCAATCGCGATTAACCATCGATTAGGAAGACGATCCTGTGCCATGCGCACCTATCCCGCTTCTCAACTTAGGAAACACTTGATTAAGTGCGATGACATTCTGCGGGCGAAGGTTCGCCGTCGCGCTCTCCTCCATGCAGAAACAGAAAGGCGGCCTCTTCAGGCCGCCTCGCATAACCAGTTCTGAATCAGTGAACGTCTGCGTGATACGGAACGCTGTCTCCCATCCGTTCCGCCACATGAATCGCGAAGTTCGCTGCGGTACCAACGACGCCTTTGTACTTCGGCACTCGGTACAGAGCAGCCGACATCTCCGGATGCGCCTCCACATATGCGTGCAGCTCATCCGAAGTGCGTCCAAGCTTCGCCAGCACATCATTGAACTCCGCCTTCGCCTTGGCTTTGGCTTCGCCCAGCGCCATCTGCACGCGGCTGTGCGCGTTGATCTCTCCCTCACCCGACGTCTCGATCGGCAGGAAGATCATATCCTTAAAGTGCGACACCACCGCCGACTGCGCACCGTCCGACTGCGTTGATGGCATGCACCCGAACGGTTTCAGCGACAGCACCATGTGGCACAGTTCGTGGTTGCTGTAGTAAATGTTCTTCGCCACCTCGAGATGTCCCTCGCCGCCTTCCGCGCGCGTGTTGTAATAAGGATGCCCCACCCGCTGCAGCTCATACTGGTTCACCAGTTTGTGAGCTGTGCCGCCAAGCGCATTGATGATCTTGTGATACTCCCTCGCAAAGATCACTTCCGCTGCTTTCAGTTGCAGCAGCTTACTCCGGTAGTTCATCTCGATCTTCGCTTGCTTGTCGATACGCCACATCGGCGGCAGAATCGCGCCCTGCTCCAGTCCGCGCTCGTCCTTCACCTTCTGGATCGCCTGATGGATCATGTAATTGATCCACGTCGCGATCGGCTCCACCACTACCTGCGCGCCCTCGTTCTCGAGGAATCGGAACATATTGAAGTTACCGTCGCCTTCCGTGGTCTGTGCCCAGAATTCGCCGGTGATCTTCACGATCGGCTTCACCTTCAGCCGATCCACTTTCACCGAGTTGAACTTATCCCGTGCCGCGTTCAGCGCCGACGTGTAGTCATCCGAGTACAACTGGTTCAGGAACTTCCCCACGTACTCGAAGGCGCCTTTCCCCGGCATCTTCGCAACCAACTTGCCGACGGCCTTCTCCGCCGTCCATGGCGATTTGTGCTTCAGCACCTCGCCCATCTCATTCGTTACATCGTCGAGCACCCGGTTCGTCTCGCCGGCGTTCACTTCATACGGACGAATCTGGTAGCTGACTTCATTCAGCACGTCGCCCATATTCATCGCGTTCAGCAGGTTGAGGAAGAAGTCGAGATTCATCTCCAACCCCGCCTCCACTTCCGACTGGTCCAGTCCCCCGGCCTGCTGGAACAGCAACACGCGGAATCCGTCGAACCCGGCATTCCGCAACGCCAGCCGGTACTCCGCCTCGTACATCCCAAACCGGCACGGACCACATGCTCCCGCCGTGATGAACACGAAGTGATCGATAATGTCCTTCTTGGTGTACCCCGCCTCTTCCTTCTTTTGCAGGAACTGCACCAGGTTTCCTACCGTGAAGTACGTAGGATTGCATTGCCCGTTATTGCCGTATTCCTTGCCAAGCTGGAATGCCGCCACGTTCGGCGTCGGCACCACTTCGCAGTTGTATCCCAATCCTTCCAGCGCCGCCTGGATCAGCTTCTCGTGCTTCCAGGTCAATCCGCCGAACAGTAACGTTGTCGTTCCACGTTCTGATGCCGTGAATGCTCTCTCGATCGGTTTATGAAAATGATGTGTATGGCGTGCCTTCAATCCCGCGGTATGCTCTAGCCGGGCTCGTTCTTCGGCAACTCGTTTACGGATCGTTTCTTCGATGGATGCGATTTGAATCAGGTCGGTGGCGGTAACGGCTGAATGACTCATTCTCTGTCCTCTCGCAAAGTGAACGTTACGCGTTTCACAACCCCGCTTATGCACGGGGATGCAATGGCCGATGGTTCAGAGTCTCGAGGTCCCACACCTGAGATCAGGCGATTTTCAAGCCTGAAGGCCAGATTCGCAAGCACAAATCGAGAGCTTCGGAAAATTAACGTGACAAAAAAGTCCGTCTCTTGACCGTAAACACGAAAGCCCCACCACATTCCTGTGATAGGGCCATACCCTTCGACGTTAATGCCGCGTTACTTGCTGCGTTTTTTCCCGGAATTCCCCTTCCCCGTCTTGTTCGTCTTCAACGTCGGGAAGTCTTCCACGTCGAAGCTCAGCACGCTCAGCACCACCCCATCGATCCGGTTATCCGCCGTCCGATACGGAGTCAGCCGCAGGTCGTACCATTCCCCCTCGATATTCTTCACGCGATGCTGTTTGGGCTGCACCTCCGAGATCACGTCCAGCATCATCTGCTCGAGGTTGGGTACTTCGATCTTCAGCTTCAACCGCGTGATCGGTCTCCCCACGTCCGTCGCTCCCAGTCCCAGCACCTTGATCGCCTGGGGTGTGAATCTCCGCACGCTCAAGTCCGGTCCCACCATCACCATCGGTAGATTCACGCTGTTCAGCAGATTTGTCAGGTCGTTGTTCAACTGCGTGAGCTGCTCATTCCGATGCTGCATCTCTTCATTGACGGTGTGCAGCTCTTCGTTCGCCGACTCCAGCTCTTCCTTTGAAGTCTGCAGTTCCTCGTTCGTGCTCTGCAGCTCCTCGTTGCCGGACTGAATCTCCTCGTTGGCCGACTGCAGCTCTTCGTTCGTCGATTCCAGCGCCTCGATGATCGATTGCAGATATTCCTTGGTTGCCGCCAACTCCTGCTTGAGCTGCGAGATTTGTTTATCCTTCATCGCCCGCTCGTCATCCGCCAGCGGGTCCGGCGAAGGCGATGAATTATGTTGTGGCTCTGCTTCGGTCGGCGCCTCGAACGCCACCAGGAAACTATTCTTCTCCTGCATTGGCGTCCGGAACGGCGTAACGCGGATGTTAACAAGGCTGCTGCCCCCATTGTTCTCCACCTGGACGTTGCTCCGCACCGCATCAACGCCCGTTTTTCCCGCCTCCTCGATCGCGTTCTGCAATTCGAACAGTAGTCCCGGACGCGCCATCTTCAGCAGGTTCAGGCTGGCTTTTCCTGCCGGTAATTCCAGGTACGGCCCCGTATGCCCCTTCGTGCTGATAATGTCCATCTGGTCATTCACCACCACCGTAGGGGGTGCATATCGCGTCAGCAGCAGGCGATCCGCCTCGCGTTGCATATCCAGCGGCATGCGCGCTGCCTCACCCGGACGCGCCGCCTGTACTGGCGGACCGCCATCCGGCAGTGCTTCTACCGTTCTGACTGAAAACCCAAACGTTACGGGCGTCGGCACCGCTTTCTTTCGATAAATTTTTTGCTTCTTGTCCGCCATCTCAAATAACTCCGCTCCTGAACCGATTAGCCCTTCGGTATTTCCAATCATCAGGAATCCACCTGCGTTCAGCGCATAGTGCACGATGGGAATCACCCGTCGTTGCAGCATGTGCCCCAGGTAGATCATGACATTGCGGCAACTCACCAGATCGATGCGCGAGAAAGGAGGATCACTGAATACATTTTGCGTGGAGAAAATGCATAAATCGCGAATCGTTTTGCTGATTTGATAACCGCTGTCCACACGGTGAAAGAATCGCCGCAACCGCACCGGCGAAATATCTGCTTCGATCGTTTCCTTGTAAAGCCCAGCTCGCGCTTTCTGGATTGCGGTTTCGCTCAGGTCGGTACCGAAGATTTGGATCGGAACCTCCGTCCGCTCCTCTCCCAGGTACTCGATTAGCGAAATCGCATGTGAGTACGTCTCTTCGCCGGTCGAACATCCCGGCACCCAGATCCGGATGGGTGTGTTCGAATGCTCCCGCAGTCTCACCAGTGCCGGATACACCACTCGCCTCAATGCCTCGAAAGCCTCGGGATCGCGGAAGAAACTTGTCACATTAATCAGCAGATCCTGGTACAGCGCTGTTACTTCATTCTTGTTACGTTGCAGCAGAGCCACATAGTCGCCCAGCCTCTCAATCTTGTGTAGCGCCATGCGCCGTGCCACTCGGCGCTGGATGGTCGGCGACTTATATTCGGAAAAATCCACTCGCGTCGTCCGCCGCAGCATCGTAAATACCTGCGACATCTGCTCTTCTTTCGTTTTCCCGACGGCCTCAATCTCAATCTCGGTTCCGCGCATGTAAGGATGCCGTGCAATGCGTGACAACTCCTTCGCGATCCCTTCCGGCGGGAGTATCAGGTCCACGCATCCAGCCGCGATGGCGCTTGCCGGCATGCCGTCGTATTTTGCGCTGCTGTCCTGGGCAATCGTGATGCCGCCTTCTCCCTTGATGGCCCCCAGCCCCAACGTTCCGTCCGAGGCCGTCCCCGACAGCACTACGCCGATAGCATTGTTCTGCTGGTCTGCCGCCAGCGACCGCATGAAGATGTCGATGGTTGCATTGACCGGGCGCGGATTCTCCAGCTTCGATATATGAAGCACGCGCTGTGAGATCCTCATCTCGCAGTTCTTCGGGATCACGTACACGTGATTGGGTTCCACACGCATCCCGTCTTCCACGTTCACTGTAGGCATCGATGTCGCTCGCGAAAGAATGTCGCGGAACGCGCTCTCCCGCACTGGATCCAGGTGCATCACGAACACAAACCCCATCCCGAGGTTTGCGGGCAGTGCCTTCAAGAGTGTGGTGCACGCCTCCAGCCCCCCGGCGGAAGAACCTACTCCGACGATTGGAAAATTCGTGGCATGCTTCGGTCCCTGCGGTGATTCCTCTGCATTCGATTTACGCTCGCCGGCTTTGCTCATAACTTCGCCTCGTTCTTGGCTGTTGCCTACTCGCGTCCCACCGATTGGCGCGCATCATTTCTTGTGCAACCCAAAGAACGGAATCTTTCACGTTCGCAGTTCGGTGTCAAATCATACGGCTGGACGAAAGTTTCTCCTGTTTTTAACGAATAATTCCGGATTCTGAAACATTCGTCGCCTGCCTGCCGCAACAATATTGTTTTCGGCATAAAGATTTCGTGAATGTTTCAACCTTCTCTCCCGAATGTCGGAATGCCTTAGAAGACCACTCACGCTTCCATTCTCAATTGCTCTGCCAAGTGTGGAATGCTTTGGAAAACCACTGACGTTCCCACCCTCAATTGCTCCACCGAGTGTGGGCACGGGCTTCCAAACCCGTGCGCCTTTCTGATTCGCCAGTCTTATGGCAATCCCCTGCATTCTGCCGGCCATCTGAACTCTGGAAGAGAGGTTTCGTGCCAAATCGGGATATCGTCGTGATTGGTGCTTCCGCGGGTGGTATCGAAGCTCTGCAGGATCTCTGTTCACGACTCCCTGCTGATCTGGATGCCACCATCCTGATCGCCATGCATACCTCGCCTCACTCCAATGGCCTGTTGCCCCGCGTCCTCAGCCGAGCTGGCCCGCTCGATGCTATTCATCCCCAGGATCGTCAGCCTATTCGGAAAGGCCTCATTTATGTCGCACCTCCCGATCATCACTTGCTGGTCGAGCGGGGATACGTTCGTGTCATCCAGGGTCCACGCGAAAATCATAGCCGCCCTGCCATTGATCCTCTGTTTCGTTCGGCTGCCGCTGCTTACGGCCCACGTGTCATCGGTGTCATTCTCACCGGACTGCTCGACGACGGCACGTCGGGGTTGATGGTCGTTCGTGCTCACGGAGGCTCGGCTGTTGTGCAGGATCCCCGGACAGCCATGTTTCCTGCTATGCCGACGAACGCGCTCGAACGGGTTCCCGAGGCGTATGTTGCATCTTTGGTTGACATCTCAAGTCTGCTCCTTACCCTCATAAGCGAACAGGTGCCCGATGCCACGTCGGTGCCTCTGGCTGATCTGGCCAAACGCGAAACCCGCATCGCGGAATTGGATATGTCTGAAGTTGAAAAAGAATCGCACGTCGGAACCCCTTCTACATTCGCCTGTCCCGAATGTGGCGGTGTGCTCTGGGAAATCGATCAGGAAGGACTACTTCGTTATCGTTGCCGCGTCGGGCATGCCTATACCGCCAAGCACCTCGATGAAGAGCAGCGCCATACCATCGAAGTAGCTCTCTGGTCGGCTCTGCGCGCTCTGGAAGAAAGCGCCTCTCTTTACCGTCGCATGGCTCAGCGAGTTCACGATTCTCTGCACCATGAGACGGAAGCCGCTTATCAGGAACGCGCCGCCAACGCCGCTGAGAATGCCCGCAATCTTCGCGATTTCCTGCTCACCGTCAACGAACCCGACCAACAGGTTGCCGCCTCGGAAACCTCGTCAAGCTGAGATCGGAGAACCCCAGCTTGAGGCGGAATCCCTTGGGTATGAATTGATGAAGATTTTCTTCGAGCCTTGGAGATGCGACCGCCAAAATCATCTGATCATCCGATTTTTCTCTGCGGCTCCGCGATCAACATCGCCCTGCGCGGCTTCAATTTCGCCCGCGGTAAGAACTTCTGGATGGTGTCCAACAGTCTCCCCGGACCCGCTGTGCCCTTAATCAATACCTCATCAACGCTTTCGATTGCACTCTCCGGCAGCTTCGAATCTCCGGTCAACATGATCAACGGGAGATCCGGCCAGCGCCGGGTCACCTCGCGCGCTAGATCCTCCCCGGTCTCGCCGTTTGCCAGGTGGTAATCGATGACCATCAGATCTACTCTCTTCTGGGCAAGAACCTGGAATGCGGCACTCCCGTCCGGCGCGGTACAAGCCTCGCATCCGAATTGCTCGAGCATGATCGCTCGTACCTGCAAGCTCTCTGGAATGTCATCGACGCACAGGATTGTTGGCCTGGTCTCAACCATATTTCTCACCAGAATTGCACAATTCGACGAAAATAGTGCGATGGAACATTTCCTGTCTGTTAGATGAATTTTTGCCCTGCGAGAACAAGCAAAGGCCTCGAATAAGCCGAAAACTGCCTGTTATCGTTTCACGATTTACGCCCGAGACTATCTTTCGGCGCCGATGTCACTTTCGGTGTCGTTTTCCTATAAACTGGAGAAGGCGTATAGAGGACGAATGCGCCGAACTTTGTTTCTCATAGTCTCTCGCCATCATCCAATAATCCGGTAATATTCGCTAATTACCTACCGGTTGTATGTAGTGAGGTTGGTACCATGGCTGATCTTGAGTTTGATAAAGGTCCTGTCCTTAATTCCTGGAAGGAAATTGCAAGCCATCTTGGGCGTGGCGTTCGCACCGTGCAGCGATGGGAGCGTGATCTTGGAATGCCGGTTCGGCGTCCTCGTGCCAAATCGCGCAGCGCTGTCATTGCCATGACGGACGAAATAGATTCCTGGCTTCGTAGCTCCCCGACATCGGAAATCATTCCGCGTCACAACACAAACAAGCTCCGGGACGACCTTCAGCAGAGTCTTGCCGAGCACTTCGAACTGCGAACACGATGTAACCTCCTTCGCGCCGCTAATCATCAGGCTATTGCCGCTCTGATCAGCAATATCAAAACAATGCACGAAACGATCGCCATGGGACGAATTTCTCGTCTGCCTGGTTCTGCTCCCCAGCGACAAAACGCTCCAAACAAGACCGACATCTTGGCTGTGAACACTCCCAACGAAAACGGCAACCAGTCTCCGGAGTAAGAATTGTTGATCTGCGGGAGTTACAGAGCCTTCAGCTACGAGCCGCCGTAGGCACGGCATTCCATAGCTTGGGATTCCACCATGAGCGCCGCAGGCGCGGCATTCCATAGCCCGACTCGTAAGAGTCGGGATGCCTCGGCACGACCTCTTTCCCGGAGTCCCGTCAGGGACGACACAACTTTTCTCCCAAAACGGAAGCCCCGGTACAAGACCCATACACTCTTCTAGAGCCCGGGGAGGCGATCCTCTAAGAGTTTGTCAAGGCTGCAAAACCCGCAATTTCCCCGTAACTCATTGGTTAGAAGGAATATATAAATTTCTCGAATTTGGCGGTAAAACCGTCCGGGCTCCGTACTATTAATAATTGAGGGGAATAAAGAGAAGATTCCTCGAGGCTCTCTTCTCCCTTGGAACCCTCAACCGCGGACGGCGTGAGCTTGCGATCACCTCTTCCGCACCCGGGATGATCATCCCAAATGCTTTTGAAACAAAAACAAGAAGTGGAGCCGGGTATGGCGGCATTCGATTTGGTCATCGATGGCTGCCACCTCGCTCTCAAAACAAAGGTTTTTACCGAAAACCGACAACCGATGACCGACAACCAACTGAAGTACTGATGAACTGAGAAACTGACAAACTGTCTTTTTTCAATATTTTGCCTTTAACTCTTTCGTTCGCTTGTACATGCCGAAAAATCTACCTGTAAGTTGTTGATTTCCACTGATCGAGGGGGATAGGGGTATATACACGAACCCCTCCACTGCCGGAGGGGTTTTCGTTGGGTGACTGAATACTGATTGCTGATGACTGACTGCTGGTTACGCCGCTGCTTGGTTCGCGTACTCGCGCATTTCCGCCTCGGCTCGCAGCCAATCTTCCATATCGTAGCCGTCCATACGTCCTCGTTCCTCGTAGAACTGGTACGCACGGGCACGGATCTGTTCGCTAAAGTCGGTCTGATTCTCGGGAACTGGAGCTTTCATTGTCGCTTTTGCCACTTTTAACCTCCGGTTGAGGAACTCCACCTTCGCGGCGTTAGGATGTTCGCTCCCCAGACCGAAGTTGCCGATTGTCGCATGTTGGCGTTGGAAGGAATCGTCGCACACATACCTCGCTCCATCCGGACACTGGCGCGTTTAGGCGCTTTACATCGGTGTTAGTCGGACGCAGAATCGCCTATTCCATTAGTGAGCGTTGCAGTTATCTATGCCCGCTGAGATCGTTTTCGTCGGCTATACCTGTCCCCGCTGCGGCAGCCGCGTCGCCGTGCTCCGCTCCTCGGAACCGCCCCAGGGCCCTCCGAAGGAAATCATCTCCGAATGCAAGTGCGGCAGTCTTCGCCGCATCCGCGTCGAGGATATCCAGGAACTGGAAACCTGGCGCGAACAATGCACCGAATGAGTGATTGCAGGAGTTAAATTCGGCGATCTTGCTGGCGGGACACGTCTAACGGACGTGGACTTATCGCCAGTCGTTCTGTAGGCTATCTACAGTGTCCCGCTGGATCAAATTCGTGGCGTTGTTTATGCTCGCGTTCCTTGTGTTCGATGTGTGTGCGCCCGAATCCTGCGCGGCTCAGGCGCTGCTTTCAGTACCAGCACAAGTTCAAGTTAACGCTCATCAGAGTGATGGAAGCAGCCAAGGCTGTCAGTTTGAAGAGGACTGCTTTAATTGCACGCACTTCTCACCGGGGCACACGTTTGTTCTCGACCCCATCCCGGTAGTCGCCTTCACCAATGCCAACAAGTATGAATCTTCTCTCGACGGAATACCTCTAGCCCCTTATCACCCTCCTCGCGCGTAGTTCCTGCCATTTGTTAGCAGCGTAGAGCGCCACCTTCGTCTGCCTAACTTTATTTGAACAGGCAAGGACATTCGTATGCACGCGTCTCAAAACGGCGCGACCAATGTGGACTCCCTGGCAGCTCTGTGGGGGCCACGATTGGTGCGCTTCTATTTCTTCGTTTGTGCTGACAAACCATTAGCGGAAGCCTCCGCGATCGACACGTTGGCTGAGGCTTTGCGGTCGTGCAGACTGAACCCGTCAGCGCTCTTGCGTCTAGCGGCGTCGAGGGCCGCGAATTTGCGGCCTGCAAGTCCGAATGGTGATCGCATGTCCCGAGCGCTTCTGGGTCTGCCATCGCGGCAGCGGCTTGCGCTCGCGTTTTCCCGCGGTATGGGTGTGGGTGTCGAAGGAGCTGCCTCAGCAATGTCGATCAACATAGCTGAGGTCAAACGACTACTTGCGGATGGGCTGCTTGGACTACATCGGGCGCTTTTCGAAGAACCAGATGTGAAGCTGGAGAATTCTAGTGATCTTTAGAACGTTAATTCTTGCGGTTGCAGCTTGCTTCGCCGTGCCCACAATGCGAGCCCAGCAACCGATTACGTTGGACGAGGCTCTTTCGCGGGCGCGAGTACGGGCTCCACAAATCCTCGCGGCGAAGGACCGCGTCGATGAGGCGCGGGGACGGCTGGCTGGCGCTTCCGTCCTCCTGCAGGAAAACCCGGTCATCGAAACTTCTGTTGGTCCGCGCTACTCCGCAAACGGTGACACGACTGACTACGACGTGTCGCTGAGCCAGTCATTCGAGCTTGGCGGACGTCGCAGTGCCCGCATCGCAGGCGCTCGCGCAAACGTCGAGCGCGAAACAGCAACAAGCCGGGATGTCGCTCGTCGTCTGCTTCGCGACGTGAGTGTCGCATTCGTACGCGGCCTCGCAGCAAAGGAACGCCTGTCGATCGCAGAAGCATCCAGCAAGATCGCCGATGATCTGTTCCAGAGCATGAACCGGTCTTAGAACTCCAATTCGGCAATCAGCTTCAAGAGTCGAAGAAGTGTTGCGTGCTCATCCGCAGTCAGTCTATGCCGGATACTCTCATCGGCGGCCATCCGTGTCTTGATCAGCCGGTCTCTATACCTGTTTCCTTTGGGTGTTAACTGGACGTGAATGGCTCTGCCCGATTTTGCTCTTTTCTCCGACACAAGTCCTTCCTGAACCATTGACTTGATGGCCCGGTGCACGACGGTTCGATCGAGGCCTAGAATCGTAGCGATCTGATTCTGATTGAGTGTTGCGCCGCCTCGGAGTGTTGACAAAATGAAGCCGCGGGTCGCGGAACACCGATTCTGCCGTTCAAGCCTCTTCCCTGCCGAAAAATACGCCGCTGCAATATGGGCAAGTACTGAATCTTTCAGGATGTCCTTGGGAAACTCTTCCCCTGGAACGATGTTCATAGGATTGTTACCGTCGCATCAAGAGGTCTCCGCCACTGGGGCGGTAACCCGTAAGCATGCGATTTCTTCCCGATGGCAATTACCATCACAATTTCATGATGCCGGGTTGACAGCCCGAGAAATTTGCGGAGTCTACGCCCATCGAATCCCTCCATGGGACACGTGTTGAGTCCTAGCGCTTCGGCGGCGATCATCAGATTCTCGCAGGCCAGCGATGTACTCTTCGTCGCCCACTTGAACAAATCCCGGCGAAATACTGGCGGTATCCCGATCGTCTTCCACAAATTCACGAGTCGAAAAATCGTCCATTTGACCACGCCGAAAATACCGAATGGCCCCGGCATGAAGAGAATTCGGCCGATCTTTGCTGTCCGCTCGTAGTCACGAATCCTCGTTTGACTGAACTCACTCCTGTGGCGCATCCACTGCAATTGGCCCTGTGAGGTTGCAGCTAACGATCCAATGTCAGCGACGGCCACGACCAGCGCTGAGGCGGTTTCCGCAGGCGTCTGCCTGAGGCAAAGTTTTGCCACCGCGGCCTTTCTTTTCGCAGTTTCCACCCAGTAGAACTGGTATGGCTGCGCGTTGAAACTGGAGGGCGCATGGCGGGCGGCATTGAGAATTTGTTCGCGCGTCTCCCCGGAGATTTCGACCGGCTCAAAGACCTTCACCGCTCTTCTTCGGAAGATTGCTTCCAGAATCCCGTCCATAACATCTCTTCCATGTTGTAATGACAACATAATAATGTTGCATTTGCAACATAGAATAAAAAACCCGGGATGCGCTGGATCACGGGCTGCTTGGAAATTAATTTGAGGTGAAAGGTTCTAGATCGAAAGGTGGGCCTAAGCTGCTGGAAGCAAATCTCAGTTTTGATTGGTCGGGGCGAGAGGATTTGAACCTCCGACCCCCTGCGCCCAAGGCGTATTAGAGCCATTTCTGCTGATTGCTGCGGGTGTCTGCGAATATCGAGGCACCCGCTGTTTTTGCGCCTTCACTCACTATGGCCACAACTCCCGAGTTCTTCTATTTTCTTTCGAGGGTCCCCGCAATTGTCCCCGCAAAGCGACACGTCCAAGGTTAGAGTCACCAAGGCTCGGGCTTCGAGCGAGACAGCAGACGACCGGCGGGGTAGACTTTGGCGCTCCATCGGCTATAGGCGAAGTCACCCCGCGCCTCTCAGCCCACACTGAACGGCTTGGTAAAGGTATGACCCGTAGCCCTTTGGACTTTCCTCGGGAAAGGCCGCCAATGAAATACCTGATTACACTTCTCATGCTCTGCGTCACCATGAGTGCGCAACAAGCACCCAAAGGATCAAAACCCGCAAAGCCAACCGAAGGCTGACAGTAATTCCGCCGTACTGTCTCAAATTGTCGTCCAAGGTTAGACGCCCGTAGCCCTGGCTTCGAGCCAGAGTGGACAGCCCCCTGTTCTTGTTCCCTTCGCGGGGTGGCAGGCACAGGTGTCTGGTCGTCGGCTCTGTCGGGTACCCGCTGTCCATCATGCGGGAGTTGTCCAGGCCCCCCATGTGTTCGGCGGCATGGACGGCTTTTGCCACGATTGCTTCGCACACAAAACCAGACTCTAGGTGCAATCTTCAAAACTTTTGGGACAGCAAAAATTCGAAGAAACAAAAAATTAGCAGGGTCCAGAAAATTTAGAACAGGGTGCAATACCGGAATTCGAGTGCAATCTCTCCAACTTGGTGAAACGCTGAACGGTCGAGTAGTTGGGTTTGTGTGCGCCGCGCTCGATTGCGGACACAGCGGCTTGGGTGATACCGATGAGTTCAGCGAGACGCTGTTGGGTGAACAACTGGCGATTGCGAAGGCATTTGAAGCGTTGCGCGATGTCCGTACCGTATTCGATGCGTCGTCTCACTAGTTGCCCTTTCAAGGAACAACATACAGGTTCGACTTCCGGTTATTCAACGTGTTGCCGTCGAGATAGCGAACTACCGCGTTCGGATCGGTGACGCGCATGATGAAGCGGCCCATCATCGTGGGACCGCCGGCATCCTTGAGTTTCGTCCAAACCTGGATGATGGTCTTGCTCCGGAGCTTCCTTCGCACACCAGTCCAACTATGCCGATGCACGCGCCTCCAGTCCTCGGCATCCACGACAGCGCGGGGAACCTGATCCATGGGGGTGCCGTCAGCCCACAGGTTGTAAAGCGGGATGAAACCAATGCTTCCCACGGGCCGGGGAAACAGTACTTTGTCGGTGAACTGGCACGGCTCGTGCTCAGGTAGTTTGACCTTCGACGGAAACTTCTGAAGTTTCCCCGACAAGATCATGAACCGCCCATTCCCCAGGTCAACCCGCCTCGGATGCAGCCGCACAAACTTTCCCATAACGGTTACTCCCACTCTGCGAAGTTAATGACATCGGTGCTTCGTGGTGCAAGAATGTCCCCACGATCTACATCTGTGCAAGGAGATTCGCTCATGCAGCGGCTTCCATTTGCTCAGTATCTCCCCAGCGGCATCCTCGCAAACTCAATCAAAGTCGCGTTCGCAGGACTCGTGATCTCTCTTGCGTTCGTCGCCCAACTTGATGCGGCGGAAAGACTCGCGGTGAAGATCATCGACCGCAAAGACAGCACCACACAGTACACGTACGTTGTGCCTGGCCGGTCCAAAACAAAATCTCAAGCAAAGGCGGACTGTTTCGGAACCGACAGCACCGCAAGTTGCTCAGGCACCGAAGAGAGCAAAACTACAAGCACACCGTCACAGATCGGCACCTACGAAGTCCAGGGCGCGACCTTCTCTCTTGCGTTACCAGATGGCCGAATCGTCGTCGTAAATTGCGAAAGTAAGCCCGTGTGGGGAGGGACGTTCAGAAGTTGCCGTATGCCGCTCGTTGACGACATTCAGGCGGAGTTCAAAGGGAACAAGGCCAAGCTCTTTTGGCCGGTGAGCATCGACGGGAAGAAATGGGAGTCAGAGACGTATAAGATTCTTGGCGTCCTTCAGAAGCAACAGTGATTCCAACATCTCACCATTCTGGGCGGGAAGCTCATTGCAAGCCTGTTAACACGGCCCCTGAACACCCGATGGGGTAACTCGTCGCCCCGGCAGTATGAGCCGCTCAGAATGTCACTGCGCGATGCCGAGTCGTTCGAGCGCTTCGCGCCGGTTTCGTACCGGAGCTGGTGACGCCGGGGCATCCGTGGCGTTCTCCTCCTCGGGCGGCGGAGGCGTGCTCAGGAACAGGTAGCGGACGGGCAGCGCGCGCATTGTTTCCAGTGTCCATCCCGTCGCTTGCCGTGCGCCCGCAACAACCTTTCCGGCCGGTGATGGAAATGCCTTCGCAACGGATCGGTTCGCGGCCTTCAGCGGATCGCGGAACTTCGCCGGGTTAATTGCGGCGGTCATACCGGCATGAGTCGAGGCGGGATGTGTGTAACCGTGAGTGAAGACTTTCTCTGTGAGCGGCGTTCCCTTTTGTTTCGCGCTCGCTTGCAGCAGATCCCGCTTGTGTGCTTCCACGTCATCCGCGAGGTCAATGAGTAGCGACTGTTTGCGCTTTAACTCGCGGAAGTATCCACTGGGCTTGTCTGCGCTCCTGTCAGCGGCGTCGTAAAGCATCTCTTTCAGCGCATCCTCAGCGGCACTGTCAGCCATGACCGCAGCATCCAGTTTGCCCTTGGCTGCCGCACTCGAAGGCGCCGCCGAGTGATAGCCCCGCAACCGCTTCGAGATCGTCTCGCGCTCCAAGTTCAATTCCTGGACTGACCACTCCTGCTCAAACTGCGTAGCCTTTTGCTGGAGGTAACGCGCCATCGCCCGCCCTTCGGGAGTTTTCATCATGTTGGGCGTGATCTTCGAGCGGATCGCATCGGCTACTGCAGTTGGCACTACCTTGCGGCCCGCAATCGGATGTAACGCTAGTGCGTATTCCGTATTCAACCGGCGTTCCGTTGCATCAACAACCTTCTCGAAATCACCGACCGTGCGAACCCGCCCTCCACCCAACTGCTCGATCGTCTTGTCGAATTCTGGCGCGAGACGTTCAAGCTCACGTTCGCCCATCTCTGCGCCACCTCCGTAACTGAGACGCGCCGCGCGACTGACCGGCTTGATGAACCGGCCAATGCGGGCCATGCCCATACCTGCCAACTCGTAGGCCGCCTGTTCGCCTCCAGCCTTAGCAAGATCCCACGCAGCAGCCGACGAACTCGGTTGTGGATTGCCCTGGGAGGTGTCGTGTAACTGTTGTGCTGCCCGTCCTGCTGCGCCTCCGAGAGCGGCGCCAAACAACACTCCCGGAAGTCCTCCTTCGATGCCGAGCAATCCGCCCACGGTTCCGGTGATCGCCGGGATATTTTCTTCGATTTTTTCCGCTGCTCGATGACGGGCCGTGTAGATAGCAGACTTGATGGCCGCAATTCCCTTTGGCGGACCCGAAATGAAGTGTTCGTTCGGGTGCAGCTTCAGCAGGATCTCGTGCCGCTTCTCAGGCGACAGTCGAGTCAGCACCTCACGCTGTTTATCGGGAGAGAGTTTGCGAAGCGTTGCAATCGCTTCATTTGGAGTCATGTCGGCCATAGTCGCCTCACTTGTTGAGTGCCCGCAAAATGTCATCCACTTCCGAACTGGCCGCGTCCGCCCCTCGCCCGTTGCCACTTCCGGCGTCGTAGATGAACGTACCCTTCTGCTGCGCGATCTGCACTTCCTTGAGCAGGCGTTGGATGCGCTTCTTGCCATCCGCCGCACTGCTGCTGGTCATCGGGTTCGGTAATTCCATCATCAGCCGGTGAATGGACGCTTCGGTAGCTTTACCCGTCTGTACCAGTTGTCGCAGGCCAACGATGGTTCCGACCAACTGCTGATACAGTCTCAGAAATTCCGCTTCGTCAGACGTTATCGTTGCTGAAGCCGCAATCTGCGCCGCCTGGCCGAATACTCCGCGCTGCTCGAAGTCCTGTATCAACTGGCCAAGCTTCACCCGCGACTTAATACTGTCGAGCGCCTTCAGGGCAGGAGAATTCTCCGCTTCGTTCAGGAACGAAACCGACTCTTTCAACTGCATCTGCTCACGCGGGGTGAACAAACCCTGTCCTTGCCAGCCATATTGCCGCGCGAGTTGTTCCGCCGCTGGACGGTCCTTCTGGGGAAGCGGGAGCTTTGATACATCCATGCCATCCAGCAGGTGATTTGCGGCCTCGCGGAGATAGGGATTGACGTGATCCGTCTCAGGGATGTGGAAATTGGCATCGAGCTGCCGATGTGCTGGTTTGCCTAATTCGACTCCCGCCACGGCTGCCGCCCGCTGCCTCAACTCGCCGATCGTGCGTGCAGGTTTCTTCGGCGTCGGTTGCGGAGTGCGTGCCGTAGTCGCACTTTGAGGACTACTCTGGACGTCCAACCTTGGACGTGTCTTACCTGGATACACAGGCCGCGTGACGGAGTGTGTAGTCGTCGTCACACCCGCCGGGTCCGTTGTCGTCGAGGTCCGCTCCTGGGGAACAATCCTGCTACTCGGTACGGCATTGAGTTGCCGCGACAATTCCTCGCCGGTGAACGGGTCATAAGAAACTTTCGCGTAACCCGTCTCCGAATTTTGATCCGGTTCCAGAACTTCCCTTACTGTCGGCTTCGAACTCGGCACAAAGCTATTGAGCGCATCTGTGGGAACCGGCTTTCCCGTAAGATCAACTACCGCGCCCGTGCGTGCATTGCGCTGCCACATCACCGGATGTCCATTCACGGTCCCACTGAGAGTGTTCCATTGCGCGGTAGCGTTCTCCGTTTCGGGCAGTGCCGCCGCTTCCAGAACCGAGGCCATATTTTCCGTTGGATCGCCGGGCTTGGCGGCTTTGGGTTTCGGCTTCACCAGATGCAAGAGTTCACCGAGACGATGAAAGCCGAGCGAGCCCGTCTCCGGAGCAAATAGCGCAGTGCGTGCTGAGATGGCCTTGCGAAGTGCGCCTTGGAGCGAAGCGTATTCCGCCGATTTCGGATCGACCGTCGCCATTTTCGACTGAATCCCGGCGATAGCCGTGTTGTAGGTGTCAAGGTCGGTGAACCTTTGAGCGTCTTTCAAAGTCTGGCGGTGCCTGACATCGGACTGATACTCCCCCATCCAGTCAGTCGCGCCGGCGGCACGGCTGAATCCTACGATGCCGCGTTGTGCAACTTCGCGCAGTGATGACATAAGATCCCTCTCCGCCTCCAGTTTCGCATTGATGTCAACCTACGACTATCGCAAGCGTTACGTGGCGACCATTTGCTTCATGTGCGAGGTCGGGCCAGAAAACCTGTGAACGGATTGCAAAGCCTCTGCGCGACCGATGCTCTCGCATGGGCACTTACTACCATGACACGCGCAGGAACGCTGTTAACAGGAAGCGGCGGAGTCTTGGAGGGCATCCGGAAAAGCGAGTCACAGGAGTTGTCCAACCCCCACCCCTTGACGGAGGCATCGACCGCTCGAAGCCCGCGAGTTTTTGTTGAAATCGATTCGCGGATTTCGGTGCAAGACGGGCATAGCAAAAAGCCTTGGCAGTCGTGTGGAGACAGCTAGGATTTTAGTGATTTCAGAACAGCGTGCAAACCATGCGGACGCAATGTGCGGTAAGATTCCCGGCATACTCCACCTGCCCCCCTTCGAAGCAAGGTCACGGGCAGGGATCTGCGTAATTGTGGGTACGAGGTGCAATCCTGCACTTTCGGTCACACTTTCTCTCTTACTGAACTGGGGTGCTATACCCAGGCGGCGTCAACAGTGCCACGGTTGTATTTCCTCCAGCGACCGCGTGGAATGTGGAGGGCTTCATTGAGTCACCGTCTGCGAATGTGACTGGGGTCGTTACGGTGCCTACGGTTGAATTGGAGCTCGTAACGGTAACGCTAACCGGACCTGCACCCGGTTGTAAGCTCTCTATGCCCCACACCTTCAATTCCGGCGTAAGTGCGACAGAGCATATCTGAATCGTTTGATCCGTCTGCCCAACGAATGCGTTCAGCGACGGGCCTGGCTGAAGGATCATGAAACCAGATGGCAGGAGTGTCACCGTGCTAGTTGCACTTGCGAGTCCGGATGCGGAAGCTGTCAACGTCGCCGTTCCAGTGGAATCCATACCATCGACATACATGAAAAATCCTGTGGAGACGTTCGAGAAGGTGGCAGATGCCGCACTCGCGCCGGTTGGCGTAGATGCTATCTTGGCCTTGCTGTCGTCACTGCTCGTTACCGTAACAGTTACCGGACTCCCAACGTTCACCGGCACCCACATCTGGAGTCGGAGATGCTTTCCAACCTGCACGTTGGACATGGGACCAAACGACGGCGAGGCGGCCCCGGAGACGGTAACTTGCAAGTTTGTAATTTGCGCACAGCATATGACAGCAGAAGCGAAGAACAACAGAAAAAGGACTCTCCCTTTCCAGGTAGACATACTTGATGCTCCTTTTGTTCGCTTCTTCCTGAAGGGCGATGCGGCGGGGGCTACGGTCCTGATGATACTTGATTCGTCGGGAAGATATAGTGCAAAAGAAAGCCCCCCTTGAGTGGAGGGCTGAGTCGTCCAATGTTTGGACGGAACTATGCGGCAGTCGGATGCAACAGTCGCCGCTGAAACAGGCGCTCCTCCTGGACGGTGCAACCGGCGAGTAGCTCGTTGACGAAGGCAAGACGCTCGAATACGTCCCGATGAGCGTCTGACAACGGCGGTTTGTCAGTATCGGGGAGCGTAGCAGCCGCTTCAGGGTTCGCAGATTCCAGGATGGCGAGTGCTAGTTCGATGCGGAACTTCGGGTCGAGTATGTGCACGTCTTTGCGAGTTTTCGATGGCATGATTTTCTCCTGTTGCCTCAAATGGTTTGTTGGTTTCGGCGCTCCCGTCACGCGGTTCAAAACAAGCGCCGCGACGGATGCCGGTAGCTGTTCTGCTCGGCCCACCCATGAGCCCTTACAACACCAAAAGCGAGCGGCCTTCAGGTCGTCCAAGATGGGACGACTCGGCGGCTTCGCGAATGTCACGCGGACGTCACCACCCCACGCCTCGATTGCAACTCCCGTCGGTGATGACTGCGCCGCGCGTTGACGAGCTTCCAACGTGGCGAATCTGGCAAGCTTACTGCGAACGGCAAGAACACGATCATGAAGCGCGACGATCGCTCCGACTGCGAAAGGCCGTGAATCGGGCGAGTAGCCGAGGGCAGCCAGTCCGGTACGGTCACCTTGGCGGTAGAGCGCGTTTGCTTGGCGCATGTGGCGGTGTTGTTCGCTCGCACTCGCTATGCGGGTACGAAGATCGGTGAGAGATGGCAATGCGGACATTTAATGTCTCCTGTGAGCGGCAGGTAACCGCTTTGATAAGTGGCGGCGCTACGTGGCCGCCCCGGGTGACCAACCCGACGCCTCGCGCGGCGACATTGGGACCGCGCGGAGAGTAATTCCGTTGCGATGATCTTTGGGGATTTCCTGAGGAGCGATCATGCCAATGCCTTCTGCGGTTCGGTTGCCGCATTCGGCCCTTCGCATGATGCGAGAAGGGGGATGAGGGACAGCCCTCGAAACAACGCGACGAATCTATAACCGACCGGAAAATCAAGTCAACATCTTTTCGCAACTTTTTCTTGCATTGTCCCACTTTGAATCTGCGAGCAACGGGGAGTGGATTTCAAACATTCGAAATCAAACAGGACGGCCCTAGGACGCGCCGCAAAGGATCGCACAGTGGTAAGGACCTACCGAGCGGTAACGGTTCTGTTAACAAAGCCGTGGACGGCAAGAACGGGTGCCGTGGTTGGTGGTCGCATACCTCGTTGAAGGAAAGTGCGCTTGCCGGACAAAACCATTTCCAATTTTGTCCGGGTTTTTGGGGTGGACAAAATTCAAATCTATTTTGTCCGCTTGACACGCCACCATGAACAGTCTCATTTTCGGAGTTGCAGCGACTCGCTGCAAAAGTTAAGCCGGCAGTTACTAGCTGCCGGCTGGAAAGGTACTTACGTTTCAGTATGCGGTGCATGCAGTATCCATCAGTTCCCCTCTCATTGCAAGACATCAGTTCTCGAATCGACGCAATTCCTTTCGAGCACGGGGGAAGAGCTGCCGCCACCGCGAACGTAAGTTTTCTCATTGCGTAAGCGATGACGGCTGCTTTGAGGTTGCCGGGGTGAATCGCCAGCAAGCAAGGCGTGCATCTTCCTCGTACGTAGAGGCCCCCATGCGAGACGCAGACGTTCCCACTGAGCTTCAGTCGGA
Source organism: uncultured Terriglobales bacterium (assembly GCA_964460935.1). GTDB lineage: Bacteria > Acidobacteriota > Terriglobia > Terriglobales > Acidobacteriaceae > DATMXP01. The sequence continues at coordinate 6,192 of CAYWSM010000330.1, read as the reverse complement.
ATCGTGCGCCGGAAGGTCAAATACTCGCAGTCGAAACCTTGTCGCGAGTCGATAGGGCCAGGTGCCTATCGGTGAAAACCGAGGCAACTAAGCCAGCGCGGCAGAACGAGGCCAAGTGAAAGCGACGGGCGGCTCCGCTTATACCGGATGACTTTCACACTGAGACCAACGGCTTTGGTTTCAGTGTGCCCGGGCTCACCACTAACCCGGATGAGGTTATCGGGGTTCAGGTGAAAGGGTGTTATCGAGTCCTCGGCGCGCCAAAAGTTTGCGCAAACCATCGGCAGAGACCGGCTGGTAACCGGGATCGTTTCGGTGTTTTTGGTTGAGCATTTCGGCCACTTGCGCGAGGTTGTTTCCGTTTTGCTGCTGTAACAGAGCGGCTTCTTCTGCTAGACCTTCTCGACTGCGCGGCCTTCCAACCGATCGCGGAGGCGGAATCTGACCGAGAAACTCGCCCAACTCATCCCATTCCCTGCGACGATCCATCCGGTACTGCTTTTCCAATTCTGGCGATTCGCGCTGAAGCAGATCCCGGTACTTCCGCTCAACATCTTCGAGCACAGTCAGGTCACAGTTTTGCCAACACTGCAATTCATCAACTGACAGCGATGACAGACCATCACGAAGTACTTTTTGGTGCCATAAAGGGAGAGATTTAAGGAACTCGTCGAACTCGTCTCGCACGCTAGGCAGGCGAGTGTTTGCATCGCGGGCGCGATTTGAGGCAGAATCTCTTCGCTGCAAGGTTCTTCTCCGAGCCCACGGTTTACGACACTGTGGGCTCTTCACTTTTCACGAGCGAGCAGGCGAGATAGCTTGTCTCACGCTTCCAGTCGGGCCACCGCACCAGCACGCGGCCATTGCTGTGGGCAACCACAATGCCCCGCTCGAGATCGTCATTCGGCCAGTCGCGAAGCCGCACTCGACAACCAATTGGAAACGGCGCCTGGGAGTTCTTCACTTCTGCTCTTCCAAAGCCGGTACGGTCCCCCGCTCGATAATCTTTTGAGCTGTCTCCGGCTTGAAACGAATAGCACGTCCCACTCGCACGAAATCGACTTTGCGTCGCCAAACGTGTTGACGCACGGTCGCCGGCTTCAAGCCGATGGCGGCAGCAAATTCTTCCACATTCAACAGTTTGTTCATTTTCTATCTCCTGCTGCCTTTGGCTTCCGTCCCCGTTCCGGGGATTTTCCGCCATCCACAATCATCTTTCGCAGTTCGCTCTCGCGGATCATCGTGCGGGAGCCTACCTTGACGCGTGGAAGTTTCCCTTGGCTCAGCCAGCAATGGATCGTGTACTTGCTGATCCCACCGAGGAACTTTGCGGCATCGGGAACCGAGTAAAGCCGATCAGTTTCCATTCTCTTCCCCCTTTTCCGAAACAGATACAAAGAAATACAAAAGATTCTGCTTGCATATCAGCAAACGTATGTGACAATAACTCTGCCTAGAGACATACACAAGGCACAGTTTATGTCACAGACGCGAATCACACTTCCCATCCTCCTTGAGCATCACGAAAGCCCGGCAACCACTGAACTGGCTAATAGGCATGAATATTTTCGAGAGCGGAAACCGGCTCAGTACCGCATGGTGCGTAGCGCCCACAACCCGCGCGGTCCGTTTGATCCGTGGCAGTTACGCGCCGACTTCCTGAACTGGCCACTGGAGTATTGGGAAGGCTTCATCGAAATGGCCGGCAACTTCGGTACCTGCAGGATTAGTGAAGAAGATTTCGCGGAGTGGCAAGCTCTGATCCGTCACGCTCTTGTTCAGCCCCCAAGTAAATGGCGCAAACTGGAAGCGAAATTCGATCCGAGGAAAGTGCGGGAACTCTCCAAACCGCTGCCTATCAGTTTCGGGTGGGATGAGGACGTGCCAAGCGCGCGCATTACGCTGAGTGGAACTCTTCAGACGATCATTGCCACCATCCAGATTGAGCTTCTACAGGGCGCACAGTTTAGGGTTTGCGCCCGTCCCGACTGTCATTCGGCCCCGTTCAAACTCGAATCACACCAGAAAATCTATTGCAGCCCTGAATGCGCCCACCTTGCTGCCGTTCGAGCCTCGCGGAAACGTCAGGCAGCCCGCAAGAGCAACACAAAACAGGAAAGGAGAAAGTAACCATGTCGCTATATCGCCCCAAAGGAACGAAAGTGTGGGTCATGGATTTCATGTTCCACGGTCAGCGAGTCCGTGAGACCACTGGAATGACATCCATCACGCGCGCCCGAGAGGTTGAAGACAAACGCAAGCAGGCCCTACGCGATGGGAGCGCGGGAATCCGCAAAACGGAGGCACCGCGCATCCTGTCTGTAGCCGCTGGGGAGTGGATGGAGAGTAAGCAACCTGCATGGTCCGCAAGGACTAAGGAGATTGCTGAAAACAGCATGACTCACCTGCTGCCGGTGCTCGGCAAGAAGCTACTCGTTGATATCGAAGCGCGTGACATCGCCCGCTATCAGAAAGCACGCTTATCTGAGAATGCCTCACCGCGAACCGTGAACATCGAAGTTGCCATGCTTCGCCAGATCATGCGAAAGCGGGGAGCCTGGGAGCGAGTCAAGCCGGATGTGGTCATGCTCACGGAACGCGACGACGCGGGCCGCGCTCTCACACCCGACGAAGAAACCGCGCTGTTGAGAGAGTGTGGGAAGTCGCGCTCCCGTATCCTGCTGCCATTCGTGATACTGGCACTTGAAACCGGGGCACGGTTCAACACGATCCGAATGCTGCAATGGGGAAACATTGACCTTGCTAACCACTGCCTCAAGTTCGGCAAGGATAAGACTCCTGCTGGAACGGGCCGCACGGTTCCATTGAATCAGCGGGCCGTGGAAATGCTCACGTTCTGGGCACAGCGGTTCCCTAATCGCCAGCAGGAGCATTACGTCTTTCCGCTTGAGACGTGCGCACAAAAGGGCACGGAGAAGAGCTTTGGGTTTACGGGCGAAGTTGTTTACGAGACGGACCCCTTAAAGCCCATTGGCGACTTGAAAGAAGCCTGGGAAGGGGCGAAGAGGCGTACCCGCCGCCACTGCCCGCAATGCGAAAACGGCACGCTTGGCGAGAAGTCCAAACCCGGCAAGCGGTACGCTTGTGACGCGTGTCATTGGGAAACCAACGAATTGCCAGCCGGGTTGGTCGCTGTGCGGTTCCATGACCTCCGGCATTCTTTTGTTTCGAGAGCTATCTCAGCGCGCGTGCCTCTGCCCATCATTGCGAAGATTGTTGGCTGGTCTGCTGGGACAATGGCGAAGATGGCGGCGCGGTACGGTCACTTCGGAATGGAAGAACTCAGGGGAGCGGTTGAGAGTATCAGTACACCCAAAATTGGGGCAGGGTACCCGCAATTTTCACCGCAAATCGGGGACGCAAACTGTAACGTCTCCGCTAACCGATTGAATTGATTGGTCGGGGCGAGAGGATTTGAACCTCCGACCCCCTGCGCCCAAGGCAGGTGCGCTACCAGGCTGCGCTACGCCCCGACAGCTTCCATTATAACGAACATCTTCCACACCCGTTATAATGAGTCCTCGTGATCTCGCAGCGGCAATATGCGCTGGTAGCTTATATCCGGAATTCGGTCGGAGAGTTTGTCGAAAACCTCCGTGGCGAACTCCATCCGGCGCACGCCCATCTTCCCGCACACATCACCATCCTCCCTCCGCGCTGCCTGCTCGGAGCGGAATCGGAGGCACTGGCGCAGATCGAACGCATCTGCCAGGAAAGCAGCCCGTTCGAAGTAACGCTTGGCGATGTAGAAAACTTCATGCCCAAAACGCCGACCGTGTTCATCCGCGTGGCGTTCGCCGCCTATCGCGTCCGCGAGCTCCACGACAAACTGAACACCGGCGCGCTGGCCTTCAATGAGATGTGGCCATACATGCCACACCTCACCATCGTCAAAGTCGATACCCTCGAAGACGCCTGCCACGCCCTGGAAATCGCCCGCAGCCGTTGGGCCCGCTTCGATCACCCCAGAAAGGTCCGCGTCGAGGAACTGACCTTCGTGAAGCAGGGCGAAAACATGAACACCTGGATCGATATCGCCCCGATCCCACTGGGCCAGTCGCTGGTCTCTTCCCGCTAGTGTTACGGTACATGGCCTTTCGCGGGTACATGTCCTGATTCGGCGTTGCGGAGGAACCACTTAAAACATTAAAAATAAAACCTGAGTTCAGAGTGCCCTCCCCCAACCGCACCTCTGCCAGTTCCGCCTGCGCGGAACACATCCCCGATTGAGGTTTCGGTATGCAGATTGCGGTTTACGGTTCCGGATATCTTGGCAGCATCATCTCAGCGTGCATAGCTGACTTCGGCTTGCCCGTTACTTGTTTCGACGAAAACACCAATCGCATTCGCGAAGCCGCCCAAGGTCATATTCCGTTTTACGAGAAGAATCTCGAAGAAGTCCTTCGCCGCAACGTGCGCGCCGGACGGTTGCTGTACTCGACGGACATGGCTTCGACAGTGCAGCGTGCGAACGTGATCTATCTCGCGGAAGACGATCCCTCGACGATCGAAGGGCTAACACTCAAGATCGCGCAACTGGCACGTCCGCGCACGGTTCTGGTCCTCAGCAGTCCAATGCCGGTTGGCACCGCCGGACGCGTGCAGGAACTACTCCTGAACGCGGGATTCGGCAGCCTCGCCGTCGTTTCGCAACCGCTGTTCTTCACCAGCGGCTGCGCGATCGAGGACTTCAACTGGCCCGACCGCATCCTGCTCGGCACCAGTTCCAGCGAAGCCGTGATGACGCTGAAGCAGCTCTATCGTCCGCTCGTGATGCGCGGCGTTCCGGTCATTGTCACCAATCACGAAACGGCCGAACTGGTGCGTGAAGCCTCCACGGCATTCGTCGCGACGAAGATCGCATTCATCAACGAAATCGCTTCGCTTTCCGAGCACGTGAAAGCCGACGCGGTCGATCTCGCTCTTGCTCTCGGTCTGGACAAGAAAATCGGACCGCGCTGCCTGCAACCCGGAGCGGGATTCGGCGGACCATTCGTCGAAGCCGAAATGGATTCGCTCTCGCGGCTTGCATCGGAAAAAGGAGTTTCGCTCCGCATCCTGCGCGCCGCGCGCGAGGTGAACAACTCATTGCCCGAGCGCCTGGTGGGAAAAATCTCTTCTCTGCTGGACAACATCGCGGGCAAAGAGCTTGGCATCCTCGGTCTGGCATTCAAGCCAAACACGAACTCGATCGCCGGTTCCGCTTCGCTGTCGTTGGCTCGCGATCTGATGAGTCGTGGTGCGATGGTTCGTGCGTACGATCCAGTCGCCGGATCGGCCGCCATCGATGCGCTCAGCGGACTGCGCTGCTGCGACAATCCTTACACTGCCGCTGAAGGCGCCGATGCGCTGGTTGTCGGTACCGGCTGGCCAGAGTTCCGTGCGCTCGACTTCAGCAAGATCAAACGCCTGCTGAAGCGCCCGATCATCGTGGACTCGAAAAATCTGCTCGATTCGCACCGCCTGCGTTCGATGGGTTTCCAGTACGTCGGAATCGGACGCGCCTCCTAACGACGTTGCGCCGGCTGTGCGCGCCGGCAAGAGCGAGGGGCCGGGGTCGCCAACCCGGCCCTTTTTGCTTGCCATTTTCCTCAGGGTTGATTTTGCCGGGCCGCCGATTTGCGCTAGTCTGATTAAATGCGGAATCAGGAAAACCCGCTACCAAGGCGCGAAAAGCTGGGATACAACGTTAACTACTCCGCGCCGCGGTCGGTCAAAGCAATCGAAACGGTGCCGTTCTGGCGGCGTATTCGCACCGAGGAGCGCCTGGGCGCGCTGACCTTCTGGGGTGGCGTGATCTGGGCCGTGCAGATCGGCACCAGGGACATATCGAACCTGTTTCACCTTGTGCTGGCTCGGGGACCGAAAGAAGTTTGCGCCATCGGCGTACTGATCTGGCTGCACGCAAAGTGGCGCCGCTCGGTGCGCATAGTCTGAGGTGGCTCTGCCCGCGAACGCTGCGTTATAATCGGAACTTACGGTGCGTGTAGTTCAGTGGTAGAACTCCGGACTGTGGCTCCGGCTGTCGTGGGTTCGAATCCCACCACGCACCCCAACCTCTCGCCACCGCTTCCCTTCATCTTATGTATCGACGCTGGACCGCAGCCGAAGAGGTCTCGTGACCGGATACTACAAACGAATCACCGACGAACTGGCGCAGGATCGCGAGCA
>CAYWSM010000329.1:0-2006 GCA_964460935.1 uncultured Terriglobales bacterium | reverse complement strand
GTGGAACGCCTATCCGGTTTACGTGAATGCTCCGTCAACGTGGCACCGGCCGGTTCCGCCTCCGGTGGCCAGTGCAGGTCGCCCAACGGTGATCGTCGGTCATCCGGTATTCAATCGTCCGATGCATCCTGTGCCCGGAGGATTTGGTCATTCGGCGCTTGCCGGCGGACAGCCGAACCGCAGTATACCCGCGGCGGGGAACCAGAATCCGGCTCTGTCGAAGAAGGCAAATCCGCCATCCGCGATCAATCGTGCGGTGCCAATGGACCAGACCGCGCCGCGCAATCCGAAGTTACCGGCCTACAAGGCGGATCAGCTAGGCATTGATCGGGATGCACGTGCAGTCACACCCAGCCCCGCTCCGAAGAGCACTCCACCGCCAACAGCTCCGAGGACGACAGCTCCTCCACCCACGCCGCGGCCCAGCATGCAGCCGACGCCTGGTTCAGCTCCGCGTCCGATGCCTGCACCGTCATCGCGTCCCGCGCCCACTCCGCGCAGTTCCATGAGTTCGCCGGGAATGGGCATGCCCAGCGGAATGCATCCAATGGGCACGTCAAGTGTGCCCGTCGGCGCAGCCCGTCCATCCGGAAAACGCTAACACCCTTGATCGTCTCCGAAAGCCAGCCTGCGGGCTGGCTTTCGCTTTTACAGTGCAAGAGTGGGAACCGCTGGCGTTCACCTGTTTCCCGTTTCGGTCCGGAATCTCAATTTGTCGCTTGTTGACCTGTATGTCGGCTGAAGCTGTCAAGCGCGGAAAATCGTAAAATTAGCCGCAACTCGCAGAAAACAGGGAAAATATAAAGTTTGTGATTTTGGCATGACTTCATTCCTTCGCAGGCCATAATCAGAATTGAAGGGTGAAAAAGAAAAGCGCCACCATCGGTGGCCAGCAAGTCCTTTGTTTTCAAAATTTTCGTGTAAGTCGTTTGTTTTCAGCAAAAATAATTGCGAGCATTCGGCGAGCCTCATGGTCACATGCGCGGTTGTCTGACTACGTAACTATAAAGTTACATAGCCCTCTTTCAGTTCACCGTTCGCACATTCTCCGGCGCAATAAGTTCAAAGGTGCACGGTCCCGACTCGCCCTTCTCCTCCTCAGTCTGATCCTTCTCTTTGCTGCTGGCGTGCTTTACGACGTTGGACGCCAGCGCATTGGAGGCGCATGACAGAACGCCACGGCGGACAAGGCGAGTGTCGGTGTTGTCCGGGAAGTCAGGCTTGAAATCGACGCCCTTAAGCGAATCGCTGAGATCTTTGAGCTTGTCGTTACCGGCAATGTAGCGAACGTCTTCGACCTTCGACGCCGGCGATAGTTTTACGTAGAAGTCGGCGGTACCTTCGCCGGTGGCTCCCGGAATCGCAAATGTTCTCTCGTTGTCGAGTTTCTCTCGCTGCTGTGCGACGAGTTTATCCACCTTCTTGTCGCCAATCAGTTTCGCCAATCGCGTTCTGGTCTCGGGATCAGGTTGCGACGCGGCCAGGGATTTTGAATAGAAGTCGATCGCCTTATCGCGCTCGCCTTTGCTTTCGTAGAGCTGGCCCAGATGGTCGGCCGCCGTGGCACTCTGGCCCAGGTTCCACGCGGCGAGAAGGTATTTCTCAGCCTGCGGCAGGTTGCCTTTCTGGAAATGCACCCAACCCAGCGTGTCCCATGACATGCCGAGGAAGTTCACACCGAACAGCGGACCCATGGTGAGATTCGAGAGCTCGACGTTGCGCAATTGCGCTGCAATCGTCGTCACCGCAGACTCGGCATATTGCTGCGCCAAATCGAGGTTGACCTTGTGCTCAGCCAGCGCGTACGCGACGTTATTCCACGTGCCCGGTGAAGGAGAGACACTCACCGCCTTGGAGAACGACGCTTGCGCTTTGTCGTTTTTTCCCAGCGCCAGTTGCGCAGTTCCCAGCGCCATCAGGACTCCTGGATTGTCCGGCGTTATCGAGTTTGCTTTTTCAAGTTCCGGCTCTGCATCGGCAAACCTCTTCTCACGGTTGAGCATTTC
>CAYWSM010000328.1:0-2275 GCA_964460935.1 uncultured Terriglobales bacterium | reverse complement strand
ACGACCAGCCACGTCGGATCGATCTTCTGCATCTTCTCCGGGTTGTTATCGACGATCACATACGGCACGTGATTGCGTTGCAGTTCACGGACCACGCTGCGCCCTACGCGCCCCGCTCCGCAGATGATGAAATGGTCCGACAACCGGCTGATTTCGCGTTCCATGCGACGCCTTCCAAAGAACTTTAACAACTCGAATTCCAACAATGCCGATGCCAGCGCTCCAATCGCCAGAAAAACCAATCCGACGCCAACAATGATCACGAACACACTGAATGCGCGCCCCGTCTCGCTCATCTGCCCGTCGTTCGAGCTAATCGTCGTCACCGTGATCAACACGGTGTAGAACGATTCGAACCATGGCCAATGATTGATGAAGTGAAACCCCACCGTGCCGGCGATGATCAGCACAGTGAGCAGCGAGAAAATGACCCGCAGGTTACGGAGCCCGGGAATTGGAGCGGAACTCATCGATCAGCAAGTGTGAGCGGAACAATATCGGTAGCGCAAGAGCAGCGCATCCAAATAGCAAAGGACGAAGTGTCTTTACTTCGTCCTTCACAGTTCGTCCTTGGTCGTTCGATCAGTCGGCTGGAACGCCCTTCGGCGCCGGCTCAGTGGCCAACGCCTGCACGCGGCTATGATGGCGACCGTAAGTGAAGTAAATCACCAGGCCGATGATCAACCACACGACGAGCCGGATCCAGTTGATCGTGCCAAGCCGATACATCATGTAGCCGTTGAACAGCACACCCATGATAGGCACAAAGGGCACCCACGGCGTGCGGAACGGACGCGCCTGTTCCGGACTCCTGTGGCGCAGCACCATCACCGCCAGGCACACGATGACGAACGCCAGCAACGTGCCAATGTTCACCATCTTGCCGATGTCGTCGATCGGCACGGTGCTGCCGACTACCGCAGCCAGCGTTCCGACCAGGAACGTATTCTTCCACGGCGTCCGGAACTTCGGATGAATGTCGGCGAAGAACTTCCGCGGCAGCAAACCATCATTGGCCATCGAATACAGCACGCGCGTTTGCCCCAGCAACATCACCAGCATCACGCTCGTCAGCCCGGCGAGTGCGCCAAGAGTGATGATGTGTGAAGCGGTTGTGAGATTGCGATCCAGGAACGCTCGTGCGATCGGGGCCTCGATGTTGATCTCGCGCCACGGCACCATGCCCGTCAGAACCGCTGCGACGCCTATGTATAACGCCGTACAGACCAGCAACGATGTGATGATGCCGATTGGCAAGTCGCGCTGCGGATTTTTAGCTTCCTGCGCCGTCGTCGAAACCGCGTCGAATCCGATGTACGCGAAGAATATGTACGCCGCGGCCTCCGTCATGCCCGCGAAGCCATTCGGCGCAAACTCAGACCAGCCATGTCCCCAGTTCGCGGTGTTCACGAACTTCGCGCCGACCGCCAACACGAACAGCACGACCGATACCTTGATCACCACGATCGTCGCATTAAAGCGCGCACTCTCGCGAATGCCGATAGCCAGAATGGTTGTGATCACCAGCGCAATCAGGAATGCCGGAAGGTTGAAGCCGAATTCCATGCCGAAGATATGCGGAGCGTTCAGCATCGCGTGCGCTCCTTGCACCAACTCGGCAGGCTGCGCCTTGATGATCTCGCCGACTTTATCCATGAACGGCTGCGTTCCAACCACGAGCGACGGGTCCGCCGCCTGTGCCATCTGGCGCGCGATCACATTTTCCGCTGTTCGCAACGCCGTCCAGTGATCGTAGGCCAACCACAGTGGCATCTTGATATGGAAGATATCGAGCAGTTCGATGAAGTGGTTCGACCATCCCGACGATACAGTGCTCGCGCCCATGGCGTACTCGAGCGTCAAATCCCAGCCAATGATCCACGCGAACAATTCGCCCAGCGTTGCGTAGGCGTAGGTATATGCGCTGCCCGCCAGTGGAATCATCGCGGCGAATTCCGCGTAACAGAGTCCCGCGAAAGCGCATCCCAATCCGGACACGACAAACGACAGCATCAACGATGGTCCGGCATAGTGAGCGCCCAGTCCGGACATGACGAAGATGCCGGCTCCGATGATGGCGCCGACGCCGAGCGCGGTGAGTTGGAAAACTCCGAGGGTTCGTTTCAGGCTGTGTTCGCCTGTTTCTTGCGCTTCCTGCAGCAGCAGGCTTAACGGCTTCGTTGCCAACAGCTTGGGCATAGCCTTTTTGGTTCTCCTTTTAGGCGCGGACGGCGGCGGTCCGGCGCGACCACAAGTAATACACCGGAATGCCGCA
>CAYWSM010000327.1:0-41740 GCA_964460935.1 uncultured Terriglobales bacterium | reverse complement strand
CCCGCCGCTTTTGCTCGCTGCAACAACTCACGAAACGGATGCCAGTCATACCCCCAGTCGCTTTCGAAGCGAATGCGGCTGCGCAGTTCGTCCGTGTCGATCTCGTCCCGCTGCCACTCGTCAACGATGTATTGATCGCGGGCGACGATAGCTTCCATTCCGAGCACTACCTGCCGTCCCGCAGCAGCAAGTTTCTCTACCAGGGCGGCGGTGTAACGCTGGGATGCGGGCAGGGCGTGATAATCGCCAACAAGGATGACGTCGGCGCCGGCTACGCACGAATCCACTTCCGACGGTAGCAGGACCCGGCGATAATCATTGAAGGCCTCTCCAAAATCGCGCAGATACTTGCGCCGTCCGGTAGTGTCCGTAGCGCGAATGGTGCGTTCGACCGCCGCAAGCGCGTGTAACTGAGCAGCGCTACGGCGAAACCGAAGTTTCGGACTGCGAGCCATGGCGATTGCAGCCGTCAGTCAGGCGCACCATGGGGAGTTGGGCACGATCAGCTTGACTTACCCGAGCTGCTGTTCCTATCCTCACCCTTCCGGAGGAACTTCGGAGGGATTATTTGGGTGATTAGATGCTGAGCGCAAATGGCGTGGCAACAATGAATTTGACCGTCGCAACGACGGGGGCGAGCGGAGCTCTTTTCCTGCGTGAATTGTTGTCGGCCATCGAGCACGATCAACGCGTAAGTGCCGTAAACTTCATAACATCCGACGCCGGGCTGCGGGTGATGGCCGAGGAACTGAAACTCTCGGGACGCGATAAGCTCGTCGAACGACTATTGGGATCGTCGTCATCCAAAGTGGTGCAGCAGAACAACGACGACATCGGCGCAAATGTGGCCAGCGGTTCGTATCCTTGCGATGCCATGATCGTCATGCCGTGCAGTATGGGAACTCTCGCGCGAATTGCCATGGGAAATGCCGAGCATCTCATCGAACGCGCTGCCGATGTTTGCCTCAAGGAGAAACGGCCGCTGATTCTGTGCGTTCGCGAAACTCCACTCAACAAAATTCACATTCGCAATATGTACCGGGCCGCTGATGCCGGAGCGACTATCTTTCCGCTTATCCCAGCGCTGTACAACCGGCCGGACTCCATTGACGACATCGCCCGGCAATTCGCCTATCGCGTGCTACAGCACATTGGACTGCCACAGGAGCAGATGTTCCGCTGGAAGGCGCAACGCACCTGATTCAAAGCTAACGATCAAACAAAAAAGGACGCATCGGCGTCCTTTTTTCCGTTAGCACCGGCTCTCAAGCGGCTACGGTTTCGGCGTAGCTTGCGGTGAAGTCTGAGGCGAAGCTTGTGGTGCAGCTTGAGGCGGCGCTTGCTGCGTCTGCTCCTGCTGCTGACGCTGTTGGTTCATGAGAGCGAGTTTTTGTTTCTGCTCGGGCGTGAGGATCGTATCGATCTTGGCGTGATCGGCTGTGAGTTGATCCTTGAACTTGGCCTGCTTTTGCTCGGGGGTCATGCTGGTATCACTGCGCAGGCTGTGGACCAACTGAATCTCGCTGGCAAGAATCGGCTGTAGTTTGCTCTTCTGGTCCGGCGTCAGGTTCAGATCTGTCGAAACACGCTCGATTGTCTCGCGCGCCTGGTCCTGCGGGTTCGTCTCGCCGGCAACACCAGTTCCGGGTGCGGGAGTGGCCTGTTGCTGAGGTGGAGCACCCTGCGGCGATGCAGACGGGGGCATTGGATTCCCGGGAGCCTGAGCCTGTGTCGAACCGGACTGTGCCGCCGAAGGCGATGATGATGGCGATGACATGGTCTGGGCAACAGCGGAAAACGATAGCAACAGTGCCACGGTTAGTAAAAAGGGAGCTTGGGTTCGCGACATAGGTCTCCTCACGTGATCAGTGATCAGAGGGAAAGCTGTTGCCGAAGGATGTCTGAGGCCAGAAATATCGGGCAGAGAACCCGGAATGGAACAGAGCCGAAGGCAAGTACCCGAGAAGATTCTGCTGACTCACAGTAGCAAACAACAAATCCAGAGCTGATTTTGACACTGGGAAAAAGCCGTACTAATCTGTGCCTACACTGAGAGAGGAGGTGGTCCAGACAATCTATGAGTTCTGATAGTCATAAATGCCGCAGTGAGGTGCTTGAGGTCTAAGGCGTCTCGCCTTAACTTCCTCAGCCCGTTTCCGGCAGCATACAGTGGCGGCAGCGCTTTGCGCTGTGAGGCCGGAAACAGGTGGCCGGGGTCCCCGTTAGGGGAGACCGCCTCAGGCCAATTTCAACGAGCTACCGAACGGCTCAGGACCGATTCCGCTACCGGTTCTGGGCCGTTGTTAATTTTTGGGCCCCAGCCGATCTCTTTTCAAAAAAACCCCACTCTTCCATAGAATCAATAACTTACAGATTTACAATTGAAAACAAAGAAGTTAGCTTCGCCTGTATTCCAAAGAACAACTTCACCGTTCTTGAACTGAATGTATTGCAAATCCCTTGCGGATCACCTGCGCCGTAAAGCCGATGAGCGGTGTGGTATCCAGTTCGGCGGCAGTGATCCACCGCGCATCTGACACATCGCTCGACGGCCTGAGTTCGCCGGAGACGACTTCGCAGAGGAAATCGATCAGGACGTAGTGGTACTCGATTCGACCCTGAGCATCCGGATAAATCGAATCGAAGACGTCAAGAACATCTCTGGCTCTAACGACTAAGTTAGTTTCCTCGAGCACTTCCCTTTCGACTGCCACCCGAAGCGTTTCTCCGAGTTCGAGTAGTCCTCCGGGAACCGTCCATTCGCCGCGACGCGGTTCCGAAGCACGCCGCACAATCAATGCCCGGCCATCGTGGATGATCACCGCTCCCACGCCCACGAGAGGACGATCCGGATAAGATCGCGCGCGCTGCGAGTTTCGATTTTCAGGGTTCAACTTGATTACCCGATGCGAGTTACTCAGGGCAAACTTAAGAGTTCGCTATGAGAAGAAACCGCGTGGTCGGAAGTCAACGACCTTCCAGCCCTTCTTACCGCGTTCAAGCTCGAATCGCACCTGACCTCTTCGCCGCTGCGGTACCAGATCGGCGCCGTTGCTCGAGTTCGGCACCTCTTCCATCTCGAAATCCACCAGGACCACTCCCCTTGGACCTTCAACACTCGTCTGCGAGATACGGTAATGGACGCGGAATTCGGAATACTGCTGAAACATCGCTGCGATCTGATCTTCAAAAGTCAGGTAGCCGTCCATTTTCTGCGAGTCGAAAGCGGCAAGCATCCGGCGTTGGCTGTGCCCCTCAAGCCCCTCACGAATATCGTTGAGTACATCACTCGCGACATCGTCGGAGAACTCCGCGGAATTCGCGACATCCTGAGCCGCTTTGTTCTTCTTCTTATTGCTCTCGTTACTTTGCCCGGACGAAGGAGAATCCGTGCTGGACTGCCCAAGCGCCGAGCCACCGAAACACAAGCCCACCACGATTATCAGGAACTTTGCCGCCAAACGTACTTTGCTCATCCGCATAATCTTCGCATGACCGCCAGATGCCGGCGAATATTGCGACGATGGACGGCATAATCCTTGAGGTTCAATCGGCGATCTGAAAATCGGGCACTGGATCAGGAACTTTCCAGAGAAACGCAGCGCCGGCAAGAAGCATCGTCAGAATGCCCAACGCACAAACGCCATGCCAGCCCCAGCGGCTCCATGCGAACGATCCCAGCAGAGATCCGATGGATCCACCCGAAAAGTAGCAGATCATGTACACCGTGTTTACGCGGTTCCTTGCATCGGGGCGAAGCGACAGCACCCGGCTCTGGTTGGCCACCTGTGCTCCCTGCACACTGGCGTCAAGCAGAATAACTCCGAGCACGAGTCCCCACAGGTGCCACCCCAAGATCCAGAACAAAAGGTAAGAGCCAATCACTCCAAGAATCGCGTGGACGACCACGAATCGTGGCGAGTGCCGGTCTGACATCCTGCCCGCCAGCGGAGCTACGAATGCGCCCGTTGCCCCTACGAGGCCAAATAGACCGGCCGCCTCACTGCCATAGTGGTACGGCGGATGCTCCAGAAGAAATACCAGCGTCGTCCAGAAAGCGCTGAACGCGCAAAAGAACATCGCCGCTACAAGAGAAATCTGCCGCAGCTTGGGCACATCCACCACCAGCCGCCAGATCGAGTGAATCAGTTTCGGATACGTAATCTCTGAGGCCGAGGGAACTACGGGCAAACGGGATCGAAGCAGAATCGCGAACGCAAATGATGCGGCTGCCGCGATCCAATACACCGATCGCCAGCCAAAATGTTCGGCGATGATGCCACTGAATGTGCGCGCCAGCAAAATCCCCAGCAGAACGCCACTGAGAACCGTGCCGATCGTCTTGCCTTGCTGCTCGGGCGCCGACAGTTCCGCGGCAAGTGGAATCATGATCTGCGGAATCACCGTGAAAAAGCCGATCAGGAAACTGGTAATGATCAGCACCACGAGACTCGGCGAAGCCGCGGCGCCAATCAGCGCCAGGCCGGTGGCAATGAACAACACGATCACCAGCGCGCGCCTTTCCACGAAATCGCCCAGCGGTATGAATGCCAGCATCCCGAGCGCGTAGCCGACCTGCGTCGCGGTCGCGACTAATCCGATGGCATGTGTGGTAGCGCGGAACGTGCGCATCATTTCCGCGAGCATTGGCTGGTTGTAATAGATGTTGGCGACAGACACGGCCGCCGCAATGGACAAGTCCCAGAGCAGTCCACGTGAGAGTCGAGTTTCAGGCACGCAGATAGGACAGCGCTATGCCGGATTGGGATGCTTTTTCTGCAGTGCTGGACTGAAGGCAGCAACCGCTCCTCTTCCAAAGAGTGCCCAACGCACGCACCGTGAACCTCCTTGTTTTGAATCTGAGCACTTTTCTCCGTAACCTTTTGCCTGCTCCGTCAGTTTAGGTAGATGTAGGCGTCCCGCGGAGAAACTCTTGAGTACAGTCGAGAAGCTTCCTGATGAACGGCTTCTGATCGAAGCAGCGCAGCGCGATCCGGCACGCTTCGCAGAGCTGTACGAACAGAACTTTGATCGTGTGTACGCATACATCGCGCGTCGTGTGCACGATCGTGATGCCGCTGAAGAGCTGACGTCCGAGGTGTTTCATCATGCGCTCGAAAACCTCGGCCGCTTCGAGTGGCGGGGAGTGCCGTTTGCGGGCTGGCTGCTAAGAATCGCCGCGAACGCCATTCATGATCACTGGAAATCTGGTACGCGCGAGGATGAACTGCTAGACGAGTTCATAGAAGACCGCGGCGTTGATCGTGCCATCGAGCGCCAGACGATGATAGCCAGACTTGTCGAGACACTTCCGGATGATCAGAGAGTGGTGATCATTCGGCGGTTTATAGAGCAACGCAGTATCCGGGAAATTGCGCATGAGCTTGGACGGAGCGAAGGCGCAATTAAGCAGCTCCAATTTCGAGCCCTACAGAATTTGAAGGAAAGAGTGAGAGGTAAACATGCATAACCCAGCAATTTACGAAGAACTCGATCGGTCCATCGACGTCATGCTCGCTAATCCCGACGCCGACCTGTTAAACATCGATCCGGAATTGGCCGAGCTGTTGGGCATGGCCGCCGAGCTGCGAAATGTGCCCAGTCCAGCCTTTCGTGTGGAACTGCGTACTAACCTGCTCGGTAAAGTGTTCCTCTCGAGTACACCCGTTGTCACTCCGATTTCTTCGCGCAGCACAGAACAACTGCTTCCGACTCTGTTCGGTTCCGGCGCTGACAGTTACCCGATGCAGCGCACCAACTTTCTGGCCTCCGCGCTGATTCATACTGCCGCATTGGCGCTCATCACGACATCAGCGATTTGGATGGCGAGACAAAAGCAAGATGTGAATCTTCATCAGTCTGTGGTGTTGGTCGAGCCGGATTCGAACGAGCTCTTTACCGTATCGAAGACCACCAGCGGCGGAGGCGGAGGGGGCGGTGATCGCGATAAGGTTACCGCTCCAAAAGGACGTCTCCCGAGGCAGTCTAGCCAGCAGTTCACTCCTCCGATGGTGGTGATTCGCAACAACCACCCGCTGCTTCCGGTCGAACCAACTGTAGTCGCGCCTGAGATCAACATCGCTAGAAATATGCTGAATATCGGTGATCCACTTTCGAAGGTGATCGGTCCGCCTTCGAATGGAACCGGTAGCGGTGGAGGAATCGGAGCTGGCTACGGTGGCGGAATTGGCGCGGGCTATGGCCCGGGTGTTGGCCCAGGCATGGGAGGCGGCTACGGCGGTGGAGTTTATCGAGTAGGCGGAGGAGTTTCAGCTCCACGTGTTCTCTATGCGCCCGACCCTCAGTACTCCGAAGAAGCGCGAAAAGCAAAATACCAGGGAACGGTAGTTTTGTGGGCGGTAATTGGTCCCGACGGACGCACCCGCGAACTTCGAATCGCACGTTCTCTTGGCATGGGCCTCGATCAGCAGGCTATCAATGCCGTAAAGCTCTGGAAGTTTGAACCGGCCAGGAAAGACGACCGGCCCGTGGCTGTCCAGATCAACATCGAAGTTAATTTCCGTCTCTACTAATTGCGGTGCCCCTAATCAGTCGCCTGTCGGCTGATTGGGGGCATTTCTATTTGGGGCGTTATGCCTGAGGGCGCAGGTCGCAAGCTTCGCGGCATTCCAAGCAGTAGTACTGCCCATCACCGCAGAGGCGCACCTGATGCTCTCCCTGGCACAGGCTGCAGTACTTGTCGCACGTACAACGTTCTTCGGCCTGATCGCACACCACACACCGGAAGGGTTCAGCCATGTTCACAACTGTAGCGCAACTTTTGTTGAAGCGGCAGTGATGCTTCGCATCCTTGGTAACCACGCATTTCGTAAGGACTTTCCCCGACATGCCGAAGTGTCCAGTAGTTGCCCTCTGGTTATGCGTCTTCGCTGGATCACAATTCTCTGCACCGTTGCGCTCACTCTCATCCTAATCGGCGCCATGATGTTGCTCGGCAGGTCGGTTTTGCGTGAAAACTATGCCCGACTCGAACGGGAACACGTGGAATCGGACCTGTCGCACGTATGCCTGCTGTTACAGGACAAGTTGAAAGAACTGGACCTGACCGCCATGAGCTACGCGGAGCGGGGCCCGACATACGACTACATGCGGCATCCGACTCGCGGTTATGAGACCGCGAACATTTCCGCCGCCGAATTTCACGCCCGCCACATCATGCTTTACGTGCTAGTGGACAGCAACAACCGGGTAATACTGGTGCGAAACTTTGACGGCAGTTCCCGGCAGACAGTCGGTGCTGACGTCGGCGAGTTAGTTCGCGCAACCGCCCGCCGCTCCAGCAATACGGCTGTGTCTGGACTCATGACCCTCACCGGCGGTCCAACGATGATCGCCATGCGACCCATTCTTCCGACGACCCGGAAAGGACCGCCAGGGGGAACGCTGATCATGGTTCGAGACCTTCGCCCCGCGCAGATGGACGAGTTAGCTCGTCTCGCGGAAATGCCCATTACCATCTCCGGAACCGTCGGTAGCTCGGCCCAGGCAGACGGAAATGGGCGGTTGGCGCCGCTCCGGATTTCTACGGTAGCTTTGGGTGAAAACAGGCTTCTCGCCTCGGCGATCTTGACCGATGTTTGGGGCCGGCCCGACATTCGGTTGCAGATCGAGCACGACAGAACCATCTGGCACAAAGGAAAACGCACTTTGCACGCCCTGTTGCTCGTACTCGTTATCGCCGGCCTGTTACTGGCGTTTGCGAATGTATGGATGATCCAGCGCTTGGTCGTGAAGCGGGTGGAAAGACTGATTCAGCTCATCACCGATGCGGAAACGGATACCGGGCTGAACGCCCGCGTGCAGATTTCCGGCAATGATGAACTCGCGCAACTGGGCCGCAAGATGAACGGTATGCTGCAGCACTTGCAGAATTCGCAGGACAAGCTTCTCGCCGTCCAGGAGCGCCTTCGCTACGAGGCGACTCACGACAGCCTGACCGGTATATGGAATCGCGGCGCTGCCCTGCAACTGCTCGACCGCGAACTGGATCGCAGTTCTCGCGAAGGTTCGTCAGTCGCGGTGATCATGTTCGATGCGGATCATTTCAAGCGCATCAACGACCACTTCGGGCACACAATCGGCGACCGCGCGCTGCAGTCGATTGCCGCCGCTATCACGCGCAATCTTCGCAGCTTCGACACGTGCTGCCGCTATGGCGGCGAAGAATTCCTGGTGATTGCTCCCAATTGCGGGTTAGAGCAGGCTGAAGAACTAGCCGTTCGCATCCTTGCGTCGATCCGCACGACGCCGCTCACTCTTCCCGATCATTCATTCTGCATAACCATGAGCGCGGGAGTTACCGTGGGGCAAGCTCCCATCAAAGCGGAAGACCTTCTTATCGTCGCCGATAGGGCGCTTTATCGCGCTAAAGACAAGGGGCGCGATCGCGTACAAACCGAAATGACCCCGATCGGCAAGTCGGCTGCTTCCGGACGTTTTGCCAGCGCCGTTGCGAGTCGCGTGACCGCATGAACGGTCTGCAATGGTCCGCGCATCGCGGCCGGCCGTTTGAAGTTCAACAGTTGCCACCTTCGTCACGCGCTTCTACGCCGCTAATGTGTTAAAAATGACTTTCGGCCCAACCAAGGCCATCGCAGGACTAAATGCATAAATTCGTGTATCACAACGGCCGGATGCTTCCGCTTGCCGAGGTTCGCCTGTCGCCAGGACAGGCCGGACTGTTGAACGGCTGGGGCGTTTTCAGCACCTTGCGCATCTATCGCGGCCGGCCGTTTGAGTTCGATTATCACTTCGATCGCCTCGCGCGGGACGCCCAGCGCATCTCGTTGGCGCTGCCTTACACACGCGTGCAGGTTCACGATGCCGTGGTTGACTTGATCCGTGCCAACCACCTGCAAGACGGTTGCATGCGGATTTACTTCGTCAATAATCAGGCGGCGATTTGGTCGAGCGATGAAAAATTTCCGCAGACCGACTGGATCATGTACACGGTCGATCTGCCAATGCGAGCCGGGGCCGTGAAACTCGCGCTGCAGCCTAACGGCCGTCATGCCGCGCATCCGCTGGCGGGAACGAAAGTAACTTCTTGGTTACAAAATGTCTGGGTCGTCGATCAAGCGCATCACCGAGGCTTTGAAGATGCTATCGTTCTGAACGAATTTGGCAATGTCGCTGAATGCACGGCGGCCAACCTGTATATCGTGAAAGGTGGAAAAGTCATCACACCGCCGCTTTCGTCCGGATGTCTCGCCGGAGTGAGCCGTCTCCTGCTGGAACAGATTGCCCCCACGGCTGGAATTTCGATTCTGGAGCGCGATTTCACTGCTGACGAACTTTATGCGGCGGACGAAGTTTTCATCAGTTCGACGACCCGTCAGGTTCAACCGGTGGAGCAGATCGAGGATCATCATTACGCGCAAGCGCCTGGGCCGATGACGACGCGGCTTGCCAAGGTCTTCGATGACTACGTGAAGCAAAGCGTCGCGCAGGTAGCAGCGGTAAAGTAGATTATTCTTCGATTTGCGGCGGGATCATGCTTTCAATCTGCCGGCGCCAATCCAACTCATCGACAAACTGCCGCGATTCGCGCCAGCCGGGCTTCACCTTAACGAACAGCTCGAGGAAAACTTTCTTGCCTAGCATGCTCTCAATCTGCTGACGCGCGCCGGTACCGATCTTCTTCAGCATCTGTCCGCCTTTACCGATCAAGATCGGCTTCTGGCTCTCGCGCTCGCAATAAATCGCTGCGGCAATCCGCACCAACTTGCCCTCTTCCTCGAAACGTTCAACGATCACGGTAGAAGCGTAGGGAATCTCTTCCGCCGTATCGAGCAGGACCTGCTCGCGGATGAGTTCGCTGGCCAGAAACCGCAGTGGCTGATCGGTGAGCTGATCCGACGGAAAGTAAGCTGGACCGTCGGGAAGGCGCTTCACGATGGTATCGAGCAGGACGTCGAGATTGTCCTTCTTCCTCGCCGAAATCGGCACCACTTCGACGAAGTCGTGAAGCTGACGCCAGTGTTCGATGAGGGCAAGCAGTTTGTCCTTCTGCTTGATGAGGTCGATCTTGTTGAGCAGAAGGAAAGCTGGAGTCTTCGACTTCTTCACCATGTCGAGGACAAACTTCTCACCGGGTCCGAAGCGTTCGGTGGCATCGGTGATGAGGAGGATGAGGTCGCTCCCCTCAAGCCCATCGCGCACCTCCTGCATCATGCGCTGGTTCAGGCGCGTATCCGGCTTGTGCACACCCGGCGTGTCGATCAGGATCACCTGTGCGGCGGGGCGTCCTTTCTTGGCAGGAAGGTTGATGATGCCTTGCACGCGGTTTCGCGTTGTTTGCGGCTTGTGCGTAACGATGGCAATCTTCGATCCGACCAGCGTGTTAAGCAGCGTAGATTTGCCCGCGTTCGGGCGGCCAAGGATGGTGACGAAGCCAGATTTCACTACAACAGTTTCTAAGGTTGAGTGCTAAGTTTCAAGACTGAGCTGGCAACCTTTTTCAGCAGCAACTCTGTGGCGAGTACACCGCTTCTAATTGAGGGCAAATTCGGTCCTTGATGGGTGTATGTTTTGAGTCTAAAAAGTCGTGGGATTGCTTCACTTACTAGCTTGGTTTTTGCTTCACTGATCGGCCTGACGGGATGCGGGTCTGGTTCGTCCACAACCACTCCGCCACCTCCTACTGATACGCCCAGCGTATCCATTACAGCTTCGCCGACTACCATCACCGCAGGCCAAAACACCACGTTGACGTGGACCAGTCAGAACGCTTCAAGCGTGAGCATTACCCCATCGGTCGGAACGGGTACCCTGCCGGTAAACGGATCGGCGACGGTCTCGCCCAGCCAGACCACGACCTACACCATTACTGCTACAGGCTCTGGCGGTCAGACGGCCACTTCGAGCGTCACCATCACCGTAAACGCGCTACAGCCGCCGACAGTCACGCTGAAGGCCGGCAGCAACACCATCGATAACGGCGCCCCTGACACGCTGACGTGGACGACCACAAACGCCACGTCGGTGACGATCACGCCGACTTTGGATATCGAAGACGTCGAGGATCTGCCGCTCAATTACACCGCTCCGGTTTCGCCGCTGACCACCACGACCTACACCATCACAGCGACAGGACCAGGCGGAACGGCTACAGCGAGCACCACCATCACGGTGAACCAGTTCCCGCCGACGGTGACATTGACCGTCACCCCGACCACGATTCAATCGGGACAAAGCTCAATGCTTACCTGGAGCACCACTCACACCAGTGCGCTGACGATCGTGGACAGCGACAACAATCCGATCAAAGTCGATAATCCCGCGAGTGGATCGGTGACCGTGACTCCGACGAAGACTACGACCTACACCGCAACCGCAACGGGATACGCGAACGCCGGTCCGCCTCCGACTGCGACGGCAACCGCAACAGTGACGATCTCAGCGCTGGCGGCGACGCTCACGGCGAATCCCGACAACTTGCCGGGGCCTGGAAACACGTCCACGCTCACGTGGAATGTGACCCTCGATCCTGGTCAGACCGTCACAGTTTCGATTGACCACGGCGCACTGGATTCCTCGTCGAACACAAGCGGGAACGTAACCGTAAGCCCGATCACCACGACAACCTACACATTGACGGCAACGGAAGCAAACGGCTTGAAGACCACGGCGAAGGCGATTGTCACGGTCGGTTCTGGTTTGAACATCAACATCAAGCATATTTTCTTCCTGATCCAGGAGAACCGAAGCTTCGACAACTATTTTGCGAAGCTTGGGGTGTATCGCGCTAACGATCCGTTCACGAACCAGAGCTATGGGTCGGCGGACGACGTGGATGGCATCGCGGATGACAATGATTCGAGGTTTGCGATTCACGACCACAATGGCCAAGCATTGCAGCCGTACCATCAGCACAGCGTCTGCATCGACGACCTGTCACCCGCGTGGGATGAGAGCCATGTCGACGTGAACCTGAAGAATGGCGCTTATCTAATGGACGGATTCGCCAACGGCACAGCGGCGACGTATGGCAAGAACAACGATCCTGCTGGACGCCGTGTAAGCGGTTATTACGACTGGACGGATTTGCCGTACTATTACGAACTGGCGGCCCAGTACGCCACCAGCGATCGTTGGTACGCTCCCGAACTGGCGAACACGGTTCCTAACCGCATGTACGTGCTGGCCGGAACGTCCTACGGAACCACGTATCCGCAGGTACCGGCGCCGGGGTCGTTCCAGCGGCCCGTGATCTTCGACACGCTGGTGCAGAATGGCGTGAGTTGGAACTACTACACGCAAGATGGCAATGCGTTCCTTGGGTACTACAACAATCCTGATAACCCGAATTTTTCGAAAGATGGCCTCGGAAATCACTACAAGTCGATTGGCCAACTGATGTCGGCACTGGCGGATCCGAATGCCGACGATCTGCTGCCGTCAGTGATCTACATTGAAAAAGGCAGCAGCGATAACGGCATGGACGAGCATCCGGGCGATGGAAACATGCAGAATGGCGCGGCCAATACGGCCAGCATCATCAATGCATTCATTGCGAGTTCGGTCTATGCCGATTCTGTCTTCATCCTGACGTGGGACGAACCCGGCGGCCTTTATGATCACGTTGCGCCCCAACCAATGCCCGCACCGGACGATGTTGCGCCAAGCATGCAGTCACCGGACGGCGGAAAGACACAGGTAATCCCGGGCGATTTCAAGAGCACCGGGATGCGCATTCCGATGATCGTGATTTCTCCGTGGGTGAAGCCGCACTACGTCTCGCACGTGCCGCGGGATTCGACGGCGATTCTTAAGCTGATTGAAACGCGATTCGGATTACCGCCGCTCACCGCGCGCGATGCTGCGCAGGACGACATGACGGAGTTCTTCGACTTCAATGCGCCGTCGTTGCTGACACCGCCGAAGTTGCCTGTGCAGCCTACGACTGGGACCTGCGACGCAACACTGGAAGCCAATCCGTAAGAGAAAGTGCCGCAACTCGCTGCTACGGCTGCGGCACTACTCCGACCACGATTCCCGAGGCCGCTTGCGGCGTGTGATACACACGCTCGGTGGCCTTTGTAAAATCCGCCGGCTTCGTCTTGGCTGTATCGACAAATTTCTGCGGATTCAAATCGGTTAGCGGAAACCACGAGCTCTGGATCTGCACCATGATGCGGTGTCCCCGGCGGAAAGTGTGGTTCACATCCTGCATCTCGAAGTTCAGTGGCGTGATTTGATTAGGGGTCATCGGCTCAGGCTTCGACAAGGAGTTGCGAAACTTGGCGCGCATCGGTTCGCCACGCACGAGTTGCTGGTACCCGCCCATCTTCTCGCGCGGTATCGGCACATCGGTATGGGTCTCGTCCACGTCACCGAGTGACTTGTCATAATCCGGCGGATAAACGTCGATCAGCTTCACATCAAAATCGGAATCGGTGCCGCTGGTCGCGACGTGTAACTTCGGCGATACCGGGCCGGCGATGGTAACGTCGTCGGTCAGCGGTTCGCTGACGTAGGTCAGCACATCCGGACGCTTCGAGGCGAAGCGCTGATCGCTGACCATGTACTCCTGCGGAACGTTCAGCGTTGTGTAGGAAACGAATGGCACGGGATGGGCCGGATCGCTGACGTACTCGTCCAAGGCAGCCTCATTTGCCGCAGGGGGATCGAACGATAACCTCCCGTTCGCATGCAAATAGATAGTCTTCTGCTGCGCATTCTTCGGAGGCCAGGCATCGTATTGCCGCCAGACGTTGCTGCCAGTCTCGAACACGAATGCTTCCGAAAGCATCGGATCATCCTTGCCTTTCAGGTAGTGCTCGAAGAATGGAAAGATGATGTGCTCCTTGTAGAACTCAACGGTGGCGGAGTTGAACGGGACGCGCCCCATACTCTTGCCTTCACCCCATGCCCACTGGCCGTGAGCCCATGGGCCGACCACCAGAGTGTTGGAGATCCCAGGATTGCCCGTCTCGATGGCATGATAGGTACGAATGGGACCAGAAAGATCTTCGGCGTCAAACCAGCCGCCCACGGTCAGCACGGCGCACTTGATCCCGTGCATGTGCTGCGAAATGTCGCGTGCGCGCCAGTAATCGTCATAGGTGTTGTGCTGGTAGTTGGCGTCGAACAACGGGTTCTTGATCGTCACGGCGATGCTCGTCAGGTCAGGGCCGTGTTGCAGGAAATAATCGTATCCATCGGTGGTGCCGTACTGAAATTCCGGCCACGGATCAGGTGGGAACTCCAGTCCAGCGCGCTGCCGGAAGTAGGCGGAATAGAACTCATAGTTGCCGTTCAACATGAAAGCGCCGCCGTGGTACACATCATCGCCCTGAAACTCGTTCGTCATCGGCGCTTCTGGTGATGCCGCCTTGATCGCCGGATGAGAGTCGATGATGGAGGAGGAGGTAAAAAATCCGCCATACGAAATGCCCCAGATCCCAACCTTCCCGTTGTTGTTGGGCACGTGCTTGAGCAGCCAGTCAACCGTATCGTACATATCGGTGCTCTCGTCGGTTTGACCGGTCTGTGGATGGTCGATGTGTGGACGCATCTCCACGAACTCGCCTTCGGACTGATAGCGTCCGCGGACGTCCTGAAGCACGAAGATGTATCCAGCGCGCGCGAAGTCTTCTGTAGGACCAAGGTGCTTGGGATAGCGATCTTCGCCGTAGGGTGCTACTCCGTACGGCGTTCGCGACACGAGGAACGGATAAGGCCGCGAGCTGTCCTTGGGAACGTAAACGGCGGTGAACAGCTTTACGCCATCACGCATCGGAATGCGATATTCATACTTGGTGTAGTTGGTCTTGATGTCGAATGGCGCTGCGTCTTTCTCGGCCATGGCAGCCGAGACGAAGGTGAGCACTATGACGGCAAGGACGAACAGGCGAAGACGGCTTGATCTCATCGGTGGAATGAATCTATACGGAAGCAGAATTCAGGGTCAAACTGGCGGAATAGAAACGCCCCAGCCTGGTGACCGGGGCGCAAATAGAAACTGAAGGGTCGATCACTCAAAACGTAGCGCTTCGATCGGATCGAGTCGCGCGGCCTTTCGCGCTGGATAGTAACCGAATCCGATGCCGATGGCGGTCGAAAAGAGCACGGCGGCCCCAATCGCCAACGGAGAGATCGACACAGTCCAGTGCAGCAGGTACGTGATCAGGATCGAACTGCCGACGCCGAGCAGGATGCCGACTGCACCGCCAAGCAAACTGAGCACGACCGACTCCAGCAGGAACTGGCGCTGGACGTCTTCTTCCGTCGCGCCGATGGCGACGCGAACACCAATCTCCTTGGTGCGCTCGGTGACCGAGACCAGCATGATGTTCATGATCCCGATGCCGCCGACGATGAGAGAAACGCCGGCAATCGACGCGAGCAGCATCGTCATGACCTGCGCGGACTGATCAGCCAGTTCTGCAATGTCGGCGAGGTTGCGGATGGTGAAATCATCCGGATCAGCCGGCTTCAGGCGGTGACGATCGCGGAGGATGGCCGTGACCTGTTCCTGCGCGGCGTAGCTTTCCTGCTGCGACTTGGCCGAAACCATGATGCTGCGCAGCCAGTCCTGGCCGGTGATCTTCTTCTGCAGCGTCGTAATCGGGACGTAGATGCCGTCGTCCTGATCGCCGCCCATGCCGGAGCTGCCTTTCTGGCTCAGAACTCCGACGACAGTAAACGGCAAGTTGCCGGCGCGGATGGTTTGCCCGATCGGGTTGATCCCGCCGAACAGGTTTTGTTTCACCGTATCGCCGATAACGGCAACGTTAGACGCCATGCGGACGTCATCGTCGGTGAAGGCAGTTCCCTGGGCCATAGGCCAGTCGCGAATATCAAAATACTGGGGTTCGGTTCCCGTGACGCTGGTCGCCCAGTTCTGGTTTCCGTATACCAACTGCGTAGTAGCGGACGACACCGGGGCTGCATTGGCGACCGCGGGAGCTTCGCGCTCAATCGCCGTAACATCGGACTCGACCAGCGTTTGCGTTGCGCCCGCGCCGAGATGAGCGCCGCCGACATTCATACTTCCCGCCTGCACGTTAAGCAGGTTGGTGCCCATGGCGGCGATGCGGTCCTGGACTTCCTTCTGCGCACCGTTGCCGATGCCGACCATCGCAATCACGGCTCCGACACCGATAATGATTCCCAGCATGGTGAGCGCCGAGCGGAGCTTGTTGCGTGCCAGGGCGCGAATGGCGATTTTCATGATCTCAAGGAGTTCCATACGTCACCTATAACTCGTCCTGTTCGGATACCGGCATTTCGGCCAGCACCTGGGCTGCGCGCGGACGCTGCGCAACCGGTTCATCGCGGCGAATACGGCCGTCGCGGAAGGTGATCACGCGCTTCGCGTACTGCGCGATGTCGGGCTCGTGCGTGACCAACACGATGGTGAGTCCTTCATCGTTCAGCTTCTGAAGGATGCTCATGATCTCCACCGACGTGCGGCTGTCCAGGTTTCCCGTGGGCTCGTCGGCGAGCAGGATCGACGGGCTATTCACCAGCGCTCGGGCGATGGCCACGCGCTGTTGCTGGCCTCCGGAGAGCTGCGACGGGAAGTGGCCGAGGCGCTTGCCGAGTCCGACCATCTCAAGCGCCTGTTTCGCACGCCGCTGGCGCTCTTCGGCGGGGACCCGGGCGTAGAGCGTCGGGAGTTCCACGTTCTCGAGTGCCGTCGTCCGTGCCAGCAGGTTGAACCCCTGAAACACGAAGCCAAGCCGGCGATTGCGGATGGCCGCCAGTTCCTTTTTCGGAAGCTGCGCGACGTTGACGCCGTCGAGGAAGTAATCGCCCGACGTCGGACGATCGAGGCATCCGAGAATGTTCATCAACGTCGACTTGCCGCTGCCGCTGGAACCCATGATCGCCACGAATTCGCCACGGTTGATTTCCAGGCTGATGCCGCGGAGGGCGTGTACCCGGCTTTCGCCGAGTTCGTAGATGCGGTGCACGTCCTCGAGGCGGATAGCCGCGTCTTGCTGCTTTAGTTGCCTGGTCGTTAACTTTGCCGTTAGCTCTTGTTCTGCAAGCATGGTCGTAGTCATGGCTGGCCTCCTACCGTCCCATCCTGCCGCCGCCCACGCGTGGCGTTGCGGGTGAACTGGTTGGGCGCTGCGCCGATGCCGTCTTGCTGGCATCGGTATTGCCGGTCACGATTTGATCGCCGTCATTCAATTGGCCTGCGATCACCTTGGTCACGGCGGTGTTTACGTGGTCGGTGAGGCCGGCTATAACCTGCACGGGGACGAGGTTCTTGCCGTCCGTGAGCTTCCAAATTACGGCTTCCTGGTTCTTGCTGCCTTTACCCACGGATTGAATTCCGGCCGAAGCGTACGCCTTCTGCAGTTCATCGGAGCTGAGGTCGGGCTGGAAGCGAAGCGCCGCGTTGGGAACTTCGACGACATTCTCAGCCTGCGCTACCGGAACCGTTACATAGGCAGTCATGCCCGGGAACAGCTTCTGCTGTGGATTGTCGAAGGCAATCACGGTGTCGTAGGTGACCACGTTCTGTACGGTCGTCGGATTCATGCGCACCTGCTCCACGGTTCCGTGGAAGACCTGGTTCGGGAACGCATCGACGGTAAAGGTCGCCGGCTGGCCGGGACGAATCTGCCCTACGTCAGACTCGTCGGTCTTCGCATATACGCGCATCTTGGTAAGATCCTGCGCGATGGTGAACAGCGTAGGAGCCTGCAGAGACGCTGCAACCGTCTGGCCGACATCTACACTGCGCGCGGTTACGGTTCCGTCGATGGGCGACCGGATGATGCTATGGTCGAGATTCGTTCTGGCTACCGTCAGAGCAGCGGCCTTTTGCGCGACTTGTGCGTTAGCCATCTTTACGGCCGCTTGTGCAGCGTTGACAGCCGCCTGGTTGGAGTCCGAAGTAGCTTTGTCGATGTCGAGCTGCTGGGCGGCAATGACGCCATCCTGGGCCAGTGCAACACTGCGGACATACGCCTTCTGCGTCTGATCAGCCGTAGCCTCGGCCTTCAGCAGGTCGGCTTTTGCCGAGGCGGCGGTCGCCTGCGCGTTCTGCAAGTCAGCTTCAGCCTGCAGGACGGCTCCCTGGAACAACGCGGGATCGAGCCGTGCGACGATCTGCCCCTTCGTTACTTTGCTGTTAAAGTCGGCGTTGAGCTCCGAAATCGTGCCGGAGACCTGAGATCCGACCTGAATCGTGTTGACGGCATTGATAGTGCCGGTCGCCTGCACGATCTGGCGGATCGTCCCCTGCTGCACGTGTGAAGTCGTGTAGCTCGTTTTGTCCCCAGAACGTAGGCTGAATGCCGCCAGCACGATAACGCCGGCGATGACGGCGAAAACTGCGATCCACTTGCGCTGAATGTGCTTCATAAGCCCTCTTCCTCTCACCTATATAGACAGGCTGGGGTGAAAAATGACGGTTAAGACTCTGAAAGAATTTGTAAAGTCTGCAATGATTTGTAAAGAGAGTTAGAACCCCCAGTTTGGCCCTCAAATATTCCTCTCCCGTTCCGGGAATCCACTCTCTCTAAAATCCCGCTCCAACAGCACTATTCCCTTGCCTTCGCTCTTTCCTTAACGCTACCGTGATTGTAGAGTGCCCCACTGTTGAAATTCGTACCGCGGCTCCACCCCATTAACCGCCGATGTTCCGCTAAGAGCTAAAAGCCAAAAGCTGACAGCTATTAGCTAAACTCACTCCCGCTGCCCCATGTAACTCATTGATTCGCGGATTGTTACCCACAATCGGCTGATTCTTAAGTTCTTACGCGCGGAATCGTGTAACCCACTGATTCCAGGGATTCACCCTTGGGGGGTCCCCCCCGGTTTTTCGGGACAGCGGAGTTCGTTTATGAACAAGACAGTAGTCAGAAAAACCAACGCGGAAGTTAACTAAGAGGTAATCAGAGAAGCGGGAAAAATGGAGGAGTGTGCGATTACGCCCGAATCTGCTCGGGCTGGGAGGAGGATTCGGCGGGGGTAACGCGGACGCGGTTAACCTTGCGATCGGTTGAGTCGAGAACTTCGAACCGGAGCTTTTCGTCGGCAATGACTTCGCCCGGCTGCGGAATATGTCCGGCGAGCTCACTGACCAGGCCGCCGATCGTAGTGGCTTCGTGATCTTCCATCCGGTAACCAAAGAGGTCGTCGAGGCGATCAACATCCATGTTACCGGAAACGATGTAGGTGTTCTCCGATTCCTTCACCACTTCGGCCTTGTCATGCTCATCCCGTATTTCGCCGACGATTTCTTCGACCATGTCCTCAATGGTGACAATGCCCGCGACAGCGCCGTATTCGTCGATAACGACTTCCAGACGCACGTTGTCGCGCTGCATCTCGCGAAGCAAATCGCTGACGCGTTTGGTCTCCGGTGTGAATCGAACATCGGTCTTCATGATGCTGCCCACTGTCCTGACGCGCGCTTCAACGTCTGTGAGTTGCAGGAGGTCGTGGGCGTTCACGATACCGACAATGTGATCGATGGTGCCGCTGTACACGGGAATACGGGAGTACGGCCTTTTGCTCAGCATCTCCGTGAGCTGTTCCACGGTAAGATCGGCCGAAACAGCGACAATCTCGGGACGCGGCTTCATGACCTCGCGTACCGTTTTATCGCCGAATTCCACAACCGACTGGATAAGGTCGCGGTCGCTTTCCTCGATAATTCCCTCTTCCTGTCCGGCCTCGATGAAGGCATCAACGGCTTCGGAGGGATGCTCAGGCTCGGGTTCGCCGCGTTCGCGGGCGAGAGCCGCGACAGACTGGCAGAAGCTGATGATCAGCGTCAATGGCATCGTCACGTAAACAAGCGCGCGAATGATGATCGTAAAGGAGGCTAACCAATCCCCTTTAGTGCGCGAGAACAACACGAACGGAACCACGCGATTGAAAACGACGATGGCAATGGCAACAATCCCGACCGCCTGGGCAATTTCGCTGCGGCTCCACTGTTTAGTGGCAAGCACCGAGTAGGCGACGACCATGGCAAACAGGGCCGTTGCAAGCTGCTCGAGCACAGCCATCGACATTGCGACGCGATCCCGTCCGATATGAAGACGGGGTTCAACCCGCTGTTCATAGGCGTCGATGTTTTCCTGGAATTCGCGGGAGAGAAACTTGCCGGCCTCGGTGAAGAGACGTTCAACATAGGAAACCAAGGTAAGCAGTCCGAGAAGGAAGATAACCAGCATTGCGATCGCGTAGTTCATCGCATTCGCCTCTTCTTCGGACTACTTCGTGGTTTCGATCGTTTCACTACAGTCTTCCCTTCCGTTCGATCAATCAGTCCAAGCGGCAAGCCCAGTTGCTTGCGAAGGCGGGACTCTTTGCACGCCATCTCGCCATCATCGGATTCGTGGTCGTAACCCGCAAGATGAAGCAGGCCGTGCAGGATGAGCACGCGAAGCTCGTCTTCCGTGCTGTGGCCCAGTTGACGTGCGTTGGCGGCAGCGATGTCGATAGAAATCGCGAGATCGCCGGCGAATTTTGCCCGAACAGTATCGATAGCTGGGAATGAGATGACGTCGGTTGGCTTGTCTTTGCCGCGAAAAGAGCGGTTCAAAGCACGCATGCGGCGGTTCGTCGTGAGCAGCAAGCTCACCTGGCCCTTAAGGCGAACAGCCTTGCGAGCAACAGCAACAAAGCGGTTAAGCCGCCGTTCTGTCACTCCATCGATATTCTTTTCAATCCCGATCACTTGCGCTAAATGAAAACGGGAGGAATCGCGCAAACGACCCTCCCGTGTGTAGTTCTAGATTAAATCTCGGCGGTTTCGTCTGTCGAGAGCTCCGAGATGGGATTTGTGGACAGCATTGGTTCCGCGCGAGGAGCGCTGACCACATTGCCATTCATGTTTCCATTTCCAATCGGCAGCGACATTTGGCCTTCCGGCACGCGATTCTTGGAGTCGTCGTAGGCACGAACAATACGCTGCACAAGGTGGTGACGAACGACGTCGGTTTCGTCGAAATACATGAACGAAATCCCTTCGACGTCCTTCAGAATTTCAGTGGCTTCAATCAACCCGCTCCGTCGCGCATTCGGCAAGTCAATCTGAGTAATGTCGCCGGTGATGACGGCCTTGCTGTTGAAGCCCATACGCGTCAAAAACATCTTCATCTGCTCATTCGTGGTGTTCTGGGCCTCATCGAGGATGATGAACGAATCGTTAAGCGTGCGCCCGCGCATGAACGCAATCGGCGCCACTTCAATGACGTTCTTCTCGAGATAGCGGTCAACCTTCTCCGGTTCGAGCATGTCATAAAGCGCGTCATACAGCGGTCGGAGATAGGGATCGACCTTTTCCTGCAATGTGCCAGGCAGGAAGCCCAAGCGTTCGCCTGCTTCCACCGCTGGACGAGCAAGAATGATCCGGTTCACCCGCTTGCTGACCAGGGCTGAAATCGCCATCGCGACAGCCAAGTAGGTCTTGCCCGTTCCGGCAGGACCAATGCCGAAGACCATATCGTGCTTCTCAATGGCCTCGAGATAGCGCCGCTGGTTGATCGATTTGGGCTGAACGGTGCGTTTGCCGAACGAACGCTGGCGTCCGGCTTCGGCGAGAGATCGCAGGCTGACGTTCGGGTCGCTGGCAAGGACGCGCAGCATAGTCGTCAGATCGCCATTCTTGAATTCGAATCCATTGTGCTGGAGATGGTCGTAGTCGGCAAAGACCTGTTGCGCGCGTTGCACGTCCGCAGCTGAACCCTCAATCTGAACGGCGTCAGCGAGAAGGTCGATGGTAACGTTCAGACCACTTTCCAGAAGCTGGAGATTCTCGTCACGCGTGCCGAAGAGAGTCTCAATATTGGGCGTGATCTCGATATTTTTCTTCATCAAAAGCTTAGTTTGCCCTCCGATGCCGACAAGTAGCGGCAATGCTTTGGGATCCACGTACTTCATTTTTGAGCGTGAAAAGTAGTGCAAGGTTGGAACGAAAGCTGCGCGCCCGCCACCGACTGGAAGCAGCGTCCATTGGGCGTAGAGTACGACGGAGTGAGTTAAGAGTCAATGTGGAAGTTGTTTGTTAAAGTATTCTTGCAATCTATCGCAACAAAGAAGATTAGATGAGGTCCTTGCCAAAAGGGTGCTGTTGTCATAAGAGGAAGCTTTTCAACACCTTAAGTACAGAGCGGGAATTAGGTGGTTTTAAGGGACATGTTTTTCTTATCCAGAGACGCGCCCTGGGACATCCTTGTTTTAGACGCCACAAGAAAAAGCGCTCCCCCAAATTGGGGGAAGCGCTAGATCCCTATTCCATTATCTATTTGGCTTAGTCTTGAGCGGATGCAGAAACAGAAATCTCACTACTCAACGGCCAAGCGTAGCCCGAAGATGTGTTGGCAGCGGCGGCAGCAGCAGCCGGGCCCCCATACTGATACTCGGGAATAATTGACTGCACCATTACGCGAAGGTCATTTTCACTTGAGATATAGATTGAGCGGCGCAGCATCTCAAGACGTGCATTCAACTCCGCCCAACCAATAATTTGTCCTTGAGTTCGCTTGATCTTGTCATGATGAGTGTCTTGTACCTGTTCCCACGAGTAAAACAGTTCCTCGTACAGTTTCTCACCTGGCCGTAAGCCGGTGTAAACGATCGGAATCTCCTTCTCGGTCTTGCCGGACAGGCGAATAAGGGTACGCGCCAGATCGACGATGCGAATGGGCTCTCCCATGTCAAGTACGAGGACGTCACCCTGCTGTCCAACAGCAGACGCCTGCAGGACGAGAGAAGCTGCTTCCGGAATGGTCATGAAGAAGCGATTAATGTCAGGATGGGTGACGGTGATACGCTTTTCTTCCAGCAGCTGCTTTTGGAACACGGGAACAACACTACCCTGCGAGCCAAGCACGTTCCCAAACCTGACGGTCACACATCGCATCTTGCCTTTCGGACGGGAACACATCATGAGTTCACCGATTCGCTTTGTTGCGCCCATGATGCTGGATGGGTTCACCGCCTTGTCGCTAGAAATGAGAATGAACTCCTTGCAACCGCTCTCGTCTGCTACTTGGAGGAGTTCCTTCAAACCCAAGACGTTATTGCGAATCGCCTCGCGTGGGTTTTCTTCCATCATAGGCACATGTTTGTACGCCGCAGCGTGAAAAATAATGTGCACTCTATGATGGGATATCTCCTGCTGCATTCCGATCGAATTGGTGTAATCGGCAACGCTATACACCTTGTGATGTCGTCCTAACTCCTTTTCCAAGTAAAAGAGTCCGGTCTCGCTCTGATCGAGGCAAATCAGTTTGGCCGGTTCATAGCGAGATAACTGACGGCAAAGTTCAGAACCGATCGAACCAGCAGCACCCGTCACCATAACGACCTTGCCTTCAATGACGTTACGCACTGATTCAAGATCTATCTCAACAGGGTCGCGGCCGAGGAGGTCTTCTAAATCAACCTGCCGGAGCTGCTGAATGTTGGCTTTCCCAGAAATCAGGTCTTGAAGCGAAGGAACGGTAGAAAACTTAACACCGGCCGCTTGACAAACATCTACAAAGCGTCGCATCTGGGCACCAGTAGCGGACGGAACCGCGATCAGAACTTCATCGATTCCATACGCAGATACCATTCCAGGCAACTGATCCACACTGCCCATGACAGGCTTACCAAGAATTTTGGACCCGAACTTCTTGGGATTGTCATCAAGGCAGCCAACCACCCAATGATCACTGGGGGTGCCTTGGATTTCGCGGATAATCATATGCGCGGCGAAGCCTGCGCCAATGATCAACGTTTGTTTCCGGGCAGAGGTGATAGGTACTCGAGCTGCCGTTTCGGCGAGAATACGAAGTCCGACACGAACTGCGGTGATAAAGAATGCTGTAATCAGAAACTCGATCACATACACAGATATGGGAAATTCTCTGACCCCGAGGACGTAACGGTAGCTAAGAATAAAGCCGAGGCTGCCAACAACGCTTGCACCGAGTATATCGTACGAATCATGGACACCCGTGTAGCGCCAATTGCCGTGCAACAGGTTAAATCGGGACATAGCCGCAATCCGACAAAGAATAAGTATCGGGATTGCATGCAGGAGAATGCCCCTATTCTTAAGCGCAAAATCAAACCTCAATATCCACGCGCAGACAGCAGCTACTGCTGTCAAACAAATGTGAATAGTTAGTATGACAGCTCCATGTTGCTGCAGAACAAAGTCCGTAACGCGATTAAATTTCCTCATCTCGAGTAGCTACCGTCCTCCGGCGAAGAATGAATACTCGGCATCGACGTGGAAGTGGCGCAGTGGCAAAGAACCATTCCAGAGTACTACTTCTAACTGAGTTATCACCAGAATTCTGTACTTTGTTTCGATTTCGGGAAATAAAGTTCCGTATGAACACCCCCTAATATCAACCCCCTAAATGCGAGATCGAAGATCTAAGTGTCATCGATTCCAACAGCAACAGCCTTCATTCTAAAATATCAGTATCCAGCACGAGAATACCGCAGGATGGCATCTGCATCGCGGTTTAATACTAAGGGCTTTGATCACGCATAGTCGCTTTCCATATGATCAGTTGCAATAGCAAGAACCGCCAGAATCAGGCTGACTGGAACAGTAACCAATATGTGTAGTGTCCTTCCAGCAGACCACATGACCGGCAACTCCAGGATTCCCTGTGGTGATCCCACCACTGAAGGCAGCTTCGCCCTTGACATCCAAAGCCACGCCCCGTTCCGCGGTTTTCCCAATCCCCACTTCCCCAGTTGAGCTAATGCGAACTCGCTCGATGCAATTGCTTGCCAAGAGGCAGGTGTCGAAAACTAGCGCTCCCGGAACTGCACCGTCCGCCACAGAACCATCGATGATACTGCCGAAAAATGCGCTACTAATCCATCGTGATCCGTTGTATGCGCCAAAGTAATAGCGCCCGATACCATCCCCGCTCTGAACAGTGGCTGGATATTGCTCTGTGCCCCTTGCCTTGCGAAGGATCATGGTTGGTACCCCTGCATCGCTCGAAATCCGTACCACCCCAAACAATGGGCCAGCAAAGGCTCCGTGTACTTCCAAGGCCGCACCTGTTCCACCGGTTGGACCAATGCCAAAACCCGCTTGCGAATAACCACTTCCCGAGATTCCAATTTGGCCAAAATCTTGAACCATAGAAGAAATGACCCTATTGGTACTTCCGAATTTACCTATCGAGTGATCAGCATAGTATGGCGGTATATTCTTAACGTCGGCCTGAACCACGTTACCCAATGTGCCGGAATCAAATTGGAGATTGCCCTGGACGTTGCCCTCGTTCAGGTCACCGCCAATGATCTGATTCCGTGCCGCGGGCGCCAAGAAGTGAAGGCCAACACCCTTATTCGCCTCAGAGTCGATACCTACAATCGTATTGTTTGTCGCTGCCGCTAACGCGAACCCATCGCTGTCGTTATTTTCTGCCGTCACATTTGTCCAGGTCCCCGCATTAGCATTATTCTCGCCCTTTGTTGTACTCTGACTTACGTAAAAGCCTCTTCCCTTATTGAAGCGAGAAATCACATTATCGAAGCGAGAAAAATTAGCGTCCTCAGAATCGCTGGACGTGTCTGAACCCACTACGATGCCATCACCGCCTTGGTGTTCAACCCGCACGTCTCGGAGAGTCGCCCAAGGATAGATCAGTATAAGGCCCGGTCCAACATTGCCTTTGTCTCCATCAATGGTGAGACCTTCAATACTTGAACCCCGGACTCCGTTCCCGTGCAGAAAAATCGCAGGCCCTTTCATATTCGCAGCCTTTTTGATCGTGCAGGGCCCAATCATGCTGTGCACTCCGATTGCAGCCTGACATTTCAACTTGATGCGTCGAGTAGGTTCGATAGTTGACGTAATCAGATATATACCGGGATCTAAACTTACTACACCGCCATCAGATGTAGCCGCTATTGCTGCATCGATGGCGTTTTTATTATCTGTAATCCCATCTCCTCTTGCGCCATATGTACGCACATTCACCGATTGGTGATCGCTGGGTACGTTTTGGTTTATATCCTGTGCAAACATTGAAGAAATGCCAACTGCACACACTGCGGCGGCACTCAATAACAATAGCAGTTTGCCTATGCTAGCGTTCAATTGCTACTCCCGTAGAAGCAGAATAGAGTTCTCGGCCCTATAGACCTACGACAAGCTGGGGCTAACCGATTGCCAGGGATAAGATCGAATGTCCGTCAATGACTAACTCCGCGACCTGTGGCAGCGTTAATGAAGGTAGCAGCAAGTATACGTAAGTCGAAAGTGAACGATCTTCGTTGCAAGTACTCCTGCTCAAAACGCACTTTATCCAGAACCGACAATTCGTCTCGTCCATTGACCTGAGCCCAACCGGTCAGACCAGGAACGAGTTGATCGATACCTGCCGTCGCACGTAGAGATACAAGATCGTGCTGGTTGAAAAGAGCAGGCCTTGGGCCTACAAAACTCAACTCTCCTTTGAGGATACTATAGAGTTGAGGAAGTTCATCTAGGCTGGTCTTTCGCAACCAACGCCCGAGTGGTGTAATGTACCGTTCTGGAGTATGCAGAAGGTGTGTGGCGAGCTGCGGAGTATCAACGCGCATGGTGCGGAATTTCGGCATCAAAAACCGAGTATTACGGCGTCCAATTCGCCTAGACCAGTGGAGAATCGGTCCCCTGGATGTTAGTTTTACCGCGATAGCTATAAGCAACATTGGAAATACCAGGACTGCACCCGTAACGACTGCAAACACAACATCAAACAACCTCTTTACGAGATCATACCCAGTTTTGGGCTGAAGAGACTCCGACTTAAATCCGTTGGCGGGAGTGCAGGTAGTCGACAAACTGGCTAGTTCCTTCATTTCAAGCCTTTGGATCTTGCTCAATGATGCGAACTTAAATATGAACGAACCATCTCGTGGAGGATTGCATCTTCTGTCCCACTCCAAACAAATCCAGTACGAGCCAAACGATCGGTATTGAGCGTGAAGCTGTTCGTGATCTTGCGAAGTGACACTCGGTTCAGAGGCGGCTTTATCCTTGTGAGTGGCGTTGCACAATACGCCAAGGCTTTGATGACTCTGTAGGGCAAGGTATGAGGGGAGTTGCGCCCCATTTTTTTTGCAATCGAGTTAACGAATTCTCGCAGAGCATACGGGTGTCTATCCGAAAGGTTGTATGCACAACCATCTACGCCATGTTCCAATAAGTGAACTATCGCGCGCGAAGCATTATCTGTGGAAAGAAAGCTACGCATCGGATTTTGCCCACTTAGATGAAAATAACGCCCGCGATCAATTGCATGTATCATCTTCAGGAGATTGTGGCGCACGTTGGGGCCATACACTAGACATGGCCGAACGATTAATACTTCGAAATCGACGGCTCTTGAAGCAAGAGCTATTTCCTCAGCCTCCAACTTCGATTTACCATAAAATCCCAAGGGATGTTTGTGCACGTCTTCAGAAATGTTCTCTCCCTCTTCGCCGTACACGTGTGCACTGGACACGAAAAGAACGCGGCGTACTCCCGCTGATCTAGCGGTTTCGATTAATTTCCTAGTCGCTTCTACATTTACAGACCTCACCAACTCCATCTCTGAAGAGGTAGTCAATTCTGTGTGGGCAATACCGGCGAGATGTATTAGAGAACTTGCACCTGCGACTAACGCGCTAATGACATCAACGTTGCGAATATCCCCAACAACGACGTCTGCCCCGTGTGGGATGTTAAGTCTGGTAGAAGAAGATAGACACCGTACCTGTTTTCCTTGTTGGAATAGTTTGTTGACGACGTGCTGGCCGATAAACCCGGTTGCTCCGGTTACTGCAGTCAACTCAGTCATGCATCCGTCCAAAGTTCGCTACATTGCAAGGTTCGCGGCTGTCTCATCCCCTTTTGAAAGAGGTTGCTCTATTGTCAGAACCTCAACCGCGAGAGGCAGCAGTGTGTTAGCTGAAAACGACGAAATCAGATCCTTGCCGTGCCTGGGGAAAGAATTTCTTCGACATTGCTGAATGATTGAAATCACACCATCCACATCTCCATGTCTTACACCATAGAAATATGGCCGGAGTGTGGGATCCTGACACAAATCGGGAATATGCCCGGTTGGCGGACCTATGTATAGAAATGGGCTACCGATTGCCAAGATGTTATACACCTTGCACGGATGAACGATTCCAACAAAAGGATCTCCCATGACTACCACATGCAAATCTGCCGATGATAGAGAGGCTGATAATTGTGAGAGGGGCTGATATGGCAAACAACAGATATTCGCAAGCTGTTGACTTTCAGCAAATTGCTGAACCCGGCGAAACTCAGTCCCGCCACCAACGAACGCGAAAACAATGTCTGGCTCTTCTTGAAGCCTCCGCGCTGTTTGCAACAGAGTATCGAGAGGATGACACGCGGTATGATTTCCCGAATACATGACAACGAATTTGTCGCTCCAACCAAACCGTGCTCTGAAATCAGCGCGACGGCTTTCATCAAACCGAACATCGAGGTCATGGGACCAAGGTGGGATGATCGAGATTTTCTTTTCGTCAACCCCTTTCAACTTAATCCTATTTGCCATAAAGCGATCAAGAGCCACGATCTTAGACGCATTTCGCAAACTATATCTGGAGCAAACCTCCAACAGCTTCGCAGAAAATGAACTGGGCTTCAAAATCCCCAATGCAATGGCTTCATCTGGGTTCATATCCATCATCCACAGCACAAACCGGGTCCGCTTAAGCCTTGCAGCTATCGCTCCGAGCAGGGGCAAAAGTGGTGGAACTGTGGAAACTATGATGGTATCTGACCGAGGTAACGTTATCAGCTTCAACGTGCACAAAAACCAAAAACTGATAGAACTCACCAGCCTACGTAGAATGGATTTCTTACCCAACCCTAGGACAGGTACGCGGGAAATTTCGACCCCTTTCCACGTCTCTCGAGAACAAAATCTTACGGTAGGGTCGTCGTGTGCACGATTCCCAGCAATAACATTCACTTGATGCCCTCGGGATACGAGGTATTCACTCAATTCCGAAAGGTGCTGAGCGACAGCAGCCACATCTGGATAGAAGCACTGGTTGAGAACCAAAATTCGCATCAGAATAGAGGTATCGTTGGGTGGCTGCGTTCGAGGCTCGCAATACGACCACCCGATACCATTAGCTACTTCAACCGGTTTTGCGAAAATAACAGCAGATACGTCTTTTAACGAACTGCGGAATTGAGAGCTGATACTGCATGAACCTGCTGTTCAATCCAGCGATAGGTTTTGCGCATTCCGTTCTCCAACGAGTCGGACGGTGACCAATTCAGTTCCCTTGCAATAAGACGATTATCCGAGTTTCTGCCCCTCACACCTAGAGGGCCAGGAATGTGTCTAATTCGCAATTTCTTATTGGCAATGCGCATTGCCATTTCCGCCAAACCGTTTATGGTAACCATTTCTTCAGAACCGATGTTCACCGGACCTTGAAACCGTGAATCCATTAATCTTCTTACTCCCTCTAAGCACTCATCAATGTACAGAAATGACCGAGTTTGGTTACCATCGCCCCAGATTTCGATTTCGCCACCGTTAACGGCTTCAGCTATCTTACGACAAAGGGCTGCGGGGGCCTTTTCACGTCCCCCCGTCCATGTACCTTCCGGGCCAAATATATTGTGGAAACGTGCAATGTGAATTTCAAGATCGTAATTTCTGGAATAAGCCATGTACAGCCGTTCACTAAACAACTTCTCCCATCCATATTCGCTATCAGGCGCAGCGGGATACGCTGATTCTTCTGAACAAATAGGATTGTCGGGATCTTTTTGATTGTGCTCGGGATAAATGCAGGCCGATGATGAATAAAAGTATCTTTCAACCTCTGATTTTCGTCCGGCTTCTACGATGTTTAGATTGATCATCGCTGAATTGTGCATCACACAGGCATCATGTTCTCCTGTGAAGATGTACCCTGCCCCACCCATATCAGCGGCGAGTTGGTACACATCGTCAATATTTCGTACAACTTTTTGCGCGATCTCCATATCGCGTAAATCTCCAAGAACAAATTCATCAGCTACCGTCTCAGAGAACTCAGGTAGTTTTAGATCTACTCCTCTAACCCAGAACCCTTCCGCCTTCAATCGACGAACTAGATGGCTACCAATAAAGCCTCCGGCACCGGCAACTAAAACACGCTTCACGAATACCTCCTTTTGCGTTTCAAATAGGAAATCCTGAACATTTGTGTAAGTGAATCGGGAGGGGAAAAGAGCACAATCGAACGGAGATTCACAATTCATTAAATACACGGGTCAATTACACTGCGTCTTTGAGATACATACCGAAGAAACAGATTCTTCGCTAATAGGATTCTCCAATGGATCATTTGTGCGACAGGTGCATGAGTTGTATTTGTCACATTCCCGTCATGTCGTCGGTACGCCATTAACGGCTCGGGTATGTAAACTGTGTTGCCAAATATTTGATTTAGTATACCGATCCACATGTCGTGCATTGGAATATCGGAAGGGAAAGGCAAAATATAATGCAATACC
The DNA here is from genome assembly GCA_964460935.1 of uncultured Terriglobales bacterium. Lineage (GTDB taxonomy): Bacteria > Acidobacteriota > Terriglobia > Terriglobales > Acidobacteriaceae > DATMXP01. The sequence goes on along the minus strand of CAYWSM010000327.1, from coordinate 11,241 downwards.
GAACGTCTCAGAGCCATTGTACAACCTAGATATCTGTTCTTAATTAAATTTGAGATGACTCCCGGCGCAAATCTTCTTCGCTTAAACCAGGAATCTGAAATTTTTACTCCTTTATCGTCAATTACGATTGCGTCGCTGAGAATGAGTGTTATATCTGGAGACTCATCAAAAATCTTCAAGAATCGCATAGCCTTATTCGGATACCACTCGTCATCTTGATCGGACAGGAAGATGATCTCATTGCGGGCATTCGAAAGAGCACGTTCGAAAGCTCTGATGACGCCTTGGTTGACTTGATTTCGAATAACCCTGATACGTGAATCATGTATCTGGTTGATCACCGAAAATGTGCCATCCGATGATCCATCATCGACGATAACGACTTCGTCTCTCTCCCCTAGTTGCGACAAAATGGATCGGAGTTGGCGAAGAATGAATCTTTGCCCATTGTACGAAGCCATACAGACCGAAATAGTACGATGCAGTGACGTACAAGGCGACACAAGCTTATTATCTTGATGAGTCCTAGTTATCAAATGTCTATCCTAGACATATTGTTGCCGACTATAGCTGAGCTTGCGACGTCCTGTCACAATCCTCAAGAACACGCTCGCTGACTCGCCTAGTGTCAGGAAGGCCATACGAGGATTTTGTAACAGTAACAAGAACTTAACCGCTCGAATCCACAAGCGAGCAACATAGATGACCGCCTCAAGTAACGATTGCTCCGAGAGCGTAAAGCATGTTTCGGCAGTTAATATGCTACGGTATCGTTCAAATGAGATGTGCGTCCGATAATTGAATACAGAAAGATTGTGCTTGATATTGATAGGCAAAATAACAACGGCTTTATTGACGGAATAGACCCTTCGAAACAACCAACGATCAACGCAGTCGAGGTGATAGCTAGAACTGAATCCGCCGATCTGGAGCAAAAAATCCGTTCGCATAATCGCACCTGAATTTATTGCGGTGACTTCATGCCTGCAAATGCCTTCCACCTCCGAGTGTAGGGGAATATGTCGCCCATAGCTCACTAGGTTCGGAGAAATCAGACGGTTTTTGCACCATGCACGAGGTACGACAGCAACGACACTAGACATTGCGGAATACTTAGCGATAGCTTGTTCGACCGCAGTGAGGTAGTCATCCGGAAACTCTGAGTCCTGATCAAGCAGTAGCAGCCATCCAACACGCCGATCCAGGGCGGTTCCGAGCGCAAAATTATATGCCGCCGCAATGCCTCCATTTTCTGCATTGTGGTGATGGATAAGAGCTATACCTGAATTGGTTGGGAGCGGACTCGCGTGCAGACTGTTGTCGTAGACCACCAGCGGGCAGGTCCTTTCCCTAAGCTGCGGACCAAGAGTGCGATAAGTTTCGGATTCTTCAAGAGTGCGATCATACAGCACAATGACTGGAAGGATATCCATCATGGAAATAGGGTTGTTATTCAGCTTTAGGTACTGGAAACAATGGAATTGTAGCTGGTAATGTGGGGTGCGGTGTGGCTTTTACTCCATTTCTGCAACAAAGGATAAACAGTACCAGCAAGATCACAAAGTTGTTTCGAGAATAGATATCAATGTTCATTGAGACAATTATTGAAATTACGATTAACAGCTTGATGGCTCTCGGGTACCCTGCTGGGAGTTTTTCGCGGTGTTTTTCAACCATACCCCACAAACATCTAATGAATGCACCAAACAGGATCAGTCCGAATACGCCGAAAGGCAAGTAGAAGGACACAATTGATATATCAGCGACCGGATCCGGTTGCCCGTTATAAAACGCGAATGGACGACCGAATCCTTGTCCCCATGGAAAGTGAGTTCGAGCGCTATCCCAATATTGGATATATAGCCCAAATCGGCTCATCTCAACATCCGTTTCGTAAATCCGTTCAGCACCACCTCCTGATCCCATGTATCTAGCGAATACTAGTTCTCGGGCGCGGGAGTCCGCCAGAGTGACCATAGCAATAACTGCAGCTAACACCGTTGAGATTGCCAGCAACCGCCCTAGTCCGTACAGCGCTTCGCGCCAGCCTTTTAAAAAAAATACTGAGCCAACCAAGTATGCAGCTACGCCAGCTAGCATGGTTCGATTGAATGTGTTGAACAACGCAGCGGAAGTAACTATCAGGCTTACCACGGCCATTATTCGATTAATGCGTAGAGAGCAGTGTCGTACCGCAAAAAGCAAAACAACAAAAAATACCAGCATGGCGTTGTCCCATGCCATACGTCCAGTCTGAATGGTGTCCCACGTCTCCGGAGAATTCGCGAATGCATGTTTCAGATAGGATTTGAAAAAGTGATGAAGAATTAGCGCGGAAGTAGAACTCATTGTGGCAGCAACGATTATGTATTGAAAAAACTTGCGCAGACCAATCCTCGTACCAGTACAAAGTAACAACACGGCTAAAAGGAACGGCCAATAGTATCGTGACTGCCTTACCGCATCACCTAGATTTACGTGAGCGATTACTGACGATCCAATAACATACGCAGCAAATGTGCCAAAGGTCACCGCTGCAGTTTTGGGTGCTTGTATTTTGCCAGTGAGTAAGATTCTGAGGAGCAGGAAAAACGTGCTGATCAGGTATACAAATTCGAAGCCGCTGATTGTAGCGGCCCCGATGGGAATTCGTATTAGCTCCCGGAATGGCAGCGCAATAGCAATGAATAAAGTTGCAAATATGACCTTATCAACAAATGAGATCATCTGCTGAATGCCTGGAATGGGCAAAGCTGTAATTCGCAGGGTCGCTGAGTTAGTGCTCATTGTCATTGCAGCCGTAGAGACGTAGGTATTTCGGGGTTACAGCTGAACGGGATAACAGCGCCGCGGCTTGTGCGGAAAGCCGCGCTCTGCGCTCATCCGAGTAGCGCTTCAACTCTTCGGGATAGCACCCCAATTCGACTTTGATCATATTGCCGAGAGTGCTTGCGATAGACGCTGATTGCGTGACCGAGTCAGTCATGATTACAGGTAATCCGGCCATGCAGTACTCCGCAAATTTCAGGGGAGAGGCGACAGTGTTTACAGGATTGCGCTCGCGGAGAAAGATCGCAAAATCAGCCGCATTCAAGAATCCATTTACATCGTCGATGTTACCTGACAGAACTCGGAAGTTTTCCGAAGAAAACGTCGACAATGCTTCTTCGGCACGTCTACGTTGAGGTGTTACGAGAAGTAGTACAGATCGTGGATTTATTTTAAGAATATTGCTAAACAACTCGACCGTCTGGTCAAAGCATTGGTAATAGGTAATTGATCCAGCATACACAAGCACTATCTGGTTTCTTGTTAGCCCGAGTTTTTCGCGGCATGCCCAGCGAAGCTGGGGAGAAAAAAAGAACAGTTCCTGCTCTGCAAGACAAGGAATGATCTCGACCGGTCGGCTAAACGAAGCCAGTAACAGACGTTCTCTCAAGCTTTCACTTACAAAAATGCATTTGGTGCTCAGGCGAAGCGCCATAGCTCTGTGCAGAGCAACTACCTTCGTTCTGACATATTGGACCGCCCGGGACAAAACCCCAGAAGGGGGTTTTAGCATTCGGTATTCTTCAACCGTGTCTCCCCGGCAATCCCAGATTAGTTCAAACCGACGAAAAATCCGGACCAGCCCACAGATGAATGCGGAGTAATCCGTTCTAGCATGAACGAAACGAAACCGCCCGCCATAGATACGCATGGCTCGGTATAACACAATGGCATTAAAGACTTCCGCCAAAGGTAAACCTGCACGAGCTGCGTGAAATAGCCTGATCGTCACGTTGTAGCGTCGCTCGTAACGTTCTTTCAGTTCCGCGGAGCTATCAAAACCATTCCCTGAAGCGAAAACCCAGACTTCAAGCTCGATCCCCTGGCGACGCATATCCTCTACATGGATGAGAACCTGCGATTCAAAAATCGTGTACTCGATTGCATGAAAAATTACGAACAGCCCACGGCAGTGCACGTTGTCCGCTCGTTCAGCGTATTCTGTGACCGCGAGTACAGGTTCGTCACTATTCACATTCAACACTTGGATACGATTTTGGATTCCTGGAATTGCACCGAATCATCGAGAAGCTGTCCCGTAATGGCAAACGAACTGCCAGCGATTAACAACTCTGCTGCTAGGGAACTCTGCTCTTATTGAGCCTGAACCTGCCGCAACTCAAAAACATAGAAATCAGCGAATGAAGTATTGCCTGGATCTTTCCGGTTGTACGGATATGCGTTTTCCACGACCGACACCAGGTGCCAATCTGGCTTGTTTTGTTGGACCCAGCGCGTGAATTGCCGGTGCCGTACATGATGGTCGGGCACGGCGTCCACATTGCTTGAATAAATGATGACGAATCGGGCGGCTGAGTCGAATAGTCGACGCATGTAATCGTCGAACACAGAATCTTCTATAAGGTGGTAGACTACGTCAAGAGAAAGACCAAGATCTGCTCTAAGGCTTCGTGTCTGCGTATCCAAATGCAGAAATGTTTTCGATGCATCTCCGGCAAACAGCATTCGACATCTTTCAACAGCAGTCATTGAAACATCCAGTCCGGTATAGAGGGGATATCTGGAGAGCTTCAGCTGTGCCCCATCCCCGCATCCATACTCAATGACTGAAGCTACGTAGTGCTCTTCCACGAATCTGTTCAGGAAGTCCGCTTTGAATTCTGCGAGTCGATTGTAGCTCCCCGCACCAGAGTTTCCGCCCCTCCGATAACGATCTTCCCAATAATTGGAGGAGTTCGTAACCTTGGAGAATTTCACGCACACTCGAATCAAATACGGGCCCGCGACTGGTAATTGTTTTATGAACTTCTTAATGGGAGCCAACATCCGCTTCACCTCGATATAAAGGATTTGGGAAACGAATCGCAGGACTGCTGCACAGACCGCGTCTGCGATGCTCGCGTTAATTGAGGAAATTGGCCGAGCAGAGCATGATGATTTTTCGGGCCAAAGTATTACAGATTTGGGAAAGCGTTCAAATTCAAATCCTGCGCATGCGATGGGAACGCGCAAGCAGCGGGAGAAGCAAGAAGATATCCGGAAATTTTGGTGCCTTCGAGTAGAAGTGCTGAAGTATCCACAAGGTAAATTCGTAGAATGCGTTAGGGATTTTCACTTACCAGATCTGTCACGCAGTTTATGTCTTGTAACCCATGATTGCCGCTACCTGGTAAAGCTGCTCACGACTTAGAACCCACATGGCAATGAGGTACGAAACCACCCCAGTGATTACAAGCACTTCCAGCTTTATCTGCTCGGAATATGAACCTAACAATGATCTTATCGTAAGTAACACGGCCGCCATTACCAGGGAACCGATCAAAGAGCGTGAGAGCACAACAGCAAGGTCGGCAAAGTGAAGGCCAATGAATCGAAATGGAATCATGAGAGTAGGTGCAATTAGTAAAAAATTAACAACGGCATAGGAGACGGCAATGCCGAGCAGTTCCCAATGCAACCCCACAATGAAGCCACAAACGATTACGGCACTCGAAGCGACACCCCAGCGGAACATGATGTTGGTGCGATCCTTGGCTCGATAAATTGCTCCGACTGTTGCCCCGATTGATTGAACCATCCCAACAGGGGCGAGAATCCTGACAAGTGGAATGGCCGGCGCCCACATTGCCCCGAAGACAGACAGTACGAATGGTTCCGCCACAGACCAAATGCCAACCATCATTGGGAAGGTTATCAGCGCGATGAGAGCCACAGTCCTCAAGTATGCACTTCGAAAACGCGCATCGTTTTCTTGAAGTTGTGAGTATACCGGGAACATTACACGACTGATGACAACAGTGATGATCTGCAAAGGGTAAAACATAATCCGATACGCCAGAGTGTAGATGCCTAACGGCCCTGCGCCCAAAAAGCGCCCTATAAGCAGGTAATCGGCATTACGGGAAAAATAGTTGAGAATGTTGTATCCGGCGAGATTCAGACTGTAATGACTGATGCGGCGAATCTGACTCCAATGAAACAGGAATTGAGGATGCCAATCGGAAAACCACCAAAGGAATACGGTAACAACTGTCGCAGTAGTTAGGGACTGTGCCACTAATGCCCATACTCCGGCTCCCAAAACAGCCGATCCGACCCCGACCAACGCGCCACAGACTACGCCGGCGACTTCAATTTTAGCCAAGATATTAAAAGCCATTTTACGTTCAAAGAGCGTCTGCTGAAGAATGCTGAGTCCAGAAATAACAAATGTTAGACAAAGGACTCTGAGGACCGCGACGACTCGGGGTTCGTGGTAATACGCAGCAGCTATTGGAGCAGCAACCGCCAGCACAGCAGACGCCAGTGCCCCGAAGGTGGCGTTAGCCCAGAAAACGCTAGAAAGCAAATCATCATTAATGTCGCGGCACTGAATCACAGCCGCAGAGGTGCCCAGATCTTTAAATAGATCAACGAACCCTATGACGACAACTGCCATGCCTACCAACCCAAAATCCTCTGGACTCAGCAAACGAGCCAAGATGACCGTAGTGAGTAGCTGTGTGACCTGCCGGCCAGATTGGGAAACCAAGTTCCACTTCACACCAGATGTGGCGGATTGAGAAAGACTTGTCACGATCGATATAGACAGGTATCTCACTAAACTAAACGTGATTGAGAGATCTGCATTGGCGTGGTCACGAATCTCTTAGCTTCTTCGCGCTTGCGTAATAACCAGGTGCTTCCAGAGCCCAGTTGCGGTCGAACTTGTCCAGAGCAGGAGCGAGTGCCTGGCCGAAATACCAAATGGGCATCAGTCCCATCAGCATCAACTGCCTGAGCAGCATGGGGCCGCGCAGAAGACGAGAGCTAAAGTAGTTCCACTTCAGAACTGTCGTTGTAAAGAAGCCAGCCTGAGGAGCCACGACGATGTCTGCAAAACCGGCCTTTCTGAACATATACTCAAGACCGTACGGGGTATAGCGGAAGAAATCATACGGGGCTTCGTGGATCCACCACTGCCACGGAACTTGCAGGACGATACTGCCGCCGGGCTTCAGAATACGGAACGCCTCATTCAACATGAGTTGAGGTTCACATAGATGTTCCATGACCGAGAGGGAGACGATAGTATCTGCCACTCCGGAGTCGATTGGCAGAGGTTTGTTCAAGTCGGCAATGATATCCGCCCTCGCATTGTGTGAACTAGCCGACCAGTCGACACCAATATACCGGTCTGCGAAGCGCAGAAAAAAATCGCGGTAAGGGGCTTCGCCACAACCCAGATCATACAACTCACCGCGAAAATAGGGGCTGTGTTTTAGGAGAAAACGATCACCTATGTCATATATGAGCCAGTTATGCGGTTTGCGATTTAGGTGATGCCTGCTTATAGCCGCGTGTTTGCGCACAGAGCGTCTCGCTCAAAGAATGATAGTTTTATAGGCAAAGTCACAAAGCAATGCACTGGTCCCTTGACCGTAATAGGTCTAACGATTTTTTCCAGGCAATATCATTACCAGAAATCGGAATGCCTAAATAGTCTTTAACTCTTGTGATGACCCTGACGACTTCCCGATGAAGCAGATGAGACCCCGGCTGCGGTTGGTGGGTGTTCATTTGCAACAGACCCTTGAAATGCTGAATGAAAGAGTTGCCATCATCTATTTCCGGATCAACGTAGACATTTACGCGCTTACGGATTGACGCAAGTCTAAACCAGATATCGTCGGCGGTCGGAGCGCAGTCGAGATAGACAGGATCAAAGATGAAGTCCAGGTCCAACAGAGTTTTCCTGTAGGCGACGCCGGAACATCCGATTGGAAGAAGGAGCGGGCCTTCGGTTCTCTCCAAAACGATTGGCCAATTCGAGTAGTTTTGACATCGGCCTATTACATTTTTCTGAATACGACGAGCTCTTGCACAAACGATGTGTTCCGGATGCGCCATCGCACTGTCGACCAATCTCCGCAGCCAGTGTTCCGTATACAGGACGTCATCGTCGGCAGTCACAACGATATCCTCTTCTCCAGCTTCCTCAATGACCGGCAAGAGCTTTCTATATGGGCCGGAATTGTGCACGAATCGGACCTGCACGCGCCCATCTATCATCCAATCAGGAACAGTATCGATCCCTGTATCGAAAAGATAGGGTTCTTGTGAAAGGTTAACGACAACAGAATAGTTGCCATAATCTTGTCTTTTCAGCGATTGCAGAGCATAGAAGAAGACTCCAAGTCTCGCTTTCGTGGTGGTTACGCTGACAGAGACTTTCAATTGTCGAAGCCTGTTTCGTTTGGCATTATGCCATTAGTGCTGCGATTCTAATGGCCTGCTATTTCTTGCTTCTTAGAGAACAAACGCCAGCGGAATGTAGGGACACTCATTAGTTTCTTGAACCGACTGAGTTGCTCTGCACGTGTTGGATCGTGCTTCAGACGCTCCATACTTTCCAATGCCAAAGAAACAAAAATCGATCCGCAGAAGACAACGAATGCCGCAAAAATAACGATGAGAGCCCGCAAAGGAGATGACTTTTTGTCAGGAATAACTGCACCATCAAGTACTTGTATCACAGCACCTTCTTTTGATTCATCAAGCTTCGCTATCTCAAATTGTTGTGCAAGCAACCTGAACACCGTTTCGCGATACTTGAATTCACGGAGTTTTCGAACATACTCAAGAGCCGCCGTTGGGACTTTGGCCGTCGCAAGCATTGGATTGCCATTCCCGCCTTCCTCCGATCGTTCTAGCTTCGCCAGTTGGTCACGTAGGCCCGCGAGTTCTTGCCGCAAAAGTACATAGGTGGGATTATCCTCGGTAGCGAAGGTGCGCATGCCTTGCAACTGCACCTCCTTAGCCACTATTTCACCACGAATTGTGCCTATGCTTTGAATGATTGCTCTCGCTTGTGCGCTGAGATCAATCATTCCGGTCCTCTGCTGCGTATCTCTTAAAGAAACCTCCGCATCAGACAGGGCCGCTTTGGCCTGTTCGAGTTGTTGCTGGAAAAATAATCTTCGCTGCGAAGCTTCGGTGACAGAGAGAGTCTGCGTTAGAGTTCGAAGTTCTTCAATATAAGAGTTCGCCATGTCTGCGGCGCGCTTGGGATCCTTATCTTCGACGGCGATGGTAATTACTCCACTTTTCTCAGAACTGATGTCAGTCGCGCCTTCCAAAGCCTTGCGAATCTCAGTGGGTTTCTGACGGTCGTACACACTGCCCAGATCAAATTTCGAAATGAGCTTATCCTCCACTGTCCTACTTTCTAACATCGCGACATAGATGTCATTTGGATTCTTAAGTCCCAGATCAGTTCCTGCAAGCGACATGAGAGCCCCCGCACCACCTCCGGCTATCTGGTTCAGAATCATCGATGCTGCCGATTGGGATGCTTGTGGTGGCAATAATTTGGCTGTCGCGGTATAGCGATTAGGTAGTAGAAGGGTGAGAATGGCTGCGAGAACAGCGGCAGCAAGAGTAGCAGTGATAATGAGCTGCTTGTGCTTGGCAAGTATGATGAGAATCTCGAAGATATCTATCTCCCCATCTTCAACATGAAGCGACTGAGGTTCTGCCGAAGTGTTTTCAAGTCGGCTTTCTGTTTGAATCGTATCCATCTCACTTTCCAAACTTTTCTAATCGAGCCGGATGTAGCAAAACACTAATTCACGCACTACACAATAAATCTCAATAACTCGGATAATTTCCGTTCTCTTAGAGCATCTTTAGTTTTGAGTATTATTAGCAAACCTAATGTTGGCTAACTGCAAATCTCATGATTCTGTCGCGCTCGGTTAGAGGATCCATGACAAATTACCGCAGCAATTCTGTCCCCGGTTTTTCCATCCCAATAGGGGATGACGGTTGATTTTTTGCAAGTACCTGCCAAAACATTGTCCACTTCCTGGATTAAACGGCAAACATCCCGTCCGACAAGAACATTTGTGCCTTGCGTCACTGTAATTGGTCGTTCGGTGTTATCGCGTACTGTAAGACACGGTACTCCAAGAAAGGTGCTTTCTTCCTGGATGCCACCTGAATCGGTAATCACTACGGTTGCACGGGATTGAAGCCCTAGGAATTCCAAATAAGGCAAGGGCTGTAGAAAACGAAAGACATCACTTTCGAATGTTGCGACTCCAATTTCTGCCAATCGTTTCCTTGTACGAGGATGGATTGGAAACAAAACTGGTAACCGAGTACTGATTTGGCGTAACGCGTTTACCATAGTCTTCAACCACTCAAGATCATCCACATTACCAGGACGATGCAGCGTAACAAGAACATAGGGGTCCTCCCCAACTGCGGCGGTGGCTAACTTTGCCGCTGGAAGCATCCTGATCAAAGTATCAATCATTGCATTGCCTACAAAGTGAATCTTCTCCGGGGCAATGCCTTCTCGATGCAGATTCGCGTTGGCATCACTGGAAGGCGTAAAGAGAAGGTCTGACAATTGGTCAGTGACGATGCGATTGATTTCCTCCGGCATGCTACGATCAAAAGAACGCAGCCCGGATTCGACATGTGCAACGCGTACGCCAAGTTTGGCACAAACCATCGCAGCAGCCACTGTGGAATTCACATCCCCGTAGACAATCACCAAATCCGGCTTGCATTGCTCAATGACGCCTTCTACACCTACCATAATGTCGGCGGTCTGCCTTGCATGTGTACTTGATCCCACCGCAAGGTTGATATCGGGTACGGGTAAACGCAATTGTTGAAAAAAGACATCTGACAACGACGTAGCATAGTGCTGTCCTGTATGCACGACCGTTTGGTAAATGTTCCCGACCTGGCCCAGAGCTTGGTAAACAGGTCCCAATTTCATAAAGTTGGGACGTGCTCCTACAATGTGCAGCAAGTGCATAGGTTTGTGTGCAAGCGTGTTTCTTAGTGTGAGTACTTCGTTGACGAAATCTTTAGCACCCGTCTAGAGAACATAGAGAGAAAGTCTATGGAGCTATCGTTTTCAGTGCCGCAGCACCCAAAGTGAACTGAGCAAATACCTGTGACCAGTCTCTCAGCCCTTTGAGCACATTTGTAGTCTTGATTTTTTGTGGCATTACAATCGCATCACCTGGATACAGTTTCGCATTGTCAAAACTGCCGGACCAGATTGAGCGATGCATCTGTTTGCTGACAACGGACCCGTTTGCCCTCAGGATGAAGAGACGACCCTTGTCCGCTTCGCGCGTTCCACCTCCAGAATAGCTCAGGTAATGAGAAACCGAGTTCTTCGGCTCGTACAAGAAGGAATTCTGGTTGTAGACAGCGCCCACAACGCCA
>CAYWSM010000326.1:0-1524 GCA_964460935.1 uncultured Terriglobales bacterium | reverse complement strand
TGGTGGACGCCGGAGTGTCTCCGGCGCTGCTGGAAAAGACTGTCGCCGCCCTGAATGTTGGCGCGCGGTTGGAGATTTCGAAGGTACTGCGCAGTGGGATCAGCGCGACTAAAGTGGACGTCTGGATCAATGAGCAGGAGAAGGACCGTCCGCGTGATGGCGAGCGCACTTTTCAAGAACATGAGCAGGTTCACTTACATGACCATGCCCGCCATCATCACCACGCGCATGAGCATCCACTGGAAGAATCGGGCCGTCATCATCACGACGAGCAACCTCATGGACGGCATCTAGGCGAAATTCAAAAGATCATCTCTGCCGCGTCGATCAGCGAGACAGCGAAGAAACGTGCCTTGGCCATTTTCCAGGCGCTTGGCGAAGCGGAAGCCAAGATCCACAATGTGCCAATCGAGAAGATTCACTTCCACGAAGTCGGAGCTGTCGATGCCATTGTTGACATTATGTGCGCGGCTGTGGGCAGCGAAGCCCTGAGTATCGATGATTGGGTTTGCTCTCCGGTGAACGTCGGCGGCGGCACGGTGCAGGCCTCGCATGGACGGCTGCCAGTTCCGGCGCCAGCGACGGTCGAACTGCTACAAGGTATACCGATCTACTCGAGCGGCATCGACAAGGAACTGACCACGCCGACCGGTGCGGCGATCGTGAAAACCTTGGTCTCACGGTTCGGATCGGTTCCCTCATACAAGGTCGAGAAGTCTGGATACGGCGCTGGAACACGTGATTTTCCGGATCATGCCAACGTGCTCCGGCTTACGATCGGCGAGAGTGTTGACGCAACACAAGCGATAACGAGGGAAACTGTGTCGGTTCTCGAAGCTAATCTCGACGATTTGAATCCGCAGGTCTTCGGCTACGTCATGGACAAACTGCTCGAGGCCGGTGCACTCGATGTCTTTGGCACGCCCGTGCAGATGAAGAAGAACCGTCCCGGCATGTTGCTGACGGTGCTAACAGGAACGAAGGACGCGCAGCGGATTGCAAGGATCATCTTCGCCGAAACGACGACTCTTGGCATCCGAATGCGTGAAGAGCGTCGCGAGGTTCTGATTCGCCGATCCGAAATCGTGCGCACGCCTTGGGGCGAAGTCAGAATGAAGATCGGAAATCTGAACGGAACCGTTACTAATTACGCGCCGGAATACGAAGACTGCCGGCGAATCGCCTCCGTGCACGGGGTGCCGCTTAAGTCAGTAATGCAGGAAGCGATCAGGATTTACCTGGACCAGCAGAATGGATAGCAAGTTCTACATAACCACGCCGATTTACTACGTCAATGCGCGGCCGCACATCGGGCACGCCTACACCACGATTGTCTGCGATACCATCGCGCGCCGCCAGCGCATGATGGGCAAAGACACCTACTTCCTCACTGGCACCGACGAGCACGGCTTCAAGATCGAGCGCGCCGCGCAGGCTCAGAGCATCACGCCGCAGCAACTGGCCGACAACGTCTCCAATGCGTTCAAAGCCACTTGGGACCGGATGGAAATCACCTACAACGAC
>CAYWSM010000325.1:0-2320 GCA_964460935.1 uncultured Terriglobales bacterium | reverse complement strand
CCCCGCGCTGAGATGCGCGATACCAAAGGCAACATTCTTGCCACCATGGAGCCAGCCCTTCGCCGCGAAGAAGTAATGGGTACCCATGGACGCTCCACCGAACAGTTCGGCATCTGGCAAGCTGTGTTCAGTCCGGTCGGTCCCGACGGATATCCCAAACCTATCTGGGATCCCACCACCGGAGTGATCGACAAAGATGTCGCCAACTACTGGCGCGACCACTACGACCTTAGCCACATCATGCAGCGCGACTGGGCCACGCTCGGGCCCAAGCTCTCCGGCAAGCTGCACTTCGCCGTCGGCGACATGGATACTTGGTATCTCAACAATGCCGTCCACATTCTCGACGACTTCATGACCAGCTCGAAGAATCCGTATAAAGTCCCCGACTTCGATTACGGTCCGCGCAAACCGCACTGTTATACCGGCGGCGCAAACGTCGGCGTCTTCGAAGCCATCGGCACTCTTTTTGAGCGCATCATGCCCCGCATGCGCGAACACATCAAAGCCACCGCTCCGAAAGGTGCTGACATGAGCTGGGAGTATTGATTTATCGCTGCCGATAGCGCACCATCAGCAGGTCAGGCGTTTCCCATGTCCCGATTGCGAACGTTGATCGTCCTGTCCGGATCGTTGCTTCTCATCGTTTCGGCATATTCCCAGGAACCCGTGCCTTCGGAAGTCGTTCATCCCAACCAGCGTGCCGAGGTCTCGAACCTGCCCTCTTTGACTGCCGATAAGGACACTCCCCCGGAATTAGCTGCACTGCGAATCGTGCTGCACGCTGAGAACATTCGTTGTGATGAACACTCCGCGATCGAAACTGCGGCCAGGACCGTGACCGACCATTCGCTGAAAGATCTGGTTACGAAAATCGCGGGAACGAGTTGTGCAACCGACCGAGGCTCGGTAAAGATCAATGCCAGCTTCGTGCCGGGTTCCGCGATCCGCGGCGACGACGTGATCGGCATCCTGCTCCGGCATAAGCCGCAGTTGATTCAGTATCAGGGCGGCATCGTCGTTCTCTACGGAGTCATTTACGACGAGCACCTTTACGCCGATGGCTCGCGCATGAATGTCGTGCGCAAGTTTCTCATGCTTGACCCGCGATATCTGGGCGAGCGTCGCTTCGTTTCGTTTACTCGCGAGAAGGACGACTTCACCCACGTTGCCGGAGTCGCCAGAGTGGAACCTGCAGGCAATCCAAACTGAGCCGTTTGTCTTGCCGAGTTCCTGGAAAGCGCGGTGGAACCATTGAGATCACTTTCGTTTACCTACCCTGTTGAATAAATTTGACCTGCTACTTATAGCCATTAATAATTTCTTCGACTCCCATCCAGTCCCTCCGATTGGAGAAATCACATGGCGACAGTGTCACATCCCCCCGAACTGCCAGAGGAATTCAGCATCGTCTTCGATAAAGAGGCTGACGGGCGGTGGATTGCTGAAGTTCCAGAATTACCCGGCGTAATGGCTTATGGGGAGACAAAGCAAGATGCTGAGGTTGCCGTTACTGTTCTCGCTCTCCGCGTTATTGCGGATAAAACTGAGCAAGTCAGAAAGCCGCCGAAGTCTATTCGATTCTCGTGAGCCAATGGGGAAGCTGTAAAGCAAGTCGAGTTTACAGAGCGCTCCTGAGGATTGGATGGCGGCCGAAGAAAGAGAAAGAAGGATCGCACGTTCAGCTTTCGAAGGATGGTTTCCCTGATTTTACCTGGGCCTGGCACGACTCTGTAGACTTAGGCCCCGTGATGTTGAAGAAGATCGCGAAGTACACCGGGCTAAAACCAGAAGACATCTGACAACTGCTTCGTGGGCTGTTATTCCAACAAGAAACTAGAACTTCCCCCGCTTCACTTCCTCGCATTCATTACCGACGGCCGATACGACTCCAGCCTTCCCGCCGCCCGGTTCAACGCCTTTGCCAACTCGAAAATCTGTTCCGTCGTGATTGCCAGATCGCCATTCTCGATCGCCTCATTCACGCCCGGAATTACCGACGCCGTGTAGCCCTTCAAATCCGCCGGCGCAAAGATCGAGTGCTTGAACCACGGACGCCTCGGCAGCCCATTCGGCAGCAGCAGCTCTCGTTCCGTTGCCAGCAGCGCCGAATTCAACTCGCGCACATTTGATACCGCAAAGGGCTGCAAACCGATCATGTGCCCGGCCACCATAAACCGGCGTGCCGCGTGTAACGCCGCCGTGAAGTCCGGCGCACCTTCACCGAAGACGTCCTGTGCACGCTTCTCCGCCTCCTGCACATACATCAGAATCTCTTGCGCGTAGCCCTCGTAGTCGTAGGGCAGCACCGTCGCGTCGG
>CAYWSM010000324.1:0-1613 GCA_964460935.1 uncultured Terriglobales bacterium | reverse complement strand
GAAGTCTTCCAACTCGAAGATTTGCCGCAGCTCGATCTCACAATCTTCCTCGTGCGGCTTCGGACACCGCTTCGCCCACTCAATCGCCTCTTCTTTCGACTTCACCTTCCAGATCCAGAATCCCGCGACCAGCTCCTTGGTTTCCGGGAAGGGACCATCCACCACCGTCTTCTTATTGCCGGTGAATTGTATCCGCGCGCCCTTCGAGCTCGCCTGTAACCCCTCGCCGGCCAGCATCACTCCGGCCTTTATCAGCTCTTCGTTAAACTTGCCCATCTCCTCAAGCATCTTGGGATCCGGCATGGCTCCCGACTCCGACGCCTTGCTCGCTTTTACCAGGACAGCAAATCGCATGATCTTCTCCTTCGGTTTTTGTGCGCCCCACGCGCCTTCTTGAGTATGTCGAACATCGCGTGGACGAATCGACAGGGCCGAACGATAGAATAGGACCCAATGTATGGGGTGTGATCCCACAAGGGCGATTGAGGAACTGTACCACTCCGACTGGGGGCGGATTGTCGCCACCTTAATCCGTCTGGTCGGTGACTTCGATCTCGCGGAAGAAGTGGCGCAGGAGGCATTCACCATTGCCGTGGACCAGTGGCGTGTCTCCGGCGTTCCCGATCTGCCGCGGGCCTGGATCATCAAGACCGCTCACAACAAGGCGATCGACCGCATACGCCGCCGCCAAAATCTCGAGCAGAAACTCAGCTTCTTTGTTCCACCCGTCGAGCCGTCGGTTCAGCCTGAGTACGACACCTCCGAGATTCCCGACGATCTGCTGCGCCTGATCTTTACCTGCTGTCACCCCGCGCTGGCGCCGGAAGCGCAAGTCGCATTGACCCTGAATACCCTCTGCGGATTACAGGTCGATGAAATCGCGCGCGCCTTTCTCGTTTCGCAGACCACGATGGCCCAGCGGCTCGTGCGAGCCAAGCGCAAGATTCGCGATGCCAGGATTCCGTACATCGTGCCGAGCGTGAAAGAAATGCCGGAGCGGCTCGATGCGGTGTTGACTGTCATCTATCTCGTCTTTAATGAAGGATACGCATCCACACGCGGCGGTCTTGTTCGCACCGATCTCAGCGGGGAAGCGATCCGTCTCGCGCGTCTGCTGCGGACGCTGATGACGCCGCCCGGTGAACTCACCGGCTTGCTGGCGCTGATGCTTCTGCACGACTCGCGCCGCGAGGCCCGAACCGATTCCAACGGCGACATCATCACCCTGGAAGAGCAGGACCGCACCCTGTGGAATCGCGATCAGATCGCCGAAGCCATTCCGTTGGTCGAAGAAGCCCTGCGCTCGGGAGTCGGCCCTTACGCATTGCAGGCTGCCATCGCCGCTCTGCACTGTCAGGCTCCGCACGCCGAAGACACGGATTGGCGTCAGATCGTCGCCCTCTATGACAGTCTCGAAGTGATTCAGCCATCGCCGATCGTGACTCTAAATCGTGCGGTCGCGCTGGCGATGCTGAACGGTCCTGACGCCGGCCTCGGGATCATCGACGAGCTAGCCGAGGAAAAGGATCTGAGCAACTATCACCTTCTCCACGCCGCCCGCGCAGACCTGCTCCGCCGAAAGGGATCGATGCCCGACGCTGCGAAGAGTTACT
>CAYWSM010000323.1:0-2093 GCA_964460935.1 uncultured Terriglobales bacterium | reverse complement strand
GACGAGAACCACGGCAACATTTCCCGCACCGCCGAAGTCCTCGGGTTGGAGCGCAGCCATCTTTATCGGAAGATGAAGGCCTTGCAGATCGCGGTGAAGGAATAAGCCTCAGGCAGAAACGCGTACTGCTCAAGTGGCATGCATCATGCTGAAAGTTAATATCGCCAAAACAACCAGGCTGACAACTACATACAGGCGATCCTTTTCAGAATAGAAGCCAATACCAGCCAGGACCACCCGCGCGACTGGGGTTGCGATCAACAGCAAGATGCCCATCTGCATGATGCCTTCGCTGCTTCCATGAAATGCGGAGCTGCATATTCCGCGCACCGTCCGTAGGTCTGCGCCTTCCAATTTGAAAACCGAGAACGATAGCGGCTGCCAGGAGTGTTGTAACAAGAAGACAATAGCGCCTGCAGTTACAACGAGAGCCGCTGCTATCACTCCCGCGCGCAGGAGATTGCCAATAAGCACTTCGAGTTTTTGGTCGTTCATGCCGGACTCAGACCCTTCCTGCGATGCCGTTCCAGATCATTTCAACAGCGAGAACAAAAATCACCGTAGCAAACACTTGCCGCAGCGTTCGAACCTGGGCTCGTGCAAGCACCTTTGTGCCCAGAAATGCCCCTGCCAGTACACCGAGCATCACTGGCATCGCCAGTCTCGGGTCGATATAGCCACGCCCGAGATAAACACCTGCACTCGCTGCGGCCGTCACTCCAATCATGAAGTTGCTTGTTGTCGTGGAAACCTTGAATGGGATTTTCATGGCGTTGTCCATGGCAATCACTTTTACAGCGCCGGAACCAATGCCTAACAATCCCGATAACGCGCCTGCTCCCGTCATGAGACCGATACCTGCCGGTACATTCCTTACGCCATAGTGCACACGTTGGCCTTCGACGGGATAGTCGCCATCCAGCCGCAGTTTCTTCGCCAGAGCATCGGATTCCACCGTTGCCCCGGGATCGCTATTACGCTTCGTTAGAGACTGGTAAGCCGATTGGATCAGCACCAGCCCAAAGATAATCGCGATCGCATGTGTGCTGACCCGGGTCGCGAGATACGCGCCCAAAAGCGCTCCCGCGGTGGTCGCGATTTCCAGCAACATTCCTATTCGAATATTCGAATAGCCTTCTTTGACGTAGGCAGCCGCGGCGCCAGACGAGGTTGCGATGACCGATACCAGAGACGCTCCGATTGCATATCGGATATCCACACCAAACAGGAGCGTCAACACGGGCACCAATACAACACCTCCACCGAGCCCGGTGAGAGAACCCAGGAAGCCGGCGAGAACGGCGATAGACCAAAGGAGAACGGTGAATACGATGGCTGGCATTAGGCAGATTCGATTGTAAAGAACTCACATTGTAACCACGTGTCCGGCAAAGACGGAATTAACACTCTGTGTAATTGCAGAAAATGAGGAATGAATTGTGAAGGGACCAGGCAAGGTGTGGTGCGCACCGGAATGCTTCTCTCTTTAGATCACCACTGCTTCTTTGTATTCCCCGAAGACCTTCCGCAGCGTGTCACTGATTTCACCCACCGTCGCGTAACTCTCGACCGCATGGATGATGTGCGGCATGAGATTTGCCCCTGAACGCGCGGCTTCCTCAATCCTCGCCAGCGACTCTTTCCATGGACCCGGATCGCGACGAGCGCGCAGAGCGCGGGTGCGCTCTACCTGTTTTTTCTCCAGCGACTCATCGATCCGCTGAATCGGCACAGGATTCTCTTCGTCCAAACGGAACTTGTTTACCCCTACAATGATCTGCTGTTGTGACTCGACAGACTGCTGGAAATCGTAAGAAGCGTTCTGGATCTCCTGCTGAACGTATCCTCGCTCAATCGCCTTCAGCATCCCGCCCAAGGCTTTGATCTTGTCGAGATAGTCCCAGGCTCGTTTTTCGATCTCATTGGTAAGCGACTCAACGAAATAAGAACCTGCCAGCGGATCAGCCGTGTTCGCCACGCCCGACTCGTAGGCGATGATCTGCTGCGTACGTAAAGCAATGCGAGCTGATTGTTCGGTTGGAAGCGCCAATGCCTCATCGAACGAGTTCGTGTGTAACGACTGCGTTCCACCC
>CAYWSM010000322.1:0-3476 GCA_964460935.1 uncultured Terriglobales bacterium | reverse complement strand
GTCTGCTGGAGCGAGTCCACCTGCCACGGATCCCAAACCGATGGCGTTAGATTCCGTCCGACGACTTCATCTTCCTCGCCGTGCCAGAATCCGGTCATCAGCAGCACGCGTGTGTTTACACCGGCATCGCGAATCTGGGCTCCCTCGTCAGTCGAAGTTACGCCCATCCATTCGGCGCCTTCGCGCTGCAACGCCAGCGCGACGTGCTCAATGCCGTGGCCGTACGCATCGGCCTTGATGACGGCGCACACGGTCGTCATGGGGGCGACGAGATTCTTCATCGTCCGAAAATTATGGCGTAGCGCGGAAAGATCGATTTCCGCCCAAGTTGGTCGCATGAGGACTTCATTATAAGTGGACACTCACCTGAGGACAGTGAGTAGCAAGACACTTCCTCCTGCTGTCGTGCTGCTCTGGAAAATCGCCACAACGTTGGCATTAACAAGGACAACACGGGCGCAATGCACTCCATCCGAGCATTCAACAAGCAAGTTATTCCTGACTTGAGTTGCCGGAGAATCTGTATGTACCTCCGCTCGCGCGCCCTCTTCGTTATTGGAACATCACTTTGCATCCTCACTCTCCTTACATTGCTGGCCGGATGCGGTGGCAGTTCATCGAACAACTCTGGGTCAACCAATACAGGAGGCACGGGAGGATCCGGCGGCACAGGATCGGGCAATTCGGGAGGAAGCGGATCTGGTTCCGGCAGTTCGGGAACACCTGGCTCGGGCAGTCCATCTGTCGCGGTTGTCTCGTACGTTTACACCGCCGATGCAAGCAATATCAACGCCTATGCGGTCAAAGCGGATGGCTCGCTCGCCCCAGCGCCGGGTTCGCCGTATGCTGGCGCAACCAATAACATGATCGTTGCAAACGGTTCCAACGTTTACGCCATCGCTGACGATAACGTGACGCTGAAGGCTTACGCGATCGACAAGTCGAATGGATCATTGATCCTGGCGAATAGTCTCAACGCGATCACCGGCAATCCGAATCCAAGGGACGTCGTCGGCTATCTTTCTCTGGACCGTACAGCGACTTCTCTCTACATCGGCCAGTTCAATTCGTCAGGCGACGATGGTGTAGCGTTCTGGAGCCTGAGTAACGGTTCATCGCCCACGTTTATGCAATGGGTTGGCAGTAGTGAAGTATTCGGACCACCGCTGGTCTGGTCGCCGGACAATAAGTATGGGTACAGCGGAAACTGCTATCACATATCCTGGACGGTCTTCAGCTACGCGCGAAATTCCGACGGCACGCTGGGCAATCCGAATCTGGACACCGGGGCGCTTCCACCACCTGTGGACCAGGGTAACTTTCCCTGCCCGGCAGACTTTGCTGTGTCCACGAAGGGGTACCTGGCGATTGCCTATACGAAGACGCCGCAAGTTGGCCAGTTCTCTATTGCTACTTACAAGATCAACGGAGACGGGACCTTGACGCTGGCCAACAATTCGCCGGTAACCACGGCTTCTACTAATCAGGCGCAGAGCGACATCAGCTTCGATCCAACCGGCACATATCTTGCGATGGTCGGCAACGGTGGCATACAGACATTTTCGATGGATTCGAGCGGAACACTCTCTCCGGTTGCTGCGCCGCAGAACGCAGGAGTGGCGTTCCAGAATGTTGACTGGGACAAGTCGAACCACCTATTCGCAACCTCGGATAGCCAGCTCTATGTTTGGAATGTAAACAACGGGATGCTGACCCCTGCGACCGGCTCTCCGTATGCCGGAGGCGGAGGATTAGCGGTGGTGCCACTGCAGTAGACTTATCATCCATTGTGACACGGGGTACTTAGGGCTAGTCTGATGGCTCGCGTATAATACTTCAATATTGAATCATTTCTCTTCGTCAAGCATCCATATGTTAGTTCGGTACCACACGAGGGGAATTCCATGTCACTCAGACCGGTGAAGCAGATTGTCCAGGCACAGCCCACGATTGAGGGTGCGGGCGTGAAGTTGCAGCGCGCCTTCGGCTTTGGCAAGACCAAGGAGTTCGATCCGTTCCTGCTCTTTGACGACTTTCGCAACGAGCGGCCGGAAGACTACCTGGCCGGATTTCCGTGGCATCCACATCGCGGCATCGAGACGATCACCTACGTGCTGGCCGGCACGGTCGAGCACGGTGACAGCCTCGGAAACAAGGGAAAGATGGGCGCCGGCGACGTGCAATGGATGACCGCCGGCAGCGGCATCCTGCATCAGGAAATGCCGCGTGGCGACGAGCGAGGACGCATGCACGGATTCCAACTCTGGGCGAACCTGCCGTCATCGCTGAAGATGACCGATCCACGTTACCAGGACATTCCGTCGAGCGCGATCCCGGAAGTCACCGACGATGACGGCACCAAGGCGCGCGTTATCACCGGCGAATTCTGGGGCAAGCGCGGACCGGTGGAAGGCGTAGCGGCTGATCCGAATTACGTGGACATCTCGGTGCCACCGAACACGCGCAAGCGCATTAAAGTGGATGTTACACGTAACGCCTTTGCGTATGTCTTCGCTGGAGCGGGAACGTTCCGCGACGCCTCGGAGCCGCAGGCGGTTCTGACCGAGCACACGGCCAAGCCCGAAGCCGCTCCAAAGTACGATGCGACCAATCACTCGCTGGTGCTGTTCGATCGCGGTGACGAACTCGTCGTGCAAGCCGGTCCGGAAGGAATCCGCTTCCTGCTGGTTTCCGGCAAGCCGCTCGAAGAGCCCGTCGCGTGGTACGGCCCAATAGTGATGAACACCCAGGCGGAGCTGAGACAGGCTGTCACGGAACTACAGGAAGGGAAGTTCATCAAGCACCGGTGAATCGGAGGCTGTTGGCTGACGAAACCGTCTGGCTGATCGGAACCGTCTGGCTGATCGGAACCGTCTGAAAGTCCATTCTGAGCGCCGCAGGCGCGACATTCCATAGCCCGGGTCGTGAGACCCGGGTCCGAATCTCCACAAATATTCCGTGAGTCCCGCCAGGGACGCCATTTACGCGGCGGGCGTAACGACGGCGCGTCCCGCCAACATTCCGGCGCGCATCTTTTCGTACGCGGCGGACGCGCTTTGCAACGGGAACCGCTCGACGTGCGCCTTGATCCGTCCGTTCTGCGCCAGAGCAATAACTTCCGCCAATTCCGCTCGCGTTCCCCAGAACGGAATGACGACACGCGATTCGAAGGGAACTCCCGTTTCGCCGAGGCTCGGCGTGATCCGCAGAGCGCCTCCGGCGAGCCCGACAAGAACCAGCCAGCCTCCGGTGGAGACGACTGATGCTCCAAGCGCGAGCGTGGAATCGGCGGCGACGAAGTCGAGGACGACGTCGGCTCCTCCGGGCTTGGGTCCGGCGATCTCGCGAATTCTTCCGGCGGCTTCCTCGCCGGCCTTGACAAGATGATGCGCGCCAACCTCGCGTGCCAACTGCAGAGCTTCGTCGCGAACGTCAAGGGCGACGATGCGAACGGAAGTGGTGGCGGCAAGTATCTG
>CAYWSM010000321.1:0-22247 GCA_964460935.1 uncultured Terriglobales bacterium | reverse complement strand
TTCACGCCGTCGATCTTTGGCTTGGCATAGGGATTGTCATAGATCCGTCCAAACCGCTCGCCGAGTCCCATCGCAACAGCGAACGCTGTCGGGCCGCCGCCGTCCACAGGCGTGTACATGTCCTGGATGTTTACGGCAGGGAACCCATCGACGTTGATCTGGCCGGCGAAGCGGTACGTGATGTCTTCACCGTACTCGTTCAGTCCCTGCAACGCGCTGAATGCAGTAGCCATGATTGCGACCGGCGTCAGCTTCGCGTTGTTCAGTACTTCATAGTGAAACGTCTTGGACGATTTGCCGCCATGAATCGACAGCGTCACCGGAATCATCTGCGGCTCAGTGCCAAAGCGGCCAAGAATACCGGTGTGACGGTCCTGCACGAAGGTGCCGACTTCCTCCGTGGTGTTCACGATCTTGAATGCGTTCATCGGAGAGGGAAGTGTCGCGAGGACAGTTGCCTTCGTCATCGGCATATCCACCTGCCCGTATTGCAACAGCGGGTGGCCGCAGGCAAGCAGGCGCTGCGGGTCCATATACGTGACCGTACAGGTGGCGGCGATGTTTAGATCGCCACGAACAAGAATTGCGCTAACGGCGGAGCCGGGAACCAGTGGCTCCGGCTGCTTGTCGTTGGTCACCGATCCGGCGCCCATCACCGGAACGATACCGGCGGCGGCGAACTGAGGCGCGAACTGCTTAACGGCTTCTTCAGTGAATCCGTTGAAGACCAATGGTGTTTCGATCGGCGTCAGCATGTTGCGGAATCCGCTTGCGCTTGGCATGCTCGCCGGCTCGCCAGGGCCAGAGGTCTTGGTACTTGCACTCTCGATATCCGGCGACGCGGTCTTCGCTTCAGCGGGAGCAACGGTCTGATCCATTGCGTTAATCTCGAGCATGTCGGCGATCGGCGTGACTCCGGCGATCGGCTCTTTCGAGAACTGGCCGATGCGGAAAGCGAGCGCGCCGACAAGCTTGCCGTCGATATATACGGGGCTGCCGCTCATGCCGGCGACGACGCCGGTGTACTCGGGCTTCTTGCCCTCGAGCCGAATCAGAATGATGTCGCCCTTTGGACCATTGGAGTTCTTCAGGACTCCGAGAACGGTAATATCCATCGGTTCCGGCTGCGTGCCCTGGAACACCGTATAGGCCACGCCTTTCATGCCGGGCTTGATATCCGACACAGGCATCGTAACCAGCTTGCCGGTAGGGGCCGTTGCAGGCGCAGTTTGGGACAGAGCGATGCAGGAACTCGCAAGTAAGACAAAAAGGGTGAGGCGTGCCGTTACAGCTTTACTCATAAGTACGTTTGTAAACCTCCAGGCCGGAACCTGAGTTGTTGCCGACGGTGGGAGTGCAAACACCACCTCCCGCAGCAGCTTACGTACGTCGAGGGGGAAGAAAGATGTGTACTGCACCGAGTCAAAATGCGGGGATTCAGGGTCTATACTAGCACAGGAGTCTCTGGCTGAATCGTGTTGTTTTTGCTGGAGAACGTAGAATTTCCCCATGTTCCCCGAAAACCCAATGATGCTTCCTAAGTTCCGGAATTTTGCACCTAGTCTTGTTCTGGTCTTTACCTTAGCGCTCTCGGTAATCGCCGTTGCGCAGGATCAGAACACGCAGCAACAGCCGCAGCCCCAGGCCCCGGCCGAAGCCGGCGGGCCGCAAGGCGACATGGGGCCGATCATTGTCCCGAAGAAGAAACCCGAGGATCAGCCGCCTCCACCTCCTCCGCCGCAAAAGGTGAAGAACCCGGAAGGCATGCCCGACTTCTCTTTGCGTGTCGACGTCCCCAACGTTCAGGTGCCGGTTTTGGTGACGACCAAGGATGGCCAGTTCATCCCTGGACTCCACAAGGAAAACTTCAAGGTTTTCGAAGACGGGGTACCGCAGAACATCGCAACGTTTTCGCAGCAGTCTGACGCTCCGGTTACCGCCGTACTGCTGGTCGAGTTCTCGTCGAGGAATTACTACTTCATCTACGACGCGATCCGTGCTTCCTACTATTTCGCGGACAGCCTTAAGCCCAGCGACTGGGTCGCCGTGATTGCCTTTGATATGAAGCCTATGATTCTCGCCGATTTTACCCAGGACAAGCGAGAAGTCTACGGTGCGCTCAACCAGTTACAGATTCCAGGTTTCGCCGAAACTAACGTCTTCGACGCCCTATACGATACGCTCGACCGTCTCGACAAGATCGAAGGGCGCAAATACATCATTCTCGTTGCCAGCGGGATCGATACATTCAGCAAGATCAACTACGACAAGATTCTGAAGAAGATCCAGGCGACGCCGAACGTTGGCATATTCACCATCAGCACCGGTGAAGCGTTCCGGCAGTGGGCTGAGGCGCGTTACGGCAGCAGCCCGGAATACAGCATGCGCAACCTCGATTATCTGCAGGCCGATAACGAGATGAATACGTTCGCCAAAATGACTGGCGGACGCTGGTACCATCCGCGATTTGAAGGTGAGTTCCCGGAAATCTTCCGCGATATCGCCACCGACATCCGGAACCAGTACGTCATCACCTATAAACCGACCAACACCAAACAGGACGGTACGTTCCGCAAACTGAAGGTCGAATTGCAGGCGCCTGATGGCGGTCCACTCACGGTGAAGGATCAGAAAGGCAAGAGCCTGAAGGCGCAGGTCATCGCGCGGGATGGCTACACCGCGAAACACGAGGTGGAATAAAGAAGTAGTCGGTGGTCAGTGATTGGTGTTCAGTAGTGTGATGTTGAGGAATTTTGAACAATCAATAGTAGTAAAGACAAAAGCCACGGGCCGCCGTGGCTTTTGTCTTCTGTCACTGACCGGTACGACTGAACACTGATAACTGTTTACTAAGAACTATATCTTGGGCAGTAATTCCCGCAACGCCCACTGAATCCGGTTCACGCTTTCATGAATCGTCGCGATTTCTTCTTTGCCTTTGCCGTTGACTGTCAGAGAAATGACCTGTAGCGCATTGCGAACGTGGTGATTCATTTCGGAGATAACTTCGACGCGTTCGCGCAACCGTTGCCGGCGTTCTTGCTGCATCCGGACCAACTGGTAGGACAGCAAACCAATGGCGGCTCCCGAAATTGCGTCTGAAAGTTCAATCGTGAAGCGAGGAGTTTCGTGTTCCCGCAGCATCAGCAAGTCAGCAGCGGAAGAGACAAGAAACACAAGGAACGCGCACAGAAACGCCATGAGCATGGCGCGACCATAGCTTGTCCAGAAACTCGGTTTTCGGCGAAGAACTTCAGCGTCGTTATCGTACTGATGATTAACGTCGTGGACAGAAGAACTCATGGAACGTAGTTCCATTTTACGCAATTTTGGAAGAGTCAATGCACATGGAAAACCCCATCCAGCACGAATAGGGTTGCCACTCCCAGAAACACCACGAGAGCCATTTTGATTCCCGGTTCGCGATTCACCTCCGGAATCAGGTCGGAAGCCGCAACATAAAGAGTCACACCCGCCGCGAGCGGCAGCCCTACTCCTACGGCATGAGGCGTGACTGCCATTGCCAGTACACCGGCGAGAGTCGCCAATCCCAGCAGCACCGACGAGCCCCACGCCATCCGGCGGCTCTGTCCCGAAGCCAGCATCACCGACGCGACCGTGAATCCCTCGGGGATTTTGTGCAAAAAGACGGCAATAAAGATGATCAGTCCCAGCCAGTACGACACCAGGAAACCGGACGTAATCGCAATTCCGTCGAAGAACGTGTGGATGATTAATCCAAGCAGTACCGAGTAGCCTTTGTGCCGGTGCTCGAATTCGTGTGCGTGTGTTTCTTCGCCAAAGTGAAAATGGGGGCTGACCGTGTGCTCGAAGAAGTGAACGATGAGATATCCGATGAGAACCAGCAGGCCTGCCCGCTCACCTCGCAGAGCGATACTGGTGGGAATCATTTCCGCAATAGCGGTCGCCAGCATGAACCCCGACCCGAGCGCGACGAAGTAGCGCAGATAACGGTGGTCCCAGTCCTTCTGCACGATGACGGCGCCGCCGAAGATGTTCGCAGCAGCAGCACCCAGACCCAATAGAAAGCTGAGGAAAATGGCTTGCATGTAATTGAGCAGAGTAACAGGTTCGTGAGTTCGCGGGCTAGAAACACCTTCGGCTCGCTGTTGATCAGGTTATGTTAGTCTTGCAAACCGCAGTGGGGTGTTGGTATTGCAGTGCGCCCGATTCAAGGAGGAATTTCAAGGTGATGATAAGGAAGTTCGTTGTGGGGATGAGTTTTCTGCTGATGGTTCTGTGCTCTCAGCTTCGAGCACAAGCGCCAGGGATGGTTCCTTTCTCTGCCGACATGTCCCTCAAGACACACGGTGAGAACGTGAACGGAAAGTACTACGTGGGAGATCACAAGATCCGCACCGACATGAGCATGCACGGGCAGGACATTAGCCAGATCACTGATGCCTCTACCCAAACCAGTTACATGCTCATGCACAAGCAGCATATGTATATGGAAATACATGCCGGACAAAGCCCGATGATGAACCGCGGACCCAAGGTGCCGGACCTGAAGTCTTATGATCCAAACAATCCCTGTGCTAACGATCCGAACACCACCTGCAAGAACGAAGGCACCGAAACCGTGAACGGCCGGAGCGCTAATAAATGGGTGTTTACGAACAAATCCGACGGGAACACAATGACGGCATGGCTCGATAAAAAGTTGCACTTCCCGATCCGAACAATCACGAGTAACGGTACGGAGATGGACCTCACCAACATTCAGGAAGGCGCCCCTTCGGCATCCCTTTTCGAAGTTCCGGCGGGTTATCAAAAGTTTGATATGGGCGCCATGATGGGCGGCCGCATGCCACAACAATAAGTTGGCTCGTTCCAGGGGCATGGCCAGCGCCGTGCCTCTTGTTTTTCAATGGTGTCGTATGGATCTGCAAAAGTACTTCGAATCGCTCCAGGACAAGATCACCAGCAGCGCTCACGTTAAAACCGTGTTCGGAGATCCCATCTCCGCCGAAGGAAAGACGATCATTCCTGTAGCCCGCATTCGCTACGGTTTTGGTGGTGGCATGGGGTCAGGGCCCAGCCGCAGCGGTGACGAGCAGCGCCTCGGCCAGGGTGGAGGAGGCGGCGGTGGAGTGATGGCAATTCCCGTAGGAGTAGTAGAAGTGTCCGCCGCTGGGACTCGTTTTATTTCCATACACAACCGCAAACGCATTGCGGTCCTTGGTTTGGCCGGCTTTTTGGCTGGTTACCTTTGGGCGCGGCGATAATCCCTGTTAGGCATGCCGCTTGCTACGTTTCCGAAACGGGAATTTTTTCGGAACCAGGCTTGCTACAGTCCCATAACGGCCCAGTTAGCGGGATAAAATAGTCGATAGATGCACGGTTTCTTATGAGCAACATCACTCTGCCGTGTAGAGTCATAGTATGTTTTGTCGAACTTGGGACGAGCTTTACGAAGAGTACGAACGAGCCGCACTGAAACGGATCGCTAAACCTAAGACCCTCGCGGGCCATCGCAACACCTCAGACCTGGAAAAACTTAACGCAGAAGTGACAAAGACATTGCGCGCTCTGCGACGGCACGAACAGACGCATCATTGCCACTCATGAGGTCATCCAGGGCCTCTCTCTGAGATTCAACTCCGCGCGGCAGCACCATCCAGAGCACAGAACGCTCGAATACGCCGACGACTTCACCCAAACCTCAATTTCAGAGTGTCACCAAATCACGCTCGGCGGATGCCGTCTTGACGGCCGCTCCGCCCTCGAGTAGTCTGGGCGAATAAAAAGCGAAAGTAGGAGTACCTGGATGGCAACTCTTCCGCTTCTTCAAGATGACGAGAATCGCCCTCAATTGGTCGGAATTGCCCGCCTGGCCGCCAATGGCGAGCACATTCGCGACGGCCACAACATCGAATATCTGACTATCAACACGCGCTCGATCCTGAACCGCTGCAACGTTCCGCGCATGCCGTTTTCGTGGACGGTGAACCCGTACCGTGGCTGCGAGTTTGCCTGCAAATACTGCTACGCGCGCTATACCCACGAGTTCATGGAGCTGCGTGATCCGCTCGCGTTCGAACAGAAGATCTACGTGAAGCAGAACGTCGCTGCGCAGCTCCACCGCGATCTGAAGAAGGTGAAGAAGACGGAACTGATTGCTATCGGCACGGCCACCGATCCTTACCAACCGGCCGAGCGCCGCTATGAGCTGACGCGCGCGATCCTGGAGGAATTCGCAAATCACGAGGGCTATGACATCGGAATCGTCACCAAGTCGAATCTTGTCGTGCGCGACGCCGATGTATTGCGCCGGATCGGTGAACGGAACAAGATCTACGTCAACGTTACCGTTACGACTCTCGACCATCGTCTGGCTCACCTGCTCGAGCCGCGCGCTCCGCGTCCCGACCTGCGCCT
This sequence comes from uncultured Terriglobales bacterium, assembly GCA_964460935.1. Classification (GTDB taxonomy): domain Bacteria; phylum Acidobacteriota; class Terriglobia; order Terriglobales; family Acidobacteriaceae; genus DATMXP01. The sequence goes on along the minus strand of CAYWSM010000321.1, from coordinate 15,845 downwards.
GGCTGCCGTTCACGATTTGAATGTTGCCGGAGTTCCTGCCGGTGTGATCTGCGCCCCCGTGTTGCCGGGCATTACCGACGGCGTGCGTGAACTGGATGCTCTGGTCCAGGCCGCGAAACAACACGGCGCGCTGTACATTCATGCCAATCCGTTGTTCCTGAAACCATGCTCGGCAGCCGTATTTCTGCCGTTTCTGGAGAAGGAATTCCCTCATCTCGTGAAACCATACCGCGAGCGTTACGGCGAGAAGGCGTTTGTCTCGCCTGCCTATGCCAGGAGGCTGTCACTCCTGATGGCGAAGTTGCGGGCGAAGCACGGCTTTCCCGGGCGGCGAGATCACTTTCCGCGAAAGGGCGATTCCGTTGGGAACCAGCTCATTCAGCATGGACAGGATTCTGAGCAGATGTCGCTATTCGCAAAACCGGCTTAGTTCTTTCGCAGAAGGGCTGCGATAGCTCAAGGCTCTCGTTCGTGGTGATGGGCATGGCGGGAGTGTGATTGCGTTCATCTGCCGCCGTGCGAAGTCGTTCACCGCATCCGCCGGTGACACGGTCTTCACAGCAGACTTGCCGCAAGCACACTCCCACACCAACGCCACATGGCGATTAAGAAAAGAAAAACAATTGTTACTGGGACACCTCGGTCAGGATCCATTTCCGGATGTCTTATCGACGTTCTGAAGTGAAATACGTTGACTGGGCGCTAGAAGTTCCCCAGCGATGTAGCACAGCCATTCCTGGCTGTGCGCGAGCTAATCTTGGCTGTGCGCGAGCAGTTCTTGGCTGTGCAGCCGCCCATTCCTGCCAGTGTGGCCGGGCAATTCTAGATATCGGAGCCGGCCGACGCTGCCAGTTCCATCTGCCCCGTGGCTTGCAATTTTCGCGTGACCTTCTCCACGCGTTCGAACTCCGGGAGTTCGTTGGAAACCGCCGGTCCCAACTCCACAAACCTGCGTGCCGACACCATCACGCGCGATTCCAGCGAACCGACTGCCTTGTTGTATTGCTCGACCGCGCGATCCAGACTTTTGCCGACGCTTTCCATGTGCGACGCGTAGTTGTAGAGCCGCTCGTACAGTTCTTTGCCGAGCGCGCTGATCTCCTGCGCATTTTTCGTCAGCTTTTCCTGCGTCCATCCGTAAGCAACCGCGCGCAGCAGTGCGATCAGCGTCGTAGGAGATGCAACAATCACCCTTTGCATGACGCCGTCTTCGATCAGACCAGGATCGATCTCGAGCGCAGCGCTGAAAAATGTTTCACCGGGCAGGAACATCACCACGAACTCGGGCGTCGGCTGGAACTGTTCCCAATAAGCCTTCGAACTCAGCTTCGTCATGTGTTCGCGAATCTGCCGCGCGTGCTGCGCCAGGTACGTGCGCCGATGATCTTCATCCTGTGCTTCCAGCGCGTTCAGATACGCCTGCAGCGGAGCCTTGGCATCCACCACAACATTCTTTCCACCCGGCAGCTTCACGATGAGGTCAGGACGCAAGCGTCCGTCACTGGTTGTAACGCTGACTTGTTCCTCGAAATCGCAGTAGGGAAGCATATTTGCGATCTCGACGACGCGACGTAGCTGAATTTCTCCCCAGCGCCCGCGCACGTTCGGAGCGCGCAGAGCCGTCACGAGTTTGCCAGTTTCCGTCTGCAGCTTTTCTTGCGTGCCGATAAGCGACCGGACCTGCGCGCTCAGGTCTCCGTACGCAGTGGCTCGAGCCTTCTCGATCTCCTGGATCTGCGAATCCACTTTTTCCAGGCTGCTCTTGATGGGCGCGACCAGATTCTCGACGGCCTTCTCGCGCTCCTGCAGATCGCGGCGTGCATCCGTTTGATACTTCTCCAGCGTGCTCTTCGCCAGTTCGAGAAATGATTGGTTGTTTGTGCTCAGCGCCTGGGCTGCCAGGGAGTTGAATGCGTCCTTTAATTTTTCCTGTGCTTCCGTGAAGAGCGCCCGTTGTTCCTCCAGTCGCTTGCGCTCTTCCACCAGCGTGCTCTCCGCGGCAGTACGTGCTTTGAGCTCTGCTTCCAACCGGCCGCGTAGCTCCGCCACTTCGCCGTCTTTTGATTTAAGCTGATTGCGCAATTCGGGGACGGATGCCTCGGCCGCAATTGCGCGCTGCTGCGCCTGGGCGATTTTGGCTTCGAAGTCGTTACGCACGGCTTCGCGCGACATCAGTCGCCCAAGCACCACTCCGATTCCGACGCCGCACAGAATGGCAACAATGATTACAACGGCCTGGCCCATGGCTTCTCCAAAAGCGAAATCAACTGACGCGCATCGTACCACAAAGTTTCGCTTTTCTTTCGCGTATTTCCACTTAGGTTTTTCCCACAGGGCTAAGTTGTTCGCGTTCACCCTAATCCTGGTGGCGAGTGGGATTTTACGAGCGCAACAAACACCACAGGAGAAGCAGCTGTTTCAGGAACTCAATGAGGCGCGCCGGAAGGCCGGACAACCGCTTCTCGTGTGGGACGAACGCCTCGCCCAAGCGGCCCGCCGGCATACGAAATTAATGGCCAACAAGAACCAGCTCGGACACGTTTTGGCCGAAGAACCATCGGTTAAAGGCCGGATTGCTGCCACAGGCATCCGCTTCAACGCCAACGGCGAGAACGTGGGCTATAACACTTACCTGAACGACATGACCGATGCCTGGCTGTCTTCACCCGGTCACCGCAAAAACATGCTCAGCCCGGACTACGACGTTGTGGGTATCGGAATCGTTCGTGGCAGCAATGGTTTGTTCTACGCTACCCAGGATTTCGCGCACACCGTCGTAATACTTACGAACGCGCAGGCAACGGAACGGGTTGTAGCAGCGATCCAGCGATTGCGTTTGAGTGCACGGCGAAATCCGCTGGAAGTGATTGATCGACCCGAAGTACGAGACCTCGCTTGCAAATTGGCAAAGCGGGGAAAACTGAACGCCCGCGAGGCGTCCATGCTGCCGGATGTTTCTGCGGCGGTCACATACAACAACAGCCAGCCTGACACGCTGCCTGCCGACATACACAAGCTTGTGAGTTTGACGAAATTTACCCAACTTGCCGTTGGCGCATGTTTTACGGAAGGCGATCAGCGCAATCCCTTTGGAATGTTCTTTGTCGTCGTCGCATTCTACTGATGATCGAAAATGTTGCTTGTAAATACAGTGTTACAGTCACGATTGCCGGCAACCATTTCGAAGGCGGAACGCTCGAACTTCGGTCCATGCTCTCCGGTAACCGGGTAAAAATGCCCACAACCTTACTCTGACCCTATCCACCTTACTCCAATCCTACCCATAAGTTACGGCCATTCCCGACGTGTGGCTTTCAAAGGTTCCTCTCGGAACCGTTACTTTCGTTAGATGACCCGTGAGTTCTTTTATGGAACTTTATAGGTAACCCCCACGTAACCAGGGGATAGTAACCGGTTGACCAATCAAAAGCCTGGACGTCAAAGACAAAAGGGTTAGGAGGTACAGTATGGACGCGCGTTGGAATTGGTTTATCGACAACGCACCGCTGAGGTCAGTCGTGAACGCAGCCGTTTTTGGGCTATGGTTCTGGCTGTCGATCGGCCTGCTCGCGATTCACTAACAGCGAGCGAATACAGAGATTAGGAATTTGAAGGCGAGGCTCGCATGTGCGAACTTCGCCTTTTTCATTCTCCCGCCTTTAACTTTTCTTCGTCCAATGTTCTCGTCCCAGCTTGCTCGCTCTTCATCACACGAAGCTTCCGCCTTGTCACACGAAGACTTGGTTTTGTCATCACGAGGCGCGAAGCGCCGAGGGATCTGCTTTCCTTGGAACTTCCAAGGCCCCTCCCACGTATCACTATCAGGCAGTTGACGAAATCAAAATCCGGTCGTCAAAGGATTAGAGCTTGGAGGTTCTTATGGATGCGAGTTGGAATTGGTTCATCGACAATATTGCGCTGAGAACGGCACTTAATGTAGCGACTTTCCTGGTTTGGCTGGGGCTGACAATCGGCTTGCTCGCGATTCACTAAGGACCAACGCTCGATTCCGCGCGGCAACACACGCGCCGGTGGTCTCGAAGGGCTCGGCAAATCGGCCGGGCCCTTGTGCTTTCTGAGTTAACCACGGATTGAACGGATATGAGGATTCCCATTTAGAGAATTCTGTAGACTTCACCCAAAGAAAAAGACCTCGATGAGGTCTTTAACTCTTATAATTATCCGTGAAATCCGTCTAATCCGTGGTTAATTAACTGTCCACGCCCACGGTTTTCGGTGCGTAATGAGAGTCCACGTAATCCTGCAGGATCTTCATGAACTCCTCGGCGATGTGATCCCCGCGTAACGTCACCGTTAGCTTACCGTCCACGAAAACCGGAGCTTTGGGTTCTTCGAACGTTCCCGGCAGCGAGATGCCGATATTCGCATGCTTCGACTCGCCCGGTCCATTGACCACGCATCCCATCACGGCGACTTTCATTTCTTCCACGCCCGCATACTGATCCTTCCAGATCGGCATCTGTTCACGCAGGTAGCGCTGGATGTTTTCCGCCAGTTCCTGGAAGTACGTGGACGTCGTTCGTCCGCAGCCTGGGCAGGCCGTTACCTGTGGTGTGAAGCTGCGGATTCCCATTGACTGCAGGATTTGCTGCGCCGTGATGACTTCTTCCGTGCGATCGCCATTCGGAGCCGGCGTCAGCGACACGCGAATCGTATCGCCGATTCCTTCCTGAAGCAGAACAGCCAGCCCCGCTGTGGAAGCAACAATGCCTTTCACGCCCATACCGGCTTCCGTGAGCCCAAGGTGCAGCGGATAATCGCATCGTGCCGCGAGGTTCCGGTAAACGTCGATCAAATCCTGCACGCCGCTGACCTTTGCGCTGAGAATGATCTGATCGCGCCGCAGCCCATATTTTTCGGCCAGCGCAGCCGAATTCAGCGCGCTTACCACCATGGCTTCCATGGTCACGTCGCGAGCATCGAGCTGCTGGGCGAGTTTGTTATTCTCATCCATCATCCGCGTAAGCAGTTGCTGGTCGAGCGATCCCCAATTCACGCCGATGCGTACCGGTTTTTGATTCTCGACCGCCACCTCGATCATCGTGCGGAAGTTGTCGTCGTCCTTGCGGCCGACACTCACGTTCCCAGGATTGATGCGGTACTTCGCCAGCGCCCGCGCACATTCGGGATACTTCTTGAGAAGTTGGTGTCCGTTGTAGTGAAAGTCACCGATGATCGGCGTGTCGAGTCCCTTGCGGGCGAGCAGATCGACGATCCGCGGCACAGCTGCCGCCGCATCTTCATTATTTACGGTGACTCGAACCACTTCCGACCCGGCGCGTGCCAGTGCTTCCACCTGTGCGACCGTGCTCAGCACATCCGCGGTATCGGTGTTGGTCATCGACTGCACCATCACCGGCGCATCGCCTCCGACGCACACGTTCCGGATGTTGCAGGTTACGGACTTTCTACGACGAATTTCTGCCATGTTGATTACTGTACCGTTCTGACGTTTCAAGCGATTGAATACGTGTGGCTTATAGAAAGTTTAGCAGAATGCTCCGGCCATTAACCGCCAGGAACGGGCAGATATCTCAGTCGGTTGCCGGCTGGATCATCTCCCGGATCGAAGCCCATCCGGTTGGACTCTTGGCGTAGCGGACATACACAACCATAGCCCGGCCCTTGAATAGAAACGATTCGCCTCCACCCCTGGGAGTTCCTTTGATCGTAAATAGGGTTTGTTCGACCGCTGTGTTGTCCCGAACCAACAAACTTTCTACCTGATTCTCCACGAATTCCAGGCGGAATTGCCGTAGCGTCTCGCGCAGGTCAGCCGCTACAGCATCGCGGCCCTTCAAGTATTTATGGAAGCCCAGAGCCTTAGCCACGTCGGGATGGTGATACGCCATCACCTCTTCTACATCGCCGTTGGCAAAGGCCGTCCGGATGGATTCGCTCGTCTTGGCCAAAGCAGCGCGGTCCTGCGGCGAACCGGAATCGAGATCGCCGGCCAGGCACACTGATGCAAGCAGCGTAACGATGACTATGTATCCGAAGGTCTTCATAGGTGCCGCGAATTATATCTCCAGCTTTTGGGGAAATAATGCATGATGTGTGACAACCCGCGTTGACAATTGTTACTCATCCGACTAGCGTTTCGACGAATCGTTTACGTTAACCGGAGGCTCAGCGTTGCGAAAAGCGATCTCGGAATCGATTCAGGCTGTCATCATTTCTATCCTTGTAGTCTTATTTGCTTGTCCTTTACTCCATGCCCAGAAGCCAACCCTCGGCGCATTCGAGAACGGCACGGACATCGGCGTCGTAACGCCTATGGGCACTGCCCAATACGACCCCGCGACCAAGCGCTATATCGTCACCAGCAGCGGCGAAAACATCTGGACCAATCACGACGATTTTCATTTCCTCTGGCGCAAGGCCACCGGTGACGTGTCCCTCGCTGCCGATATCGCCTTCCTCACCAGTGGCGGCAACGAGCACAAAAAAGCCGTGCTGATGATCCGGCAATCGCTCGATCCTGACTCAGCCTATGCCGATATCGCCATTCACGGCAACAATATGGCAGCCCTCCAATATCGCACTGAGAAGGGTGGCGACACGCGCGAAGTCCAGTTTCACTCACCCTCTCCGCAGCGCCTCCGGATCGTGAAGCGTGGCGATTACTTCTACACCTTCTTTGCCGCCGGCGATGGCAACAAACTTCAGCCCGCCGGAGCGTCCATCAAGATTCCGTTACAAGGCGGGTTCTACGTTGGCATCGGCCTCTGCGCGCATGACAAGAACACCGTCGAGAAAGCGTCCTTCTCAAAACTCGAATTCAAGACGCTTGATCCTTCATCATCCAAGCCGGTCCTCTACAGCACCCTTGAGACCGTGACCGTCAATACGAACTTCCGCCGGATTATGTACGTTTCGCCCACTCATTTCGAAGCTCCCAATTGGACGCGCGACGGCTCCGCCTTCATCTTCAACCGCGACGGGCGCCTCGAACGTCTCGCCGTGGAAGGCGACACGCCTACCGTCATCAACACCGGTGCGCAGACGAACTGCAATAACGATCACGGCATCTCGCCCGACTCGAAATGGCTGGCCATCAGCGATGGCACTCAGCCTGATCACCAATCCAGCGTTTACGTTCTGCCGTTCGAGGGCGGCGCCCCGCGCCGCATCACACAGAAATCTCCTTCGTATTGGCATGGATGGTCGCCTGACGGCAAGACCCTGGCTTTTGTCGGCCAGCGAAATGACGAGTTCGACATTTACACGATTCCTTTTGACGGCGGCGAAGAAACTCGCCTGACCACCGCCAAGGGCCTAGACGACGGCCCCGAATACTCGCCCGATGGCAAGTACATCTACTTCAATTCCGTTCGTACCGGCCACATGCAGATCTGGCGCATGAACGCCGACGGCAGCGATCAACAGCAGGTCACGCACACCGATCGCAACGAGTGGTTCCCGCACATCTCGCCCGACGGCAAGCGGATGGTGTTCGTCTCCTTCGCCCCCGAAGTCGAAGGGCACCCGCCGAACAAAGATGTGGAGCTACACCTGATGTCGCTCGCGGATGGCAAAACCACCGTCCTGGCGAAACTTTTCGGTGGGCAGGGAACTATCAACGTTCCCTCGTGGTCGCCGGACAGCCAGCGAGTTGCGTTCGTCAGTTATGAGCTAATTCCGCCAGAAGATATCGAGAAGTAGACAACAAGAAACGGAAGAGTTTAACTCTTCCGTTTCAATTTGATATTGCTCGGCGCCTCGACCGCACCGCCGACATTGAGCACCTCGTCTGACTCCTTTGTATGACCTTCAGGCTGAGCGCATAAGCCTCCGCCATCAAGTTCTATCTCAATTTGCCGAAAGAACAACTGAGGCCCTTCGATGCCGCTGCTGTCTCCTGACATCTTTCGGCAGATTCTCGAATCGCTGCCCGCCGGAGTGTATATCGTCGGGCTCGATCGCCGAATTGTGTTCTGGAACCGCGCCGCCGAATTCATCACCGGATATCTCAGTCAGGAGGTCATCGGTCGCTCCTGCGGTGAAGATGTGCTCGTGCATTGCGGAGCTGAAGGTAGTCCCGTCTGCTCGACTGCCGGTTGTCTGCTGACGTGCGCGCTACGCGATCGCAAGCCGAGTGAAGCGGTGCTGTTTGCGCGCCACAAAGATGGTCATCGCGTTCCCATACGCGTGAAGTCGATTCCGGTTCTCGATGAGGATGGCAAAGTTTTGGCCATCGCCGAAATCTTTCAGCAGCAGGCGCCCGGAGCCGAATTGCATTGGACCGGCCAGCCCCCCAGCACGCACGACTGCCTGAACATTCCGTCCATCGCCGCCACCGAAGCCTATCTCGAAACGCGCATGAAATCCCCGCATCGATGTGCTGTCTTTCATCTGGAACTTGAGGACACCAGGGAACTCGCGCAAAGGCGAGGGCTCGAGATGGTCTATGCCGTTCGGCGCGCGATGGTTTACACCGCCGGTGACTTGCTCACCACGCCACATTTCCTGGGCCACTGGTACGACGACACGTTCCTCATCGTCATGCCCAATTGCGACGACGCAACCTTCCGCGAAGCCCTGCAGCAACTGCACGGAGTTGGGAATGCCTGCACTATTCAGTGGTGGGGCGATCGCGTCAATGCCCATGTGCGAGTCCGAGGCGCTCTCAGCGCTCCGCAGGAGTCGCTTACCAGCCTGCTTGCTCGCGTCGGCCAATGCCTCCATGAACCCGGAGAGAACGACTGATGTTCATCCTCATTGGCATCATCGTTGTTCTGGGCGCGGTGGTTGGCGGATATCTCCTTGAGCACGGCAACATCAGGCTCTTGCTTCAGCCGGCGGAACTGCTCATCATCGGCGGGGCCGGCATTGGCACGCTGCTGATCGCCAACCCGCTCCACGTGATCAGAAAGATTATCGCCGGTGTCATCGGGGCAATTAGAGGTTCAAAGTTCACCAAACAGCGTTATCTCGAATCGCTGCAGATGTGCTATCAGCTTCTGAACAAGGCACGCAAAGAAGGTCTGCTCGCTCTCGAGTCCGATATCGAAGAGCCCGAAAAAAGCCAGCTCTTTGCCAGGTATCCCTCGTTTCTCAAGGACCACCACACGCGTGACTTCGTCTGCGACACGTTGCGCATGGTAATCACCGGCGGCATCGACGCCTTCGACCTCGACCAGATGATGGAAGGCGACATGGAAGTCGCACACCGGGAATCCAGCTTGCCGGTGAACGCGCTCAGCACCATGGCCGACTCGCTCCCCGGACTCGGTATCGTCGCCGCCGTTCTCGGTGTCGTTATCACCATGAGTGCCCTCGGCGGTCCTCCTGAGGAAATCGGCCGCCGCGTCGCCGCAGCTCTCGTCGGCACGTTTCTCGGCATCCTCATGTGTTATGGATTCGTAGGTCCTGTCGCCGCCAGCATGGCCAAGATTGCGGATGAAGAGTACGAGTATCACCAGGTCCTGCGCGTGTTGCTGTTGTCCTTCATCAAGGGCAGCGCGCCGATCCAGGCTCTTGAGTTTGCGCGTCGCGCCATCCCCGGACGCCTGCGCCCCACGTTCAACGAAATGGAAATAGCCTGCAAACAGGGAAGCACAGCCGCTGCAGCGGCCTCGGTGGAGAAATAGCCCATGCCCGATCGCATTATCGTGAAAAAGAAGTCCGGGCACGGTGCTCATCACGGCGGTGCATGGAAAGTCGCCTATGCCGACTTTGTCACCGCCATGATGGCCCTGTTTATCGTCCTCTGGCTCATGAACACCAGCAAGCAGCTCCAGGAAGCCGTCGGCGGATATTTCAAGGATCCAACGGGCAATTCAAAACGGGTTGGCACCGACATGCTGGGCTCCGGGGAAAATTTCTTCGTTCGCAAGCAGGACATGACGAAGATAAAGGAAGAGTTACAGGCAAAAATCCGCAAGATCGCCAATTTCGACCGCCTCAGCAAGCAGATCGAGATGACCATCACCGCCGAGGGCCTTCGCATTGAGTTGCTGGAGGAAGCGAACGGAACCTTCTTCGATCTCGGCGACGCCAAGCCCAGCGCCAGTGGCAAGGAACTCCTGACTGCCCTGGCACAGGAGATTGGCAAGTTGCCCAATCGCGTTTCGATCGAAGGACACACCGACTCCAAGCTGTACCAGGGAGACAGTAACTACACCAACTGGGAACTCTCTGCCGACCGCGCTAATGCCGCCCGCCGCATCATGTGTTCCTCCGGCATGCGCACCGATCAGGTTGAGCAAGTTCGCGGCTTTGCCGACCAGCACCTCCGCAACAAGAACGATCCCATGGATCCCGCGAACCGCCGCATTTCGCTCATCGTTCAGTTTCTCCAGCACGAACCAGTTAGCGGTCAACAAGCTGGCTCCTCTACCGATCAGCCTGTCAGCGACGTAGCGCAATCCGCCAAACCGTGAGATAAGGCTTCCTTGGAGTCAAGTAATCTGGGCGCCCATCGCATCTCCAGATTTGTGTTAAAGTTCTTTCCCCTTCGCTCCCGAGGATGGCGCGACAGGTCTACAATGTCTTCAACCGCACTTTAGGATGGCACCGGAGCGGCCTTCCCGCGCCCGCTCCGAGACAGGAGATGAGCATGAGTACAGCAGCAGCTCCCATGGTCAGTGAGCCGGTATCGCAATTCATCGCTAAGCCCCGCAAGATGTTGATCGACGGGCAATGGGTGGATGCGGTTTCCGGCAAAACTTTTCCCAGCTATGATCCCTCAACCGGCAAAGTAATGGCCCAGATCGCAGAAGGCGACAAGGCCGATGTCGATCTCGCCGTTCGTTCTTCCCGGAAAGCCTTTGATAAAGGTCCGTGGCGCAAAATGACGTCCTCCGAGCGTGGACGCCTCATCTGGAAACTCGGCGACCTGCTCGAAAAGAATCTCGAAGAATTTGCCCAACTCGAGTCGCTCGACAACGGCAAGCCTGTAGTTGTTGCTCGCATTGCCGACGTTCCCCTCGCCGCCGATCTTTTCCGTTACATGGCGGGATGGGCCACCAAAATCGAAGGCAACACCATTCCGATCTCCGCTCCCGGCAAGTATCTTGCCTACACGCTTCGCGAGCCCGTGGGCGTCGTTGCGCAAATCATTCCGTGGAACTTCCCTCTGCTCATGGCTGCCTGGAAGCTCGGTCCTGCTCTGGCCGCCGGAAACACGGTCATCCTGAAACCAGCCGAACAAACGCCGCTATCTGCGCTGCGTCTCGGCGAACTCATCATGGAAGCCGGCTTCCCCGAGGGAGTTGTCAACATCGTTCCCGGTTATGGTGAAACCGCCGGTGCTGCGCTCGCCGCGCACGATGATGTCGACAAGGTTGCGTTCACCGGATCGACCGAAGTCGGCAAGATGATCGTGAAAGCTGCCGCCGGAAACTTGAAGAAAGTTTCGCTCGAACTCGGCGGCAAGTCGCCAAACGTCGTCTTCAAAGACGCTGACATGAAGAAGGCAATCCCGGGCGCGGCCATGGGAATCTTCTTCAACCATGGCCAGTGCTGCTGCGCCGGTTCGCGCCTGTACATCGAGAAGGGCGCATTCGACGAAGTGGTCGAAGGCGTCACCGAACAGGCGAAGAAAATCCAGCTCGGTCCGGGCATGGATCCCAACACGCAGATGGGTCCGCTGGTTAGCGACGAGCAGATGGCTCGCGTCACTGGCTACATTCAGTCCGGTTTCCAGGAAGGCGCCAAGGCTGTCGTTGGCGGCAAGCGCCATGGCGATCAGGGATACTTCGTCGAACCTACTGTTCTCGTTAACACCAACGAGAACATGAAGTGCGTGAAGGAAGAAATCTTCGGACCTGTCGTCGCGGCGATTCCATTCGAGCAAACGGAAGACGTGGTCGAACGTGCAAACAACAATCCGTACGGCCTTGCTGCTGCCGTGTGGACCAGGGACATCTCGAAGGCGCACCGCATGGCCGCCGAGATGCGCGCCGGAACCGTGTGGATCAACTGCTACAACGTGTTTGACGCCGCGATGCCCTTCGGCGGATATAAGGAATCCGGCTGGGGCCGCGAGATGGGACACGATGCGCTTGAGCTATACACCGAAACCAAAGCTGTTTGCGCGAAACTGTAACCCACGCGAGACACAAAAAAGGCGCGGCCGAAGTCGCGCCTTTTTTTTACTGCTGATCGCCTTAGCGAGTGCGTTTGCGCAAACTGACGATACCGAGAATTCCCGTTCCCAGTAATGCTAGCGTTCCCGGCTCGGGGGTCTGCTGGTTTGTGCCAAAGGTTGTCACCAGCCCAATGCCGTCAACGGTGCCGAACTGGCAATCACTTCCGCCCAGGCAATAGTTGCGCCCAATCACCAAACCGTTTTCATCGGCTTCGATATAACCGTTTCCAGTGCCATTGGGTACGTTCGCCTGGTCGGTGGCGATAATTTCCAGCAACAGGTCACCCATAGAGGGATCGTAGGTGAAGGATGTGCTCAGGTTGATGGAGCAGACGGGATTGAAGTCGCAGCCATTGCCGCTCACCGTAAACGAATCGACCAGCGACCAACCGGTCCCGCGATTCGCCACCTGGTTAGAGCTAAGACCGTTGAACGGATTGGCGGAGTATCCCAAATAGATGTCGTAGGTGCCATCAAGCATCGTGCTGCCACCGCCAAACTGGGATGCATAGGCGAACTGGAGGCTTGTGATGGTAATGGTTCCCGTGAACGCATTGTGAGAATATGCCTGCTGGTAATCGATCGCGACGCCTGTGTCGGTGCCGCTGTCATTACAGAGGAAGGGATAGCAGTTACCGGTGTTGTAATCACCCACCGTCACGTCTGCCAAAGCTGTCAACCCCATACATAACAGGGCGATCAGCGCTAGCGCTTTCAAGGCGAACTTCATAAACGATCTCCTTCTGACTTTCTGAAGTCTTAGCCCGGTACCGAAGAGTCCTATGGATTTCCTTGTCCCCATTGGTGTCTAAAAGCAAGTTCGTCACCACGGAATAGGAACGCATCCTATTGAGGCATAAGCCTTAGGTCGCCTTTCAAAAACTGTAACACCGCAACAGGTTGCACATTGTAGGAAGCCCGCTTCCGCGCGAAACACTAAACCGGTCTGGGTCCGGTCCGCAGCGAAGCGGAGGACGTATGCTTTCAGCTCACGGCAAAGCCGTCGGATCACTTGCTTCGGCGGCGTCGTTCGCTCTCGCGAAATATCTCGGTCATATCGGCGACGGGACGAATTTCGAATGTCGAAGGGCCGTGTTTCACACCCGGATGCTGCGACATCAGCTCGACGGCGTGATCGAGATTGCGGGCTTCCAACAGGAGGAAGCCGCCAATCTGTTCCTTGGTTTCGGCATAAGGTCCGTCGGTGACGACCACTTGGCCATCCTTTGGCCGCAGTGTTTTGGCGGTGTTCGCCGGCTGAAGCGCCTCGCCTCCGGCGAAGTGGCCAAGCTTCTTCAACTCGTCGTCATAGGTCGTACAGAGGTCGACCCAGTTGTTGCGCTCTGTTTCCGACATTCCTTCAAACTTACCGGGCGCGATGTAGCCGAGACACACGAATTTCATGGTGTTCTATCCCTCTCACAGGATAGTCGTTCGACGGACGGCGAAATCGACAGGTGAAGTTCGTCGGCACGTCATTTTTTCAGTCGCTTGGGTGGCCGGCACCTACCCCCCCGGGGGGTGGAATGTGATAACAAAGAAGTTACGGGAACTTCGCCGCTAAAAATGTGCATGCACAAGGCTTAGAGCTAAAAATGACGTAACAAAGGAGTTAGCGCCACACCAGGGCGCACGCCGCCGTCTGCCTATCCCCCAAGTCGCAAGTCATTGAAACCAACGATACTTCCGCGCCGTAATTGAAAATGCAGGGCTTAGATCCGTATCGGGACCCCTCCCCCCTATGGGCTAAGAACGGGATAACGAAGGAGTTATGAGCCGTAATTGAAAACAAAGAACTTGGAGCGGGCGGCCGATGCCGCTCGACTTGGGCACGTCGCTGGGTTGTAAAAGATCGAGGCTAAGGCTGCGTGGTTTGCTGGCCTTGTTGCGGACTTCCGCTTCTCGCAGGGTAGCAAGAGGGAATTCCGAGACAAAGGAAAAACGGTTGTGAAAGACAGATTTCGGCGGGTGGAAATTCCCGAAGTGGGCGGGAATTATTGCATTGCCAAAGAGGGTGCAACACAGAGACGCAGAGACACAGAGGAAGTCAGGATTTCGAAATGTGTGCGCGGAGCAGGGCGCGGAATTCGTCCTGCTGTGCCGAGGTCATAGCGCGCTCGGGCAGTCTCTCAGTCGGTCAGTCTGTCAGTATTCGCACCGTTGGCAGTGGAATCCCACATCTCGAAAAGCCGAGATGTGGGGCACCGGCTGATTCGATTTCGAGTCCTGCTACATTGCAGGGGCAAGCGTGCCGTCGGACCATCTTCCCACCGGAACCAGGAAAATGCTGTACCGCTCGGGAGCGTCGGTGGCCTCAAAGACAGGAGACCCTGGCAGATTGGCTCCCCAGGTGGCCGGGTCGGTGGCGGCGACGAACCACATCAGGTGCGGATGCCAGTGCGGATCGTTGTCGCTGAGGTACGCCTGTTTCGACATCATGTAGCACATCGCTCCCGGTTTGAAGGCGGGGAACTCGCCGCTGTTGAGCGCGTTCTTGATGCGCCCAGCGATCTGGTCGAGCGAGAGTCCGGCGAGCACCCATTCGGCTTTTTTTGTGAGGTGTGGCAGGAAAGACCGCACGGACTCGGGGTTCAAGCAGATGGGCGCGCGAATCCTGGGATTCCAGAATTCCGGGGATTCGATACCCGCCGCAAACGACCGCTGCACCAGGCAGACGAAGCCGTTGGCGCCTTTGGCCGCGACTTCATAGCCGGTCTTTCCGAGGACGAGGACTTCGGCCGCGGCGGAGATTGAGGGCGGCGCCGCGCTGCGCGCCATGTCAATCTCGGACTGACGCGGCATCTGGTACTGATCAAGGGGCGCCATGCGCGGATAGGAAGCTTGGGCGTGTGCCGAGGCGGCGAGAAGCAGGGCTAAGACAATGAATCGCGCAGGCAGACTGATCATGTGCTTCGGCATCTTCATTCGCGCGGAATTATACGATGGAGCGGCGCTGGGGTGGACATTTCGGGTTAGCTTTGCGACCTGGGCACGCGGCCAAAGTCAAAGGAAAACACGGAGGACGGAGGCACGGAGATCACCGGAGGGAAGGATAGAAAAAACTACAATTGACGACTCAGGTCAGGTATCCCAAAATTGGAATACGTGCGCACAAAATCTAAGAAGGTTACAGCGAGTTCGAGGAATGTGTTCGCCGATCTGCGGCTGAAGAATGCCGACGAGCGCCAGACCAAAGTTCGGCTGGCAGTGGCGCTGAATGCGGTACTCGACGGCAGAAGGCTGTCGCAGGTGGAAGCCGCGAAGTGCCTGGGAGTATCGCAGCCGAAGGTGTCGGCGCTGCGCAACTACAGCCTCGAAGGATTTTCGGTCGAACGCCTGATGACGTTCTTGACCGCACTGGACTTCGATATCGATATCGTGATTCGAACGAAGTCGGACCGCAAGAAACCCGGAAGCGTGACGGTTGTGGCGGCGTGAACTGTCCCCACGTTAGCTTCGCGAACGTGGGCCACCAGCCGGCTCAGAGTACACCTATGTTTCGCGCATCAAATACGTCGAGGACCTGATCCCGAACTAGCTCTATGCCTGCCTTTACAGCTGCGTTCAACTGATCAAACGAACTCAGTACCTCGTCAAGATGACAGGCATTAAGCGCAAAATGGGAGTGCGGTAGAGGATCCGATGATGCCTTGACGTGAATGTGCGGCCCTCGCTTGTAGCGCGCATGCTTCAAAAAACCGGCATCGTCGGCTTCATTAGGATCACAGTG
>CAYWSM010000320.1:0-2535 GCA_964460935.1 uncultured Terriglobales bacterium | reverse complement strand
TGGCCTCCAATGATGGCGGCCACACCCTAAATGAGAACGCCCGTCCCCGACAAGTTTTTCGCACTTACCTGATAAACTAGAGAGGCAGGATTCTGTTGGACCCAGACGCTGTAATCACCGCTGATTCGCGGCCGACCAACGACCATCAACGAACGACTGATTTGTATTAAGTCAGCTCTCCCGAGCGGCAAGCCGACCAAAGCACATTAGGGTTAAAGGAAGAGTTTTGAGCAAGATTCGCAACATCGCCATCATCGCCCACGTTGACCACGGCAAGACCACACTCGTCGATGCCATGCTCCGCCAGAGCGGCATTTACCGCGCCAACGAAGCCGTTGTCGAGCGCGTCATGGACTCGAACGACCTCGAACGCGAGCGCGGCATTACCATCCTCGCCAAGAACACGGCCGTCTTCTACCACGACATGAAGATCAACATCGTGGACACGCCCGGCCACGCCGATTTCGGTGGGGAAGTCGAGCGCGCCTTGAAGATGGTGGACGGCGTGATGTTGCTGGTGGACGCCTCCGAGGGCCCGCTGCCGCAGACGCGCTATGTCCTCAGCAAAGCTCTCGAAGCGAAGCTCCAGCCGATTCTGGTCATCAACAAGATCGACCGCCCCGACGCGCGCGCCCAGGAAGTTCTCAACGAGGTGTACGACCTCTTCATCGACCTCGACGCACAGGAAGATCAGCTCGATTTCCCGGTGCTCTACACCAACGGCAAACTCGGCACCGCGACCACTGATCTGGCGAAGCCCGGCGAAAATCTTCAGCCGTTGTTCGAAGCCATCGTGAAAACCATCCCTGAACCCAAGGGCGAAGTCGATGGTCCGCTGCAAATCCTTGTCGCCAATCTCGATTACTCCGACTACCTCGGACGCCTCGCCATCGCCCGCGTCTTCAACGGCAGAATGTTCACCGGCGAAGAAGTTGCAATTGCGAAGCTCGACGGCTCGTTTCAGAAGACGAAGATCACCAAGTTGTTCTCGTTCAACGGTCTCAAGCGCGTGGACATCACCGAAACCGAACTCGGCGACATCGTGGCCGTTGCGGGCGTGGAAGGCATCACCATCGGCGAGACGATCACCGACGTCGATGAGCCCATGCCGCTGCCGCACATCACCATTGACGAGCCGACGATTGCCATGCAGTTCATGGTGAACACCTCGCCGTTCGCCGGACGCGAAGGCCAGTTCGTCACCTCGCGCAATCTGCGAGAGCGCCTCGACAAAGAACTGCTCACCAATGTCTCGCTTCGCGTCGAGGAAGGGAGCTCGCCCGACACATTCAAAGTCCTCGGCCGCGGCGAACTGCAGCTTTCCATCCTGATCGAGATGATGCGCCGTGAAGGTTACGAAATCGCGGTCGGCAAGCCCGAAATTGTCACCAAGCGTGTCGAAGGCAAGCTGATGGAGCCGGTCGAGTTGCTCACCATCGATATCCCCGAAGAGTTCGTCGGCGTCGTCATGGAAAAGCTCGGCATGCGCAAAGCCGAGATGCAGAAGATGCACAATCACGGCTACGGCCGCGTGCGCATGGAATTCCGCATTCCCAGCCGCGGACTCATCGGCCTGCGCAGCGAAATGCTCACCGACACGCGCGGCACTATCGTTATGAACTCGCTGTTCGACGGACACACCGAGTGGCAAGGCGAAATCCCGCATCGCCTAACCGGAGCGTTAGTCGCTGACCGTGCTGGTACCACCACCGCCTACGCTCTTTACAATCTTCAGGAACGCGGCGAACTGTTCATCGGACCCGGCGTCGAAGTGTACGAAGGCATGGTGATCGGCGAGAACTCGCGCGACAACGACCTCGACGTGAATGCCGTAAAAGAGAAGAAGCTGACCAACATGCGTTCATCCACGGCCGACGAAGCCATCCGCCTCGTGCCGTTCCGTCCGCTAAACCTCGAACAGGCGATTGAGTTCATCGCCGACGACGAACTGGTGGAAGTCACCCCCAAGTCGCTCCGCCTGCGCAAGAAGATCCTGCAGTCGAACCGCCGTCCGCGCAAGAACGCCCCGGTAGAAGCCGAAGTGTAGGATTTGGATATTGCTATTGATAATTGTTTATTGAAACCCGAGCTGCCTGGAGTTCGGGTTCAATAATTAATAGGCACTATCCAATAAACAATCCCGTATTACTCCCCCGCAATATTACTGCCTCGTATTTTGTTCATCGATTCGATACCCCACACTGGCTACTCCGTACCGGCAGGGAACTTCTGTTCTACAATTTCGTATCACCAATACGGAGGCGGCATGGCCCTGATCATCATTGTTGTCCTCATTGTCATCGCGATCATTTTCGTGATCTCGCTATACAACAGCATTGTTGGACTGAAAGTTCGCGCCGACTCTGCCTGGTCCGACATCGACGTGCAGCTCAAGCGCCGTCACGACCTCATCCCCAACATCGTCGAGACCGTCAAGGGATACGCCGCGCACGAAAAGGACACATTCGAGAACATTGCCAAATGGCGGTCCGCTGCGATGAGCGCCACCGGACCTGCCGACCGCGCCGCGGCTGA
>CAYWSM010000319.1:0-3730 GCA_964460935.1 uncultured Terriglobales bacterium | reverse complement strand
TGCGCACGTCCTTCTTCGAATAGAAGAGCTGGTAACCGTCGGTATCGCCGGGGCCGTACCAGGTTTGGACCATGCGCACACCGGCGGCGTCCGGGGCGGAGAGAGTCACTTTGGAATCTCCGCTCTGTAACCTTTCCGTTGGCACGGCTTCGAAGAAGCCCACGAAGTTCTGTCCATTGTTGGCGAGGATTTCGTAGGTGTCGGGATTGGTGGAGCTGGCCTGCCGGAAAATGTAGTCGCCGGGTTGCAGCAGATGATTCGGGACAGCCACCTCGTTGGAGAAGTGGACGCGGATATCACTGGGGCCCACCTGGGCGTGCATGGGTAGGCTGAAAGCAACGAAGAACATAAAGGCGAGGAACGACCCCGCAACAACGTTAAGCGAATTCTTAATCGAGCGAAGCATGACAAATAATCCTTTCCTTTTCCTGTTTGGCGCGCACACGTGTCCGTACGCGCGATGTGCACGAAAAATTGATGAACGACTAAGACACAGGCGATTCGGTCAGGCAGGGAGGAGCGCGTCCGATATCAACGCGGATGACTGTGCGAGCGTAAACAGGTGTATCGGAGAACGATAAGCGCCCGAGCGAGAGTTCCGACAACTGAGGCGGAATGTAGGCGCAATGTGGAAGCGTGAGTCCGAAGACACAGAGCGAGCAAGCATCGTCGGCGATTGCTTTGCCATGGTGGTGGCCCGCATGTCCGGCGTGAAGCAGGTGTCCGGTCGCGGCCAGCAGCACGAACAAGCAGCAACTGACTGCCAGGATCGTTCGCGCGCGTTCAGCCCGGTTCCACATGGCCTTTCTACTTCTTATAGGGTGAAACCCCGTGGATATGGATTGTTTCGGAGAGATCGAAAGATGCTGCGCGAATAACAGTGTTGCGCGCGCATTGAGAAATATTCCTTGGGTGGTCAGACTCTTACGAGTGTTATGGAATTGCGCGCTCATGGAAAATGCAGTTCCCGGCTAACGGTTGATCCATGGCTTCTTTCCGTTCGTCCCAAACATGCACCGATTCAATGCGGCCATGGCAGAATGTTGCACCTCACAAGGAGGCCGTGTGTCACCACACTACTTCTATTGGCGCTTCCTGTTCTGGCCGCAATTGGCAGGATTTGTACTTCTCGTCACCGGACTGATGGCGGTTCGCCGAGAGCTGTCGTTCCGGCTGAACACGTTGCCGGTACTTGGACGCGTGTTCGTGCCGTTTGCACTGGCGGTGTTCGGCACGGAGCACATGGTGTCCGCCAACTTCATGAAAGACATGGTGCCCTCCTATGTGCCCGGGCACACGCTCTGGATTTACTTTGTCGGGCTCGCGCTGTTTGCCGCGGCCGTGAGCATCATGGCTGACCGGTATGTCGAACTTTCGGGTTCGCTGCTGGGATTGATGTGGCTGCTGTTCGTGATCATGCTGCACGCTCCGAACGTGGTGGCGAATCCTCGCGACCGCTTTGCGTGGGCGGTTGCGCTACGCGACCTGGTATTTGCACTCGGCGCGTGGACGCTGGCGGCACTGCACATGAAGGCGCGTCGAGCGGCGCCGGCCAGATATGTGATCGCCGGATGCCGCGTGTCGGCTGCGATCATCTTCCTATTCTTCGGCGTAGAACATTTGCTGCATCCGGAATATACGCCGGGTGTCCCGCTGCCGCAGTTAACTGCAGCGTGGATGCCCTGGAAACATGTTTGGGGATTCTGCATTGGCATGCTGCTGCTGGCGAGCGGAGTCACCATGCTGATCAACCGCTGGTCGCGCACGGTGACGACGTGGCTGGGGATCGGCGTCACCGTCGTGGTGGTGTTCATCAATATTCCGATGTTGGCGCTGGCAAGACAACCTTCGGAGATCAACACAGGGACGAATTATGTCGGGGATACGTTGTTGTTCGCCGGAATCATCTTTTTCTTTGCGGAGGCAATGCGGCGCGAGGTCGAAGGGAACAAGGTTGAGGCGGTGCTGTATGCGAAGGGGGAAGGTACGTCGTAAGGGGCGATTGCAAAAACAAAGGGGACGGGCTTGGAAGCCCGTCCCAACATTTTGAAGTTCGTCTTAGCTTTGAGCAAAGCCGCTCGAGGGCGAGCGGCCTCCACAACGATTTCTTACTCCATAACGTTTCTTATTCCATTGCGCCGGCGAGAACCTGTTCGCGGATTTCTTCGTCCTTCTTCTTTTCGGCCTCGGTCGAAGGAAGTGCGATGCCGAGCACTTCCTCGATCGTGGTCACGTAGTGGACGTTGACTCCGGAGAGCTGGTCTTCGGAGAGATCTTCTTCCACGTTGGTCTTGTTCTCGGCGGGGAAAATGATGTCTTTGACACCGGCACGCTTCGCCGCCAGGAACTTTTCTTTCACGCCGCCGATGGGCAGGACATTGCCGCTCAGCGTGATCTCGCCGGTCATTGCCGTCAACGGACGGGCTCGTTTTCCCGTCAGCAGCGAGACAAGCGCTGTAACGATGGTGACACCAGCCGACGGGCCGTCTTTCGGGATGGCTCCGGCGGGCACGTGAATGTGGATGTCCTTCTTCTCGAAGAACTCCTGGTCGATGCCAAGGGCTTCAGCATTCGACCGCACCCAACTGCGCGCAGCCTGCATGGATTCGCGCATCACGTCCTGAATCTGGCCGGTGATAGTGAACTCGCCCTTCCCTTTCATGATCGTAGCTTCGACGAACAGAATGTCGCCGCCGCTTGGGGTCCAGGCGAGTCCGACCACGACGCCGGGGCGCTTGGTGCGCTCGGCGATTTCCGAGTCGGTGCGGATTTTCATGCCGCCGAGGAATTCCTTGGTCTGGATTAACTCGGGGGTGACAACCAGCTTTACGTTCTTGCCTTCGGCGATGCGTCGAACCTGTTTGCGGCACACGGTTCCGATCAGGCGTTCGAGGTTGCGGACGCCGGCTTCGCGCGTGTAGTGCCGGATGATGAACCGGATGGATTCTTCCGGAAATTCGATCATGTCAGCGGGCACGCCGTTTTCGTCGATCTGCCGCGGTACCAGGTAACGCTCGGCGATGTGGAGCTTATCGTCCTCGGTGTAACCCTGGAGTTCGATGATCTCCATGCGATCGCGCAGCGGCTCGCTGATGGTTTCGAGCATGTTCGCCGTGGTGATGAACAATACCTTCGACAGGTCGAACGGCACGTCGAGGTAGTTGTCGCGGAACGTCGAGTTCTGCTCGGGATCGAGCGTTTCGAGCAGAGCGGAGCCCGGATCGCCACGCCAGTCGCGTCCGACCTTATCGATTTCGTCGAGCATGAAGACCGGATCGTTCGACTCGGCACGGCGGATGCCCTGGATTATTTGTCCAGGGAGAGCGCCGATATAGGTGCGACGGTGTCCGCGGATTTCGGCTTCGTCGTGCATGCCGCCGAGCGAGATGCGGACGAACTTGCGTCCGAGGGCACGCGCGATCGACTTGCCGAGCGAAGTTTTGCCGACGCCCGGAGGTCCGGCGAAGCAGAGGATCGGTCCTTTCATGTTCGGCTTCAGCTTGCGAACCGAAAGATAGTCGAGGATGCGGTCCTTCACCTTCTGTAGATCGTAGTGATCTTCGTCGAGGACTTCGCGCGACTTGTTGATGTCCACGTCGGTGACACCGGCGGATTTGGACCATGGCAACACCGCGAGCCACTCGATGTAGTTGCGCGTGACGCCGTAGTCGGCTGCCATCGGCGACATGCGGGAAAGACGATTGAGTTCCTTCAGCGCCTCTTTCTTCAC
>CAYWSM010000318.1:0-33361 GCA_964460935.1 uncultured Terriglobales bacterium | reverse complement strand
ATCGTGGAAGCATGGTTCCCCGGTGTGCAGGCAGGTCCGGCGCTGGCGAACACGCTTTACGGTCAGAACAATCCGAATGGCAAGCTGACCACAAGCTTCCCGCGCGCGGTCGGCCAGGAGCCGCTGTACTACAACCAGCTCCCCACGGGACGTCCGGTAGGCAACATCGATACAACGCGCCCGCCGACAAACGGCGATGAGAAGTACAAGTCGCGTTACATCGATCAATCCAACACGGCGCTGTACCCGTTCGGTTGGGGATTGTCGTACACGACATTCACATACTCGCCCGTTACCCTGAGTTCCACCACGGTGAAAGCAGCAGACCTGAATGCCGGTAAGCCGGGCATCACGGTTACCGCTAACGTTACGAATTCGGGCAAGATGGCGGGTGAGGAAGTCGCTCAGCTTTACATCAGCGAGCGCGGCACGAGCGTGTCGCGTCCAATCCATGAGTTGAAGGGCTTCCAGAAGGTAATGCTGCAACCCGGCGAGTCGAAGAAAGTGCAGTTCACGCTGGGACGCGATGAACTCGCGTTCTGGAACATTGATATGAAGGACGTCGTCGAACCGGCGGCAGTCAAAGTATGGGTGGCAGGGAACTCGGTGGACGGTACGCCGGTTGACCTCACCATCCAGTAGCAACACTCAATCAAGCGAGAAGACCGCGTTTCCTTAAACAGGAGACGCGGTTTTTTATTGCTTGGTTCGCTGCATCGATCCTTCCAGCATCGTTGTCCAGTGCGTTCCGTCGTCGGTGAATTCGGTCTTGAACATTTCGGTGTCGCCGCTGAAGGTGTTCGTCGTTCGAAACTGTGGATACTTGTCTTTCGCGTCAGGTGCCGGCGCGTAAACCCACGTATTGCCGGAAATCTGCAGGTCTCCGTAGAACGGTTTGCGCCCGGGATTGATGGTGTAGTAGGTGTAGCCCGAACCTTCGGAATCAGGCGCATCCACCGACAGTTGCGTGTGATCTCCCTGCGCGTCATGGACCACCGTCTCACAAACCAGTGCCGTGCCTTGCGGCGTCCATGAGCAATCTGTCTTCGACGTAACAGTCTGCGCCTTGCCGTACTTGGTATCGGCAAACTTGCCTGATCCTTCCCAATGACCAACGAAGGAGGCAAGGGGAGCGCGCACCTGATTTACCTGCGCTGAAACTAACGAATGGCATCCACCGACTAGCATCAGGAACAAGGACACTTGAAGTACATTTCTTGCCAAAGAGTTCCCCCTTTTCTTATTTGGCCTGCAATGACGAGTCTTGCTTGGGAGCCACGGCGGTGTTCACCACATAGGTGGTTTGTGTGTCGCTGATCGCAAAGAGCCGATCACCGGTTGCGGAAACCCGCAGGTAATCCACCGGATCCGAAAACGTGTAATCAGCCTGCTTCACCATTGTTTGGGTATTAAACAATGCGAAATGTCGGGAGTCATATTGAATCACAAGTTGAGTGGAATCAGGCGCAAGATAGTCAGGGAGTCCGAAGATCTTGCCCGTACATACGCTTGTTTTCAGATTGTAGACAAGGGTACGTCCGAAGGTGTCTGCGAATGCTGCCCAATTTTGAGTAGCAACCGCACCCCGCAAAGCAAACGTGCCGTCGTTAGTATGCAAAACCATACCTGCCAAAATCTCGCCATTTCGCAGGCTAGCCACTTCAAGCAAGTAGTCGTTATCACTTGCCCTGTTCCTTTTGGCGGCGAGAATAGGATATTTATCGAATTCAGCCTTTGCTCCCGGTTCGCCGACTCTCCAGCAAAACGCAATAACACCCGCATCAGGATTCGGATAAAGATGCGGTACGTCCTTCTCGAACATTCGAGACCACAGCAATGTCCCGGTACGAGCATCGCTCACATTCAACGTTTCGCCTAATTCGGTGGGAGTAATGCCGGTATTGTCAACACTGAATCCCGTGTTGGGATTGTAGATATCATTGAAGTTCCATCGCAGGGTTTTGCCTTCATATCGATAGCGATTGAACCTGGCGATATCCTGGAATTCCGATGGGTCCTTGTCTGGCTTGTCGCCGTCATTTCGCTTAAAGGCGATGATGTAGGGTCCAACTTGGCGCATTCGGCCAGGACCAAGTTTAGCCGCCAGTGTAATGGCGGGCTGACTCAGGCTGAGGCGGGCTACGCTCCGTTCCACTTTCTCTTGCTTGGGGAAATCAACGTAAGCTCCGTCCGAAGCAAAGTAGGCGCCTTGGAATGACTTAACGTTGTATACGCGCTGTGCATTTTCGAGATTCCAGATTGCTCCCCGTTCTTCTTCCGCCAGCGCAAGCCACCGGAAGTCCTCAGAAACAACTGCAGCGCGGATATTTGCGAAACCGCCGCGGGGCAGCGTGGTGCGGGCTACAGGTAACGTCGAATTCCCGAATAGCCCCACCTCTCCGCTGCCTAGTTCCGATGCTGCGAAATCGCCCCATAGGTCCATCGCTGGTTTCTTGTTTGCCCGTACAATCTGTCCCGACTTCAAATCAAGTACCCCTACCTCGAAATCCCGAATGGGACGCATCAGAATGTATCCCGGTTTTGTAGTGGAGGACGGGATTGCCGCGCCAAACTCGAGGTTCTGCTGGATGTCGCCTTGGGGAAAAGAAGCGACTTCGGCCTTCGCACCGCTTGCATCCGCGAGTCCGAAAACACGATTTTCATCGAGAAATGTGAACGCGAACTTCGTGAGGGTTTTCAAGCTACCAGGGAGAGAAATCTCTTTCCGCGCCGCCACGTCAATTGCCCACGTTCCATCTTTACCAGACGCGATCAGGTACTTGCTATCCGGCGAGAATGCAAGGTTGATGTAGTCAATCTCATACGAGAAATGCAACCCAGCGAGTCCCCACCCCCCGCTAAAACTGCTGCTGCGAACGTCTTTCTTTTCGAAGAGATGGTCCTGGGTGGCAGTATCGATCAGCGTTAAGGTGCTGCTGTGATCGTCGATGCATGCAAGAATTTTGCCGTCACGCGTGAGCGCGGTTTGCAAGCAGCTATGAGCTGAATGCATGTCGTAAACGGCAGAAGGCGACTCCTTTTCGATATCCCACGTTTCGATGCGGAGGTCCGACGTGTAAAGAGTGAGGAACTTCGAATCAGAGGTGAATTGGGCCGGAAAGGCATCCCTGGCAGGGATCAGGAACTTCACCCGGAAGGGGTCACGCGTCAGGACGTAAATAGTTGCGTTGTCCTGCGCTATCAGATATTTGCCATCGGGACTAAAGCGTAGCGTGTGTATCTGGTCCTGAAGGGGAGGCTCAAGTTGCTTCTTGGCGAGAAGTCCTGGCAGATCTTCGTGGCGATGCTGGCGATCGTAGGCGATCACCGCTTTTTGCCAGTTCTTGAACTCCTGTTCGCTATTGGGATCGCGCTTCTCGATACAGAGATCCGGTAGCTTCACCGTCTCCTTCAACATGCCGCGAAAGCGTTCCGATGGTTCGCCGGTCGCCCCCACCATGTCGGTGAACCAGTTGCCTTTTCTTCCTTTATTCGCAGTGAAGCGATCCCAGAATTCGCTCATTGCCTCAACGCGGTAGCCCGCACGCACAAGAATGTCAATTCCCACGCGATCTGCTTCCTCTTGCTCTTGCTGAACGAAGATCGACATCGATTTCTTGCTTTCAAGCATCTCCTGAAATTTATTTTCGAGGTCCTTCCGATCCTTGAACTCGGTGACACCGATCTGCGCTTTGAAAATCTTAGTAAACAGGACTGCCTGCTGGTGAGTAACAATGTGTCCAAGTTCGTGGGCCATAACGGCGGCAAGTTCGTCCTCGTTGTGAGCAAACCCGATCAACTTTCGAGTTACATATACTCGTCCGCCGGCAATGGAGAAAGCGTTGGCGTAAGGTGCGTCCGAAAGGAAAAAACGAAAGTTTAAGTTCGTTTGCGGCAGTTGCTTGATAAGTCGATTACCGATTACGTTCAGATAACGAGTCAATTCCTCATCCTCGACGACCGTGGCATTCATATGTCCGACCTCGGCGAGGATGTCTCCGAGGAAGACCTCCTGGTCAGGTGCGAACACATTAGTATGTTTCGGGTCTGTCTTGATGGGATCGAAAGCGCAAGCGCCCTTCTCGACTGCATAAACGAACGTCGAGAATAGGTACACAACAATCACCAGCGCCAAAACACGAGCTGAATTCGCCATAGCCCTCCCAGTCCCAAGGTTGTTGCAGGAGCTTACATCAAAAAGGGTCATTCATTCGGTAGGTTTCATGTATGTTCTGAATTTGGAAATTCCGCTGACATGTTCGGGGAAACCACTTACTCAATTCCTCAATTGTGCGCTCCTCCCTTGACTCCGTTCTGGCATGGCCGTCTAATGGCGATTTGCACCTCAATCAAATCCAGCCTTCAGGCTTATGGAGATACGCCTCTGTCCACTCCTAGTGTCCCGGCGACACCACCGGTAAAGCTTTCCGCAGAAGAGCGCAAGCTTCTGATTGATGCCGCTCGCCAGATGCTTGACCGGGCGTACGCGCCGTATTCGAAATTCCACGTCGGATGCGCCGTCCTGACCGAAGCGGGGAACGTTTATCCCGGTTGTAACGTGGAGAACGTTTCGTACGGAATCACGATCTGCGCCGAAAGGTCGGCGATCAGCGCTGCCGTCGCCGCGGAAGGGCCGAAGATGAAGTTGCGCGCCGTTGCGGTACTCAACAGCACGAATCTGCCGTGTTCGCCCTGTGGCGCTTGCCGCCAGGTGATCTATGAATTCGGGCCTAAGGCGCTTGTGATTTATCAAGGTGAAGGCAAACTGGCCGAAGCCACAGCGGAACAACTTCTTCCCGCAGGATTTCACTTCTGATGCGCGTCGTGGACCTGATACGTAGAAAGCGCGATGGCGGTGAACTTTCACCAGATGAGATCCGCGCCATCGTAGCCGGCTACACCAACGGCGACATTCCCGACTATCAGATTTCTGCGCTGTTGATGGCGATTCTTTGGCACCAACTTTCCAGTTCCGAATTAGCGGCACTCACCGAAGCAATGCTGCATTCGGGACAGGCGCTCGATTTCAGCGATCTGCCGGCCAACAAGGTGGACAAGCATTCCACCGGCGGCGTCGGGGACAAGACATCCTTGATCCTCGCCCCGATCGTCGCGTCCTGTGGCCTTTACGTGCCGATGATCAGCGGACGCGGCCTGGGACATACCGGCGGTACTCTCGACAAACTCGAGTCGATCCCGGGATTCAACGTAAACCTGTCTCTGCCGGAATTCCGGCGCGTGCTGGCAAAAGCGGGCTGCGCTTTGATTGGCCAGACGGCAGAAATCGCGCCTGCCGACAAAAAGCTTTACGCTTTGCGCGATGTAACGGGGACGGTAGAGAGCCCGTTCCTGATCTGTGCCTCGATCATGAGTAAGAAGCTGGCGGAAGGAATTGACGCCTTGGTGCTCGACGTGAAGACCGGCTCAGGGGCTTTCATGAAGAAGAAGGAAGACGCCATATTCCTCGCCGAACTGATGGTTGAAACGGGTAAGCGCATGGGCAAGCGCACTGTCGCGCTCATTACCGACATGGATCAGCCGTTGGGACGCACCGTCGGCAATGCCCTCGAAATCGCAGAGTGCATCGAGATTCTCAACGGAAACGGCATTGGCAGCGACCTGTGCGAACTCAGCCTCGAACTCGCTGCGTGGATGCTGTACCTCGGCGGGCGTGCCAAGAACGTTGCAGAAGGATACAAACTGTCGAAGCAGGCGATTGCGTCGGGAGCGGCACGAGAGAAATTCCGCGAGATCGTACGGTTACAAGGCGGTGATGAACGGGTGATCGATGATCCCGCTCGACTAACGCAAGCGAAAAACAAACTGGAGTTCGCGGCAGTGCAGTCGGGATTCGTGACCTCAATCGACTGCGAGCGAATCGGCACGGCTTCCGTCGTTTTGGGCGGAGGACGCGAGAAGAAGGAAGATGCCGTCGATCCCTCTGTAGGCCTGGTAATTCATAAAAAGATCGGAGACGAAGTTTCTGCTGGCGAGCCGCTTTGCACAGTGCACTACAATTCCGATACGCGATTGAATGAGGCGATGGAGTTACTGCGCTCGGCCTATCAGATCGCACCCGTTGCGCCGGAAATGCCACGGACATTGATTCATCAGGTGATTGGCTCGTAAACAGCGCAATTTCTTACGCCTGACGGTGTGAGGAAAAGAAAAGGTTACATGCATCGTTTCGTTGGGATTCTTGGCATCATCGTTTTATTGGGATTGGGGTTTGCGTTCTCGACCAATCGCCGCGCCATCCGTCTGAAGACAATCGTCTGGGGATTGAGCCTCCAGTTCGCTTTTGCCATCTTTGTCCTGCGCCTTTCCTGGGGACGCGACCTGTTCTCTTTTCTTGGCGCGAAGGTCGACACCTTCCTGGGATATTCGGTCGCCGGGTCTTCCTTCGTATTCGGCGAACTGGGCAAACCAGGCAACGTAAGCAAACTCGGTTTCTTCTTTGCGTTCAGCATCCTCCCAACCATCATTTTTGTCGCCGCGTTTTTCGCCGTGATGTATTACCTCGGCATCATGCAGGTGATCATCAAGGCCTTCGCATGGCTGATGCAGCGAATCATGGGAGCCAGCGGCGCCGAGTCGCTCAACGTTGCGGCTTCCATCTTCATGGGCCAAACCGAAGCGCCCCTCACCATCCGCCCATTCCTGCCGTCGATGACGCAGTCGGAACTCATGACCGTTATGACCGCCGGCATGGCACACGTCTCGGGCAGCATTATGGCCGCGTACATTGCCTACGGAGTGAAGGCCGAGAATCTCTTGAGCGCCGTCATCATGACAGCCCCCGGCACACTCCTGATGGCCAAGTTACTGGTGCCTGAAACCGAGGTTCCCATCACCAGCGACCGTCATGTTCCGGGTGCAGCAGGCGTGAAGCCGGAACTCGAATCAAACAAGGAAGAGAAGGAAGCCAACATCCTGGGCGCAATCGCCCGAGGCACCACCGATGGACTTCACCTCGCTCTGAACGTCGCCGCGATGCTGATTGCGTTCATCGCCCTGATCGCTCTCCTGAACGGAGTTTTGGGCGGAACACACAATTTCCTCGCCCGTCATGGATTCGGATTCTTCCCCAGCAGCCTCGAGCAGATTTTTGGCGTGATCTTTGCGCCGGTGGCGTTTGTGATCGGAATTCCGTGGAAGGACTGCTTGTCCATCGGCAACTTGCTCGGCACACGTATGGCCATCAACGAACTGGTTGCGTACTCGATGCTCGGCGCGCAACAGGCTTCCCTCGATCCGCGCTCATTTACCATCGCAACGTTCGCGTTATGCGGGTTCGCGAACTTCAGTTCGATCGGCATTCAGATCGGCGGCATCAGCGCGTTGGCGCCGAACCGCCGCAGCGATCTCGCGAAACTCGGCTTTCGCGCCATGATTGCCGGAACGATGGCCAACCTCATGTCGGCGTCGATCGTAGGAATCTTGCTGAAATGAACACCGCTGTGGAAGTCATCAAGCAGCCCGACGAATTCGCGAAAGCCGAAGAGGCGGCGGAATACATTCGGTCCAAGTCGAATGTCAAACCGCAGATCGCGTTGATTCTCGGTTCAGGACTCGGCCCGTTTGCCGACGCCCTGCAGAATGCAACTCGGCTGTCGTATGCCGAGATCCCTCATTTTCCACGTCCTACCGCAGAAGGACATGCCGGGAAACTGGTGTTAGGCAACGTTGGTGACATTCCTGTAGCCGCGATGCAGGGACGCGTTCACTACTACGAAGGCCTGCCACTCCGCGACGTCATCTTTCCCATGCGCGTCTTCAACCGCCTGGGTGTGAAAGCGGCCATCATCACCAACGCCGCTGGTGGCATCAACACCAGCTACGGCCAGGGCGCGCTGGTCGTCCTCAACGATCACGTCAATATGCAGGGATCGAATCCGCTCATTGGCCCCAATGACGAACGTTTCGGCCCACGCTTTCCGGATATGACCCGTGTGTACTGGAAGCCTTTTCGCGCCATCGCCCGGGAAGAAGCCAAGCGAATCGGAATCGAAGTCCACGAAGGCGTGTACGTGGCCGTCACCGGACCTTCCTACGAAACTCCTGCCGAGATCCGCATGTTCCGCAGCATCGGAGCCGATGTCGTCGGCATGTCCACCGTTTCCGAGGTAATCGCTGCCGCGCACATGGGAATGCGAGTGCTTGCCATTTCCTGCGTCACCAACATGGCCGCAGGCATTCTGGATAAGCCGCTCAGTCACAAGGAAGTTCTGGAAACCGGCGAGCGGGTGAAGGGCTCGTTCATGAAGTTGCTGAATGCCGTAATTCCTAGGATGGCTGCGGGGTATTGATTGTGAAGGAACTCAAGGCAGAAATCGTGAAATCGGGAACCTGGCTGTATGCCGGCGAATTTCCACACGAGATCTGGATCGTCAAACAAAATTTTGAATATGACTACGAAGAGGAGTACGAAGAAAAGGAGAGACTAAGCGAAACTGGCGAGGTGTACAAGGTGCTCTACGCCAAGGATGGTTCTGTCATCGGACACGGTTCGGAGTATTTTTCGTTGACCGATGCTATTCTCGGGGCGGAGAGCGTGCTCCCTCAAGGCATCAAGTGGGACGACCATCGCATACATAGGCTTTTTGGCGGTCGCCAATACAGCATCTCCGAGACCGCGGAACAATGAACGAATCCCAAAAGCCATACATGATCGCCATCGCCGGTCCGTCTTGCGCCGGGAAAACCGAAACCGCGAAAGCCGTGGCCAGGCTGTTGAATGCCCGCATTGTCGCGCTCGATTCGTACTACCTCAATCTCGATCACCTCACGTACGAGCAGCGGTGCAAGTTTAACTTCGACGAGCCTACGGCGCTTGACTGCCAGCTTCTCGTGCAACAACTACGCTCGCTCGCCGGAGGCGATGCCATCCAAATGCCGATCTACGACTTCACCCGCCATGCCCGCGCTGCGGCAACCGAGCGCATCGAGCCTGCGCCGTTTCTGATCATCGAAGGCCTTTTCGTCTTGTATTGGGACGAAGTCCGCAACCTGTGCGAGACCACCGTTTACGTCGATGCGCCGGACGATGTCTGCCTGGACCGGCGAAAACGGAGAGATATTTGCGAACGCGGACGGACGGTTGAATCTGTTCTCCGTCAGTACAACGAAACAGTTCGTCCCATGGCGTCGAAGTACGTGTGGCCCACAAAACAACTGGCGAGGCTTGTGGTCTCCGGAACCGACACCGTGGAACACTGCGCCAAAACTGTTCTTGACGATGTAAACGCTAAGTTACAGAAGAGCCCAGTTGCGAAGGGTATATCCAGTCTTCAGTAGGTGGATTCTGAATCTAGGATCGAACAAACAAAAACGGCGGTTACGAATTCACCGCCGTTGAGGTCTTAGCTTTTACTTTCCTGATCGAAGCCCAAGCAGCCTGCCAAACCAGCTATCCAGATCATCTGATAACCAGATCGCTGATCATCAGATGCCTATCTTGCCGCTTGTTCCAGCCGCTTGTTGATCTCGTCCCAGTTCACGACGTTCCACCATGCCTTCAGATATTCGGCGCGGCGGTTCTGATATTTCAGGTAATACGCGTGTTCCCACACGTCGTTTCCCATAATGGGAAAATTGCCGTCCATCAGCGGACTGTCCTGATTGGCTGTGCTGAGGATCTCGAACTTGCCGGCTTTGGTTCTCACCAGCCACGCCCATCCGCTCCCGAAGCGTTTCACGCCGGCGTCGTTGAACTTTTCCTGGAACGCCGCCAGCCCACCCAGTTCCTTGATCACGTCGGCGATCTTTCCGGTCGGTTCACCGCCGCCCTTCGGCTTCATGATTGCCCAGAACATGGTGTGGTTGGCATGGCCGCCAGCGTTGTTACGCACAGCCGTACGCACATCTTCGGGCACGGAATTGATGTTTCGTAGGATTTCATCGACAGACTTCTTCTGCCAGTCAGCATGCTTCTCGAGCGCCTTATTGAGGTTATCCACATACGCCTGGTGATGCTTGTCATGATGCAGGTGCATCGTCTGCTCATCGATGTATGGTTCCAGAGCGTTGTAACCATAAGGCAACGGGGGGACTTCAAACGCCATTGTTTCCTCCAAACACGTCTTTCATTGGTAAGTGAAACTGCGGGGGGAACAGTAACCACTTATTCTGATGACGGTCCTACCGCCTAGATGCAAAACCCTAGGTAATTTGTATCACATTCAATTGTGACTCATTACCTGCGTGCAGGATTTCCACAGCGTATGCTCATGCAAGGCCAATTGCGTTGCTCAAAAAATATGTCGTGTAAGTGCGCGAAGTCACAGTAACAAAAAGGTTTGTGGCTTCTGATGAATTGTTCGTGAATAAGAGTAGTAGGGGATTGGTTTTGAGCGATGCCTATGTTGTAATCGTGCCGACTCCACGCCAGCGATGAGCAAGTCGTGAGTGGCCATGACGCCAAGAGGCGAAGTTCTGGGCTGGTTGCATTCCGATTGAAGTTCTAATTTCTGTAACTCGACGAGAGGTAATGGGGCTCACCATGCATGACTCAGCAAGTACATCCAATACAAAACATTTTTCGCAGTTGTTGAACTCTAGCCGTTTTGCTGTTGCGGTACTGGCAATTGTGCTGTTTGCAATATCGATGTTTGGACAAACCGCCGGATTTGGAAGCATCTCCGGTGTCGTACTCGATAGCACGGGAGCAGTCGTAGCAGACGCTAACGTTGTGGTTGAGAATAATTCAAAAGGTATTCATCGGGACTTACAAACAAGCAGCGCGGGCGTCTTTAATGTCCCAGCGCTGATTCCGGCATCCGGATATTCAGTGAAGGTTGCCAAGCAGGGCTTTTCCGATTATCTCGTCAAAGACATTACTGTCGAAGTCGGATCGAGCGTCGATCTTAAGCCCATTCTCAAGGTCGGCAGCGCCGGTACCGAACTTCAGGTCACAGGCGAAGCTCCCACCGTCGATTTCAGCAAGACCGACACTTCCGCTCTTGTGGATAGCCGCCAAATTCTCGAACTGCCGATCAATGGACGTCGTGTTGATGCCTTCGTCCTGCTCACGCCCGGCGTTTCAAACGATGGCGCCTTCGGTTTGCTTTCCTTCCGCGGCAACCCTGGTGGCAACTCATTCCTGACGGACGGAGTTGATACTACCAACGCCTACTACGACGAGAACGCGGGCCGCACCCGTACCTACAACATCTCGCAGGACGCGGTTCAGGAATTCCAGGTCGTCAGCTCGAACTATGCGGCGGAATTCGGCAAAGCTTCCGGCGGCGTGGTAAACACCGTGACTCGCTCTGGCACCAACAGCTACCACGGCAGCGCCTACGATTTCTGGCGCAACCGCACCTTGAACGCCACCGACCGCACCACCGTCAGCGGTCTTACGCCGAACGGCATCAACCCGCCGGAGTGGCGTCACCAGGC
Source organism: uncultured Terriglobales bacterium (assembly GCA_964460935.1). Taxonomy (GTDB): domain Bacteria; phylum Acidobacteriota; class Terriglobia; order Terriglobales; family Acidobacteriaceae; genus DATMXP01. The sequence continues at coordinate 21,961 of CAYWSM010000318.1, read as the reverse complement.
TGGACTCAGCATCGGCGGCCCGATCAAGAAAGATAAGGTGTTCTTCTTCTTCAACGGCGAACTTTTCCGCCGCAACGCGCCAATCGTCTCCTCCAACATCGGTGCAGGCGCAGGCAATAACGTCTTCGACGGCTCCGGAAACATCAAGGCCAACGCCGCCTGCGTGCCCGGTGGCACTGTCGCCCTGCCTAGCGGGTTGAACGTGCCGGGACCAACGGCTGCCCAGTGCCAGGCTGCTTCTTCCTACATCACCAGTCGCGCCGTTCCCCAGTTGATTCCTCGCAAGATGGACAACAACATGCTTTTCGGGAAGATCGATTGGCACCCAACTGACAAGGACAGCATTAGCTTCAGCGGAAACTACATGGATTTCCGTTCCCCCAACGGAATTCAGACCCAGCTTTCGTTGACCAACGGTAACGCCATCGGTAACAACGCCGATACCAATGTCTTCGATCGTACCGGTCGGATTAGTTGGACCCGCATTCTGACGCCCACGGCGATCAACGAATTCCGCTTCGGAATCTTCAAGGATCGCCAGATCGACCCGGCATCGCCAAGCCTGATCCCCGACTTTGGCGCTGCTGGCAGCGCTCCTGCTGCGGTGACAGTTAACAGCGTTAACAACCTTGGATACGCAACCAACTATCCCCGCGTGAACCCAAGTGAACTCCGTTATCAGTTCGCCGATAACTTCTCCTGGACCAAGGCGAAGCACACCCTGAAGTTCGGCGTCGACATCAGCCATCAGGAAGATTTTGTCCAGAGCATGTTGAATCAGTATCCAACATACAGCTACACGACCCTCACACAGTTCGCGCTAGACTTCAACGGTGGTACTCCCTCTGGTCAACAGGCCTATTCTTCTTACTCGCAAACCACGGGCAATCGGCAGGTTGATCTGAACCTTGTCGAATTCTCCTTGTTCGCGCAGGATGAGTGGCACCTTACCCCGAAGCTAACCGTGACTCCCGGCATCCGCTTTGAGCACACGGGAATCCCGCAACCCGGAGTATGCAACCCCAATTTCCCGGGAACCTGCAAAATTAATTCTGAGCCGAACGACGTTGCTCCTCGTCTAGGCTTTGCCTATGCCCTGAACGACAAAACAGTGATACGCGGCGGCTATGGCATGTTCTACAACCGCTATGCCACTTCGGCGATTGAGAACCTGCTGGTGAGCAACGGTGTCTACCAGAACTCGTACTCGTATTCCATCGGTTCGAATACTGCGAGCGCTCTAGCCTGCTTGCCTTCGTTCCCGCTCGTCGAACCATTCGATTGGTCTCCTTCGGGCGCCTGCGCTAAGACTCTTAGCCCGGGTATCCTCTATTCCGATCCGAATTACCGCAATTCGTACTCGGAACAGGGAGATCTTGCCGTCGAGCGCGAACTGGCGCGTAACCTCAGCTTGTCAGTTTCTTATGTTTGGAGCCGTTCGCTGCACCTGCCGGTCAGCTATGACACCAACATCTCCGATCCTACTCACTCGATGACCTTCAATGTCCTCGATGCGAACGGCGCCGTCGCCAGCACCTACACGACGCCGGTCTACACCGATTTCAATCCCGCTTATACCTTCAATGGTGTGCAGTACAAAGGTCGTGTAAGCGTGCTGCAGTCGGCTGGCAACAGCTACTACAACGCCATGCTGGTGAACTTGCGCTACCGCCGTTCGCGGTGGATTCAGGGTGACTTGTCCTACACCTGGGGACACACCATCGATACGCTTGGAACCAACGGCTTTGCGCCTACCTTCGGCAGCACGACACCGTCGTCCTTCTACAACGGTAATTACGCCGCTGACACAGGTTCCAGCAACCTCGATCGTCGTCACAACCTGGTGTTGAACTACACGTTCACGCCCCACTTCACCAACAGCGATAGCCTGCTTGCCAAAATCCTGGTCAAAGATTGGGAGATCTCGGGCTTGACGCAATTCGCATCCTCGCAGCCCTTGGTTCCCACCATCAGCGGAACCTTCAGCATTCCCAACAATACAGCTCTGCGCGACCAACTCGGTTTCAGCAGCGTGGTCAGTGGATTCAGTATCAACGGCCTTGGCGGAAGCAGTCGCGTTCCGTTCGAGTCCACCTCGTTACTGAACGTCGGTCCGATTTACCGCACCGACGCTCGCTTGGCGAAATCATTCCCCGTAACTGAACGCGTTCGCCTCATGCTGGGAATTGAGGCATTCAACCTCTTCAATCACCTGATCCCCAGCGGACGTGACGCAGCTCAGTACACCGTTACGGTTCCCACCTCGGGATCGAACTTCGGGTTCGGTGTGCTGACACCACGCGACTCGTTCGGAGCCGTGACAGCAACGCAGATCACGCCTGACGGAACCACCGCCCGTCGTGCAGACGCGATGATTCGAATCACCTTCTAACCTTTACCCTGTTTACTGGCCGGATGCGAAAGCATCCGGCTTTTTCTTTTGGCGCATATCGGACAACTTTACTTCGCCGTAAACAAAGCGACCTGCATCGGCATCGCTTGCATCTAAAGCGTCAGCGATGAAACTGTTACGCCGCAACGTTATGCTTCCTGTTATCGGCGTGGCGATCAGTGCATGGTGTGCGGGTCTGTTGAGCTTTATTTTTGAGGGTCGCCACCACGGTGCGATTGTTCCCGTAGCCTTTATCGTAATTGTCACGCTCGTGGCGATCCGGTTCGGAGCCCCAGCCGGAATGGTAGGCGCACTTACTGCGGCAATCATCTTCGCTTATTTTTTGTATAAGCCGCTCGGCTCCGTTTCGGTGGACGACCCCAAAGCACGTATGAATCTCGCGTGGCTTGTACTGGGAGGACTTGCCTTTTCCTACCTTCTCGCACCCCCCGGAACAGGCGCGCAAAGACACCGCTAAGCCGCATCAATCCGCCGCGTTGGATTCACTTGCGCGCTCTTGTTCCACGCTGGGCTCGGTAGTTTCGTGCAACGTCTGTTGTTGTTCCCATCCCGGCAACTGGTTCGATCCGGTGATCAGCCTTGCCGACCGTTGGTATGTCAGGTATGACCATGCCCATTCCATCATCACCAGCACGCGATTCCGAAACCCCACCAGATATAACAAGTGGACAAACAACCACAGCACCCACGCCGGGAATCCCGAAAAGTGCAGTTTCCCGAGATCCGCGACCGCCGCCGCTCGGCCGATCGTCGCCAGTGTTCCCTTATCGTGATAGCGGAAGTTTTCTCGCGCTTGTTTGCGAAGATCGCGTCCGATGTTCTTCGCTACGTACCGCCCCTCCTGGATTGCGACAGGGGCTACTCCCGGCAGCGGCTTTCCGGTCTTGTCGTTGTTCAGGTTTGCGAGATCGCCAATAACGAAAACCTCCGGATGCCCCGGCACACTCAAGTCGCCATTTACGATCACACGTCCCGGTTTGTCGGTGGGTACTCCCAGCGCTTTGCCCAGCGGAGATGCGGCAACGCCGGCTGCCCAGATTGTCACTGTGGAAGGAAAAACCTGCTCGCCCACTTTCACATAGCCCGGTTCGATGGCTGACACCATCGCACCCGTCATGACATCCACGCCGAGCTTTCTCAATTGACGCTCTGCGCTTTGCGACAGATCTGCCGGATAAGCCGGCAACACTCGCGGGCCGCCCTCGATCAGCAGGATTCGCGTGCTTCGGGGATCGATCGAATCGAAATCTTTTGCCAGCGTCTTGCGCGCAATCTCTGCCAATGTGCCCGCCATCTCCACCCCGGTGGGACCTGCGCCGACGATCACGAAGTGTACCGGTTCCGCCTTTCCTTGAATGGATGCGCGGCGTTCCGCCAATTCGAACGCCAGCAACACGCGCCGGCGAATCTCGGTTGCATCCTCGATGGTCTTCAGTCCAGGCGCAAGCGGAGCCCACTCTGGATGTCCAAAATAAGAGTGCGTCGCACCAGCGGCGACAATCAGGTATTCGTACGGGATATCTGACCCATCCCGTAGCTTCACCAGTTTTCGGTCGAGATCGAACCCAACGACCTCGCCCAGCAACATGCGCATCCGCTCGTGGTGCTTCAGGACTCCGCGAATTGGGGCGGCAATCTCCCCCGGAGACAGTCCAGCCGTCGCCACCTGGTACAACAGAGGCTGGAACGTATGGTGGTTCTTGCGATCGATGACAGTTACCTCGACGGGCAGCTTACCCAGTTCCTGAGCAGCATTCAGGCCGCCAAAGCCGCCACCTATGATCACCACCTTTGGTAGATTGCCCGAGTTCATCAGTACGCCCTCCTGCCTACTAATTAAGATGATTGGCGACGGCTTTCGGTGCTTTTGATCGTGATGCTAGTCCTTGAGGCAGGTTGGAGGGCGGTGTTATGTTCATTCTGCCGCATTGTCGCGGGTGATATGTCCACTTCCACCAGAGCAACTCCCTCGGCAGTCAGTAACATCCTCGTTTCCACTGACTTTTCGGTGATATCTGAAACGGCGTTACTTTATGCGTTGGGTATTGCCCGCCGGAACAAGGCTAAGGTATGGATCGTGCATGTGGTGGGAGATACCTTCTTCACCAAGGAAACGCAGCAGCGAGCCATCGATGATGCTTGGCGCGAAGGACACCGGCAACTGACCGATTACTTCATCGCTGGCCGTCTGGATGGTGTCGAGAACCAGTTGCTCGTGGAGCAGGGAAGCGTCAACGACATTCTCATGCGCCTGGTGGAAGAGCATCAAGCGCAGTTGCTCGTGATCGGCACCAGCGGCCGCAGTCGCATCGGCAAACTCTTTCTCGGTTCCGTCGCCGAAAGCATCTTCCGCCAGGCTCCTTGTCCGGTTCTCACTGTGGGCCCAAGAATTGTTGCCACGGAAGTTCCGGCGGAAGGGCCGCGCAGAATCATGTTTTGCACCGGCTTCAGCAAACATTCGCTGGCGGCCGGTGCGTTGGCTGTGCGCCTTTCCGAACTGCAGAATGCGGAATTGGTTCTGCTTCATGTTGGTCCCGATCCTCTTGTCGGACTTCGCGAGGACTATATTCACAATGCCGAAAGACGTCTGCTGTCCATCGTTCCGAAAGAAGCAAGTCTTGCCGCTCCGCCCAAAACCATCGTTAAGTTCGGCGCCGGGTCAGAGCAGATTCTCCAGGCGGCAAGTGAAGTGAACCCCGATCTCATTGTTCTTGGAGTGCGCCAACCGGAAGGATTTGGCAGACGTTTGCGTTGGGCTACTGCGTACGATGTTGTCTCGAACGCCTCGTGTCCCGTGTTGACCGTGCGTACGCACGATGACTAGTAATTGCCTGTGCTAGCATCCTTTGGAGTTTCAATTCCATCAATGCAGGATCGCCCTACAGCAGTGACTCAGTGTGATCGGTGTGGACGTGAGCTGACTCCCGCGGCAATTCAAACCGGCCAATCAATCTGTGAAGAATGTCGTCAGCGCGAATTCGCGGTTCATGCGGAGCAAGTGGCCTTGCGCCGTCCGCAATACGAATTCTTTATCACCAATCTCTTGCTGGCGGCTAACATCGGCCTCTATTTCTGGATGGTGTTGTTCCGCCACGTCTCTCCGACATCACCGACCACGCAGCAGATCATCGACTGGGGCGGCAACTATGGTCCGCTTACATTCGGCGCCGAACCATGGCGGCTTGTAACGGCGCTGTTCCTGCACATTGGTTTTGCCCATCTGCTCGCGAACATGTGGGCGCTGTACGTGCTGGGACGACTGGCGGAATCGCTTTTCGGCCGCTGGAGTTTCCTTAGCACATATCTGATCGGCGGTCTTTGCGGCAGTATCGCCAGCCTCCTGTGGAATCCTCTCGGCGTGAGCGCCGGAGCCTCAGGCGCAATCTTCGCCATCGCGGGCGCATTGATCACGACGTTCTACGTCGGGAAGCTGCCTCTCCCGAAACATAACATCCGGTACATTCTGGTTACGCTGATTTGTTTCGCCGGCTTCGATCTGCTTTATGGGATTTGGAAGCAGGGTGTCGATAACGCCGCTCACATCGGAGGCTTTGTCAGCGGACTAGTGCTCGGTTTGTTGCTCGGTCACCACTTGGGCCCGAATCCGCGCGCCAGACTCTGGCGTGAGCGTGTTCTTATCGGCGGATTGGCATTCCTCGTTCTTTTCGCCGTTTTTGTCTGGAAAAGAAATGGCTACATCTCCGATCTTGAGCGAGCGCGGATGCTCATCAACAACGGAGCCGTAGAGGAAGGGATTCGCCAACTGCAGGGCGCGGCGTCGCGACGGCCGGACGAACCTTACATTCTTTTGCTAATTGGCGATGCCTATGCCAAGAAGGACGATTTTGCCAAAGCCGAGCCGCTCTACAAGCGCGTCACCGAACTGAAGCCGAAAGATCCGCTAGGTTGGAACAACCTTGCTCAGACCTACGTGGCGCAAGAGAAGTGGCAGGACTCCGTCGCCGCCTGGGTTCGCACGGCGGAGTTGTCGAAGAAAGACGGAGCCTTTGCCTGGTTCCACGCTGGACAGTCTTATGCCCGCATGGATAAGCCGGGCGAAGCTATCAAGATGTACAACAAAGCGCTTGGGCTTGCGCCAAACAGCGTGGACATCTGGGCGAATCTCGGGCTCGCCCAGATGAACCTCTCGCAATACGACCAGGCAATTGTGTCCTTCGGACGAGCGGTCAAATTGGAACCGGCAGATGTAAACCTGCGCATGCTGCTGGGGAACGCATACATGCAAGCGGGAAAAGAGCAGGAAGCCCAGGAGCAATTCTTCCAAGCCTCTAAGTTGCGCGCCATTATCGAGCAGCGGCTACAGCAATTGCAGCGCCGCAAGGCGGCTAAACCAATGATTCCTGGCCAGATTGCGCAGCCCAATCGTCCGCTAGCCTCGCCAAGAGCTCCGGCCCACAAGCCATAACGGCAAAGTTATATTTCGGACTGGCTGTCTTTTGGGGCAACTCCGCGCAATGCTCCACCTGAATTCCCAGGTCGTTCAGCGACCGCCGCCGCAGGCAAAGTTCCTGGTCATCTTGACTGAAGGAAGGCGACCCTTTTGCCCGCGACCGGAATCTATTACAGTTACATTAGTAGTCTTCGTTTTCCGATCGTCCGAGCCTAAAGCGGCAGCCATGGCTCTGGCGACGGTGCTGACTTCGGTCAGCCGAGGGTGCAAGGGGAAACTCAAACGCCTCCCGTTTGGAAAGGAAACGCCGCGGCCGCTGTCGATTTCCGCCGGTTTCGTTCGTCTCCTTTTCAGACAATCAGGTTTCTTATGGCTCTTGTGGCTGAGGCGCCGGCTGTGCATTCGTCACGGCTGGTCGACAAATACGGGCGCAACATCACCGATCTGCGGATCGCGATCACCGACCGCTGCAACTACAGGTGCGTTTATTGCCGGACCGGCAACGACGGCGCTCAGTTTGCTGAACTCCCCATCGAAGACTATCTCCGCATTGCGCGGGTATTCGCCTCGCTCGGAATCGAAAAGATCCGCCTCACGGGGGGCGAGCCGCTGCTGCGGAGGGGCCTGGTCGATCTCATTCGTGAACTGGCGAAGCTGCGGACTCCGGCTGGCGAACCGCTCGGCCTGGCGCTCACGACGAACGGTCACTTGCTCGCCGATCTCGCAAAGCCGTTGAAAGATGCGGGTCTGTCTCGCGTGACGGTCAGCATGGACGCCGTCGATCCCGTGAAATTCCAGCGCATCACGCGCGTGCCGAGCGGATACGACAACGTGCTGGCGGGAATACGCGAGGCGAAGCGGGTCGGCCTTACGCCGGTGAAAGTGAACTGCGTGCTGCTGCGCGGGTTCAACGACGACCAGATCGCGGCGTTCGGAAAGTTTACCCGCGAAGAAGACGTCACCGTGCGCTTCATCGAATTCATGCCGCTGGAAGAAGACCGCGTCTGGTCGCCGGAAGTGGTGGTCACCGAGGCGGAAATTCTGCGCCACATGGCCGATTTCATGCCATTGGAGTTGGTCGGCCGCGAGGGAAGTGAAACCGCCCGACGCTATCGCTTCGCCGATGGCATCGGGGAAATCGGAATCATTGCCCCAGTGTCGAGTCCGTTCTGCGGACATTGCAGCCGTGTCCGCGTCACCAGCGATGGCAAGATCCGAACCTGCCTGTTCTCCGTTTTCGAACACGACCTCCACGGACAGATGCGCGGTGGCGCCGACGACATGCAACTGACGGACTACATCCGTGGTGTCGTCATGAAAAAAGAAGCCCGCCACCACATCGGCGAGCCGGACTTCGTGCCGGCGTCCCGGACGATGGTGCACATCGGCGGATAGCTGCGGCTGTCAGGCTGGTCTATACCCTCTGGACGGGGGGACCCCCTTTTACCTGATCTTTAGAATCATCCACTTACACGATTCCTCTCGTAAGAACAGCAGAATCAGCGCGTTGCGGGTATCAATCCGGGAATCAATAGGTTACGGCGATGCTGAGTACCTTAAAGGCTCTCGACGATTCCTCGCGGACAAGAGTGTCCGCGCCACACAGGCCTTTTCGAAACCGAACTACCCCCGGGGGTGGAATGTGATAACAAAGGAGTTACAGGAAATTCGCAGCTAAAAATGTGAGACCAAAGGGTTGCAGGCAAAAATGTGAAAACACTGGAGTTACAAGATTCGGGCCCTTCTTGAAACTTCGCTGCTGGATTTCAAAGAGCCTTGTGCGCACAGGGCAAACCCGATGCGCAAGGAGATAGCCTCCTATTTCAGGATAGCAAAATGGCAGGGTTGCAACGCGGATGAGGCGGGCTGCAAAATCCTCATGACGAAGCAGTTATGGGCGGGAAAATATTCTGCTTGACAGGCGGTTGTGGATTACGAGAGGCACTATGTTTCTTCGATTTCCTAAGTTGCTTGAAACACCGTGCCGTATGACAGTGATGGAAAACCTTTATTCAGAAGAAGTGGAATAGCATGAATCGTTTTTGTGTGCTCCTCCTGGTCGCACTCGTCGGTTGTCGCTCTCACGATTTGAGAGGCTCATACAAATCCTCGCCAGACGGAAAAACTTATCTTGCTGTCGTGGATGACAACGGAGGACATTGCGGCCCGATCAGAGTGGATGGGAAACTTTGGTTGCATAAGATCGGGGAAACTGCGCCTGTCGAACCGGGGCGCCACACGATTTCATGCGGAGGTGAAATAGCGTTCAACATCCCGAAGGGTGTGGTTTATCGCTTCGATTATTGGGGACCGTAGAGCGAGTTCACCGTGATTATTGTCTGAAAATCCGGCTTTCACTCAGAACACTCCGGAGTTTCGATCATGAGATTGGCATCAATATTCGCTTGTTTGCTAATGGTTATGACTGCTGTAGCCCAGCAGCAGGATACAGCGAGGCCTGTCGGTTCAATCTACGGCGTGGCCATAGGTAGTGATGGACAGCCAGCAAAGCGAATCGGATTAACAGCGGCGCTGCTAGGGGTGCCTCTTAGTGCCGTACTTCCACACACGACGACAAATGATCGCGGAGAATATCGTTTTACAGATCTTTCCTGGTGGGGCAGATACACCGTGTACGCCGAGGATGAAGAGGCCGGATATTCGAAATACAGCACTGGTGGTTATGGTCAAACTCAACCTTCTGAAGTTGAGATAACACCTGCTCGTCGCGAGGCAGAGCTTAGAGTGAATCTGCCTCCTAAGGCCGCGTTCCTGCAGGTTCGTCTGACAAACCGGAGGACAGGCGCTCCGATCTCAGGTATGAGGATCGCAGTGATGCGCAACGTCAATCCTGCATCGCTGATTTTCGACATGAGCTGCTTTTCGACCAAGACAGTCTTACTTCCGCCAGATACAGACTTGTTCGTCCACATCACCTCGGATGGATTCCTTGAATGGAAAGACAGCGTTGGGAAGGGCAAGATGCTCCATCTGACGTCCGGTTCGCAATTGACTCTCGATGTTGAACTCGAGCCTGCGGATTAGTGCGATTCCGCACAGCCAGGAATGGCTGTGCTACATATCTCGGAACTCCTGCCGCTCCCGCTGCGTACTCATTCACAGATCTCGAGCTTTTCGTCACAAGCTCCCGACGAGAGAGTAAGTGAATGTCAGTCAAGACTCTGTCGTGGATTGTGCTTGCTGTAATAGCCGTTGGCGCTGTTCTGCTATTCAATTATTGGGCTTCATATCAGCCATTAAGCACGTTGGCCTACGCGGGAATTGTTGCAGCGCTTCTCGGACTGGCGAACCTGGTCGTTCCATTTCGATTTCTGGGAATCCGCAAGCGGGCCGTCGGTGGGGTTGTGCTCACGGGCGGCATGGCGCTGAGTATGACCGCTCTATCCTGGCCGGCGCGGACGATCCGCGTGGCGCAACACAGAACTGTTCTCGACGACATCATGCCGGAGTACCAGTTCAGCGAGCGGCACTCGGAACAAATACATGCAGCGCCTGAGCAGGTGATGCAGGCGATTCGGCGATCAACGTTCAGCGACATGAAATCGTTATCCACACTCCTGAAGATCCGCACCACCGCCCTGCGCGTTCACGACGGAAGCGGTTCTCTGCAGGACAATCGCGTTCTCGAAGCGTTTTCTGCTTCGGGTTTCGTTTCTGGCGGCAGCGAGCACGAGATCGTGATGTGCGGAGGCGCGAATGCGCGGGAGGGCCGCCCTCTTGGAGTGCACACTTTGCAGGAGTTTGCCGATTATCGGGTGCCGGGGGCAGCCAAAATGGCTTTTGACTTCACCGTGGAAGATGCGGGCGGCGGATGGTCAACGGTTATCGCGGAGACACGCGTGGTGACGACTGACGATCTTACTCGCCGCGGCATGGGCCGTTACTGGAGATTGATTGTGCCTGGCAGTGGTCTGCTTCGGCGCCAGTGGCTCGACGGGATCAAGAGAAGAGCGGAAAGGGAAACATCAACAGGGTGAGACCGCTTTTGTCCATAGCGGTTGTTCGACATCATCAGAGTTTATATTCAGCGCCTAAAGGCACATCAAATAGCGCTTTACGGCATCGCTGAAGCGATGCCCTGATACAGGCCAAGTTGCACCTGCCCCTATCTTGATGCAGAATAGATGGCTAGGTGTTTCTGCTGAAAGCCGCAAGGATTCGCGACTTTCGGCGGATGGGGACATCTATTGTAAGTAGCAGTACAGAGAGAACCGCAGCTTCAACAACCCCGTAGGCCGGCCCTGAGAAGGGATGTGGGCTTACTGGAGCTCAGCGGATGCTTTCAACAACCCCGTTCCACGCGCCAGCCGCGCGGAGCTGAAAGCGAGATACAAAGGACAATGGCTACTACCACTGCTGCATGTTCGCTGGACAATTATCTTGTCCTGCCGGATCGCACCATGGACGAGCGAATCGCTGCTGCCAAGGCGGAGCTTGGGCGCGATGTCGTCATTCTCGGACACCATTACCAGCGCGACGAAGTGATCCGCTTCGCCGATTTCACAGGAGATTCCTACAAGCTTTCGCAAGAGGCCGCACGCGCCGACGGGCGGTATATCGTTTTTTGCGGCGTGCACTTCATGGCGGAAAGCGCGGATGTGCTCGCGCGTGCGGGCCAGCAGACCGTGCTGCCGGACCTGAACGCCGGATGCTCGATGGCCGACATGGCCGAGATCACGCAGGTGGAAGATGCCTGGGAGCAGTTCGTGCAGATGGGCCTGACAACCGATGAGGGGCAGGGGATTACGCCGATCACATACATGAATTCGACGGCGGCGATCAAGGCTTTCTGTGGCGAACGCGGCGGGTTGGTCTGTACCTCGTCGAACGCGAATGGCGCGTTCAAATGGGCGTTCGCGAAAAATGAAAAGCTGTTTTTTCTGCCGGATCAGCATCTTGGCCGCAATACCGGCTATAACCTGGGCATTCCGCTGGATGAGATGGTGGTTTGGGATCCCTACCAGTTGCAGGGAGGAACGACTCCGGAGCGGCTGCGTAAAGCCAAGGTTATTTTGTGGAAGGGGCATTGCTCGGTTCACCAACGGTTTTTGCCGGAGCACGTCGATAAGGTCCGTGGGAAGTATCCGGACATCAAGGTCATTGTGCATCCGGAATGCCGGCTTGAAGTTTGCCAGAAGGCAGACGCGATCGGGTCAACGGAACGGCTGATTAAAATCGTGAACGATGCGCCGGCGGGGTCGAAATTCGCGGTAGGGACGGAGATACATCTTGTCAATCGACTGGCGAAGACTACTCCGGATAAAATGGTAATCACACTGGACGACGCCGGTTGTCTTTGCACGACCATGTTCCGAATCTCGCCGCAGCACCTCTGCTGGGCGTTGGAGAACCTGGTCGAGGGGAATGTGGTGAACCAGATTAAAGTTCGAGACGATGTGAAGCACTGGGCGCGAGTGGCTCTCGACCGGATGCTGGAGATTCAGTAATGGCAAATCGCACGTTTACGTTGGCCGAAGCGCAGGAACTTCTTCCGGTATTGGAAGGACTGTTGCGACGGGCTTCCGAGGCCAAAAAACGCATTGAGCAGATCGATGCCGGATTCCAGGACATCAACCGCCGCATCCTGATGCACGGCGGCATGATGCTTGATATCGTGCCTCTGGCGAAACTTCGCGCGGAACGCGAAAAACTGAACCAGACCGTCTCTGACACGTTGGGCGAGATTGGCGCTTTGGGTGTCCAGGTAAAGGACCTCGACATCGGGTTGCTGGACTTCCCCTGCATGGTGGAAGGCAAGGTTGTGCTGCTCTGCTGGAAGTTGGGCGAGAAGGCGATCATGCACTGGCACGGTGTTGACGAAGGATTCGCGGGGCGCAAGCGGATCGACGAACGTATCGCCAACGCGCGTGGTAGGCGCAAGGTCAATTAAGTTTTGCTTACATTCGAAAATCATGACGCTGCCTGCGGGCAGCGTTTTTCATTTCCGCCGGTTGCGCTGACGGCGCATCTTCTGTGGCATCATCCGACAATTGCTTCCGTGCGTTAAAATGTTCGCCTTCGTAAGAGTCAGCTTTTTTGAACCGGAGAGATCTCTGTGATCGTCGGTGTGCCGAAGGAAAGTTTTCCCGGAGAGCGGCGTGTGGCGCTCGTCCCCATGGTCATTCCCAACCTGAAGAAGCTTGGGCTGGAAGTCATTCTTGAGTCTGGTGCGGGGCTGGAGAGCGGCTATCGCGATTCGGACTATCAGGAGAAGGGGGCTAGCCTGGTGCCGAGCCGTGCAGATGTTTTCGCGCAGGCCGACATCGTGACGCAGGTGCTCTGTTATGGCTCGAATGACCGCACCGGCAAAGCGGATGTTCCGCTCTATCGGCGCGATCAAAACCTTGTCGGTTTTCTGCGTCCGCTGGGCTCGAAAGAAGTGGTAAGCGAGATTGCCTCCACGGGGATCACGAGCTTCGCCGTCGAACTTATGCCGCGCATCACGCGCGCGCAGAGCATGGATGCTCTCTCGTCGATGGCGACTATCTGCGGATACAAGGCTGTGCTTATCGCAGCCGAAACCGTGCCGCGACTGTTTCCGATGATGACGACTGCCGCTGGAACCATCACTCCGGCACGCGTGCTGGTGATCGGAGCCGGTGTCGCCGGATTGCAGGCGATCGCCACGGCGCGCCGTCTGGGCGCAGTGGTTACCGCGTACGATCTACGGCCCGCTGTGAAAGAGCAGATACAGAGTTTGGGTGGCCGTTTTCTCGAACTTCCGCTGGAAACCAAGGACGCGCAGGATGCCGGCGGATATGCGAAGGCGCAAGATGAGAGCTTCTATCAGAAGCAGCGCGAGCTGCTCGGCAATGCGGTGGCGGAAAGCGATGCTGTGATTACTACGGCCGTGGTCCCGGGCAAAAAGGCTCCGATACTGGTCACGAAGGAAATGGTGCAGCGCATGGCGCCAGGATCGGTCGTAGTCGATCTGGCCGCAGAGCGCGGCGGCAACTGTGAGCTGACAAAATCAGGTGAAGTGATCGTGGAGCATGGAGTCACCATCGTCGGCACCATCAACATGGCGAGTACGGTTCCATATCATGCGAGCCAGATGTATGCGCGCAATCTCACGTCGTTTCTTACGCTGCTGGTGAAGGAAGGCAAGGTCAGCGTGCGGATGGACGATGAGATCATCCGCGAAACGTTGCTGACGCGGAACGGAGAAATCGTGCAGGAACGCGTGCGGCAGTTCTTCGGGATGCCGGCGCTGGTAGAAGTTAGTAAGTGAGTAAGTTGGTAAATGAGTAAATCGCGAGTGACTTGAAGTTGAGCGATGTAGTGGCTCCGGTCTTCGCGGTTACAGAGCAAGAAAGCTTAAGGCCGCGTAAAGCGAGATATCAATGCCATCGTTAATCGACGCTTTGTTCGTGTTCATGCTGGCGGGCTTCATCGGATTCGAGGTGATCCGCCGCGTCTCTCCTTTGCTGCATACCCCGCTGATGTCTCTCACGAATGCGTTAGACGCGATCGCCGTCGTGGGCGCGATCGTACTGGCGGGAAATGCACATAGCCGGATGGCGGAGATTTTGGGCACCATTGCCATTGTGGCTGCCACCAGCAATATCGTGGGCGGATTCATCATCACCGACCGCATGTTGAAGATGTTCAAACTGAGCCGTCCGCAGAAATAGCATGATTGCGAATACGATTTTGATTGAAGTTCTCTACCTGATTGCTTCGGCCCTGTTCATCCTGTCGCTGAAATGGATGAGCTCTCCGGCAACCGCGCGTCACGGGCTATTCGCCGGTGAAATCGGCATGGTGATCGCCATCGCCGGCACGCTGCTGCATCACGGCATTCTTAGTTATACGTGGGTTGCTGTCGGCCTGGTGCTCGGGGCGATCATCGGCGTACCACTCGGTGAAGTAGCGATGACCGCCGTTCCACAGCGAACGGCGCTGAGCCACGCCTTCGGCGCACTTTGCGTGACGCTGGTCGGCACAGCGCACTTCTATCTGAACACGCCGAACCTATCGAAGTTCGAGATGAGTGTGCTCTCGGCGGAGGTCATCATCGGATCGCTGACCTTCACGGGATCGTTAATGGCGGCCGGCAAACTGCAGGAGGTGCTGCCGCAAAGGCCCATCACCTACAAGGGGCAGAATTTCGTCAACCTTGGGCTATTGGCCGTCGCGGTGATTATTGCCGTTCTGTTGGTGCTCAATCCCGGAAGCACGCATCTGTTTCCGTTCATGATCATCATCCCGCTGGCATTCGGGATTTTCATGATCATCCCGATCGGCGGCGCAGACATGCCGACGGTGATCTCACTACTCAACTCTTACGCCGGACTTTCGGCGGCGGCCATGGGATTCGTGCTCAACAGCAAGTTGCTGATCATTGCCGGTGCACTGGACGGGTCATCAGGGTTCATTCTCTCGGTCATTATGTCGAAGGCAATGAACCGCTCGTTCACCAATGTGCTGTTTGGCGCCTTTGGGCAGGTGCAGGCCGCGGCCACCGGCAAAGCTGAAGAGAAGACGTATCGCAGCGCTACCGCCGATGAAGCTGCCGGCATCCTCGCAGCGGCCAACAAGGTGGTCATCGTTCCCGGATACGGTATGGCCGTGGCGCAGGCACAACACAAGGTAAGGGAACTCTACGACATCCTGACAAAGAAGGGCGTGGATGTCACTTTTGCGATTCACCCTGTCGCCGGACGCATGCCCGGTCACATGAACGTTCTGCTGGCAGAGGCCGATATCCCCTACGACAAACTCAAGGAGATGGACGACGCGAACAGCGACTTGCCGCAGACCGATGTTGCCTTGATCATCGGCGCCAATGACGTCACGAATCCCGCAGCGCGCACCGATCAATCCAGCCCGATTTATGGCATGCCGATTCTCGACGTAGATAAAGCCCGGACCGTGATGGTGATCAAGCGCAGCATGAATCCGGGCTTTGCCGGCATCGACAATCCTCTCTATTACATGGACAAAACACTGATGCTCTTCGGGGACGCGAAAGGATTTGTGGGAGACATCGTGCGCGAGCTATCAGGTGGAAGCGGCCATTGAGCGGATCAGGCGACGGTCTTGCACAAAGCTTTTCCGCCATCCAGGGGAAGCAAGACACTGAATACGGTACCGGAGCGTCCCTTGGTTGTGCAGGAACGAACCATGATTTTGCCGCCGTGCTTCTGGGCAATGCCCTGACTTACCCAGAGTCCCAGGCCGTTCCCCCGGCTCCCCTTCGTGGTAAAGAAAGGCTCAAACAACCGTTTTTGGTTTTCGCTGGCGATGCCGACTCCGTTGTCGCCAATCGATACCATTACACTTGGCCTGTCACATATAAACGATGTTCTTGTGACCTTAATGACGATCGATCCACTGTCGGGCACAGCATCGATCGCGTTCAATAGAAGATTCGCAAATACCTGCCGAATCTCAGCGGCGTAACCGAACAGATTTTCTCCTGCGCGATAGTCGGTGATGAGCTTGATATCGTGCCGGTGCAGTTTCGGGCGATTCAAGCTGATGACATTGTCGAGCAATGCGCGAACATCGAACTCGGTGGGCTTGCCGGCGTCGCGATAGAACGCAAGAGTCTGCTTGGTGATCTCGCTGGCGCGCCCGATCTCGTCGAGCATCATCTGGGCATAGGTACGCGCTGTCGAATTCAGTGTCGGATCCGTACTGAGTAGATATGCAAGATTGGTTACCGCTTCGAGAGGATTGTTGATCTCGTGCGCGATGGCTGCGGCCATGCGGCCGGTAGCGGCAAGTTTCTCGGACTGGATGAGAGCTTCCTGCACGCGCTTTCTGTCGGAGATGTCGCGCGCGATCTTGGACGCACCGACAATCCGTCCCGTGGAATCTCTGATGGGAGAAATGGTGAGCGATACCGCAACCCGCTCGCCGTTCTTATTGAGTCGTTCGGTATCGTAATGCTCGACGGGAAGACCCGCGCGCAGGTTGGCGAGGATCGCCGGCTCCTCCGCGTGCAGCTCCGGAGGAATGATCGTGATTATTGGGCGGCCGATAATCTCATCGGCCGTATAGCCGAAGAGCCGCTCTGCGCCGGCATTCCAGGTAGTGACAATGCCATTCAAATCTTTGCCCACGATCGCATCGTCAGATGATTCAACAATGGCAGCCAGCCACGACCGGGATTCATCCCAGCGTTTCTTTTCGGTAATATCGCGAGCGATCTTCGATGCCCCAATTACTGTTCCGGAAGCGTCTTTGATGGGAGAGATGGTGAGGGATACGTCGATCCGCTTTCCGTCTTTTCTGAGCCGCACCGTTTCGTAATGATCGATGCGTTCGCCCGCTCTAATTTTCTTCAGGATCTCCGCCTCTTCATGATGCAATTCCGGCGGAATGATGGTGAGCACCGGCTTGCCGATAATCTCCTCAGGCTTGTAGCCAAAGATACGCTCAGCACTGGCGTTCCAACTCGTGATGATGCCGTTGAGATCCTTGCTGGCGATGGCATCGTCAGACGATTCGACGATTGCCGCCAATCGAAGGACAGCTTCATCAGGTGTGATATTTTGCTTTGCCGGGGCGAGAGACTCCCCACCCATATTTACATTGCCAGCCACAGCCAAGATATCGCCCCGCGATAAATTTATCCCTTGTCGTTAATGGTAACAAACCATCTTTATAGCTTCAGTCTTTAATTTTGCTTCAGTCAAACAGGTCTGGCTTAGTTTGCCTAAAGGGGAAAGAAAGGCCAGATACTCTGGATGCCCCGAGTTGGTAAAACGTTGTATCTAAGGTTAACAATGCGGGCAGAAATCAGACAGGTTCGGCAATCAGGCCGATCTCTTTCCCCGCCGCAACAGTATTGCAGTGAATTGTGATCGTATCCTCGATATTCCTTGCGTATCCGCCGGCAAAAGTAACCATGATCGGAATGCCCTTAGCCCGTGCCACTTTGAACACTAGCTCGTCGCGGCGCCGTAGGCCCTCAATGGTCAAATCGAGTCCACCCAACTGGTCTTCCCGGTAGGGATCTGCCCCTGCAACGTAGCAAAGCAATTCCGGCTCAAACTGTCTGAATCCGCTGGAAAGGGCGTTATCCAACCAGGCAAGGTATTGGTCGTCCGTGGTGTGATCGGGGAGGTTAATGTCGATGGACGAAGGCGGCTTAATCGCCGGGTAATTGTTTTGTTGATGAAGGGAGATAGTAAACACATCGGTTTCTTTTTTTTCTCCCAATGGATGCGCCGGAGCATGCCAGGAAGGGAGTAGCCGTTCAACGGTCTGCCGGTTCCCGAATATCGCCGCTGTTCCGTTTCCCTGGTGAACGTCGCAATCGATGACCATGGCTCGCTTGATGCGGCCATCCTTCTGCATCCGGCGAATCGCCACTGCGACATCATGGATCATGCAAAAGCCTTCCCCGTGATTGGGAAACGCATGGTGAAAGCCACCGCCGATGTTGAACCCGATCTTATCAACGAGAGCGTGATGCGCAGCCAGGATGGAGCCACCTGCGGCTAGCCAGAACGCATCGACGAGTTCCTCGGTATAGGGAATCTCCATTTGCAGCTCTTCGGCCGCGGATAGCGTTCCGTACTGCAGCTTGTAAACGTATTCACTGGTGTGGACGAGCAGGATGTCCTTGTCGGCCGCGGGCTTGGGTTCCACGAAGTCGGCTTGTTCGGCCACACCTGTCGAAATCAGGCGCTGGTAGACGAGCCGGTACTTCTGGCCCGGGAATACGTGCTGCCCAATCGGCAGGTAGTAGCCCTCGCTGTACACCAGTTTGAATGGCAGCATGATCGTCAGAATACGAACGAAAAAGCATACGCCTGTGCGTGCCGGAAAATGAAGTTCAGCGGTCACAGGCAGCAGCTTCCGTCGCGCTGTCGATCGCATCCAAATTGGAGTCATGAACCGTCGCGACTTGAATCGCCCCACCGAGCCTCAGGATTCGCAACCTGCGAGCCGTGGTATTGCCCGGTTACGGCCAGTGTTGTACCTCCCAGTTATCTGCGTTCGAGACGAAGAAGAACAGGAACCTGAGCCGGTGAAGATGAAGCCGATCGTCTCCGTAAACGGTAAGGACATTAAGAATCCGCACCGCTCAGCGGCTTGAGCCAAACACTACCGGAGTTCCACCTTCGTAACCTGCTTATATCCTGCATTGATTGACCCTCAGCGTTGATGCGGCGAAAATCGCAGCAGTGTCTGAAGTTCTCACTGTCGAAGCTCCGGTCAAATTGGCCGACGCATCGCCTGCGATGCCTTCGCACCGGACCACTCCCGCCGCAGTCTGGTGGGCGGTTGTAGTTGCGTTCGTGCTCCGCTACGGCTGGGTGCTGGTCGCGCACAAGTATCGATTCACACTGCCGACGCATTATGACTTTGGCCAGGAAATGGGAGCTGTTGCACGCTCCATCGCAACCGGGCATGGATTCAGCTCTCCGTTTCCCGAATGGAGCGGACCAACGACGTGGATGGCGCCACTTTATCCGGCCTTGATGGCGGCGGTGTTCAAACTGTTTGGCTTGTACTCAACCGCATCCGCGCTTGTGATGCTCGGTTTGAATAGTGCCTTTTCAGCTCTTACCTGTCTGCCGATTTATCTGTTGGGACGCGAACTGACAAACCGGCGTGTCGCCCTTGTTTCTACCTGGCTTTGGGCATTGGTTCCACAGTTCATGACCTGGGCTATCGACTGGGTCTGGGATGCCGCCCTGACCAGCCTGGTTCTGACATGCCTGGTGCTGATGGCAATGCGAATGGCAAGACATGCAACCCTAGGTCGATGGTTAGGATTCGGTGCGCTATGGGGACTGGCGTCGTTATTGAATCCTACCGTGCTGTCGGTATTTCCGTTTGCGGTTTTGTATGTAGTCTGGCAACGACCAAGCCGCTGGGAAGCATTGAGAGCGCTTAGTTGTGTGCTGACACTTGTTCTCGTAACTACACCTTGGCTCATCCGCAATTACAACACTTTTGGCAAATTCATCTTCATTCGCGGGAACTTCTGGTTTGAGCTTCGATTAGGCAATTCAATCTGGGGAGACGGCACTGAGATGTTGTTCACTCACCCCGAAGTCAACCAGTTTGAACGGATAAAGTACATCAAGATGGGCGAGCAGGCTTATTTCGAGACGAAGAAACGCGATGTGGTGGCATTTATCCATGAATATCCCAGTTTCTTTGCACAATTATGCTTTCGTCGCGTTTTGCTGTTTTGGTGGGACTACGATGACTTTCTTGGCGACATCCCTGACGCGCTGATGGCAATTGGACGTCGTACATTCTCAACCCTGGCGTTTGTGGGAATGGTATTCCTGTTGCTGAAGCGTCGCCCCGGCGCTTTGTTGATAACAGCTACATTGTGTGTATTTCCGGCGGTTTTTTACCTGACCACGCCTTCGATCCGGTATCGGCATGTGATCGAGCCCATTCTCCTGATTTGCGCAGTTTATGCGCTGTCGCAGGTAAAGGAATTCGGAAAGCTGTTTTCGGAAGCAGATTCCTCCGTGGCGGCTGATGTCTAATTTTTGTGTTCGTAGAGGATTTTGATAGTGCTTGAAGCAGTGACCACTTCCGAAGTACTGGTTGAGCAGACTGCTCCCAGTACAATGCCGAAGACCAGCAACCGAACGGTAGTCTGGTTTCCGGTTGTGGCAGCCTTTGTGCTGCGTTTCGGATGGGTGTTGCTAGCGCACAAATACCGCTTCACCAACCCCGACCATTACGATTTCGGCGAAGAAATGGGCACCGTGGCGCGTGCCATCGTGACCGGTCACGGTTTCAGTTCTCCGTTCCCTGAGCTCAGCGGTCCCACGACATGGGTTGCGCCGGTATATCCGCTATTGATCGCCGTGGTGTTCAAAGGCTTCGGGCTGTACTCGACGGCCTCGGCGTTGGTGATGCTCGCACTGAACAGCGCATTCTCTGCGTTGACGTGCTGGCCAATTTACCTGATCGGGCGTGAACTCACGACACGTCGTATTGCGATCTACTCGGCATGGCTGTGGGCGATTATTCCACAGTTCATGGTATGGGCTATCGATTGGATCTGGGACGCTGCATTGACAACCCTTCTGCTCACCACAATAGCCTTCCTGGCTATAAAGATGGGCCGACATGCCGGTCGAAAACAGTGGCTGCTGTTTGGATTCCTGTGGGGAGTAGTGGCGCTGCTTAATCCGACTACGCTTTCCGTACTACCGTTCCTGATCCTTTACATTGGTTGGTGCGCACGGCGGAGACAGGAGGCATGGCTGGGACATGCGTGCCTGTGCAGCTTACTTGTGGTTCTGATCGTCACCCCGTGGCTGGTACGCAATTACTATGCGTTCGGGAAGTTCGTCTTTATTCGCGGAAACTTCTGGGCAGAGCTACGATACGGCAACGCCATTGGCTCGCAGGGTTTTGAGTTGGGGTTCACTCATCCTGAGATCAACCGATTCGAACGACAGAAGTATCTCACGCTCGGCGAGCAGGCTTACTTCGAGTCGAAGAAACACGATGTGCTTCAGTTCATTCACGAGAATCCCCGGTATTTTGAACAACTGTGTGTACAACGCGTATTGCTATTCTGGTGGGATTTCGGCGACTACTACGGCTACACGCCCGATGTGCTTCTGACAATCGGACGCCGCGTGTTTTCAACGCTTGGACTTGTCGGCATGCTTTGGTTATTTGTTAAACGTCGGTACGGAGCGGGAGTCGTTGCGCTTGTTCTCTGCTTCTTTCCAATTGCGTTCTATCTCACCTATCCGGCTTGGCGCTACCGACATGTTCTCGAGCCGTTTCTGCTGATCTGCGCTGTCTATGCCGTCTCTCAGGTACGCGAATTCAAACGACTGTTTCCGGCAGATTGAGCTTCATCGAACCGCCGTTGCCATTGGCTCCAACGGTTCCAAGTGAGCTGTGAAGTGCCGCAAGAACGGCGCTTCTGAGGTTAGCTTCATTCCTTTCACGTGATCCCGTTTCTTCCAGACTTCGAGAATGACTTCGATCACATAGTCGATATGGCTCTGCGTATAAACGCGGCGTGGAATAGCCAGGCGCACGAGGTCCCATTTTGCGGCGTCGGCAAACATCAGTCGGCCAATTTCGACCGTCCGGATCCCGCCTTCGATATAAAGTTCGTTGGCGAGCGCGACACCGGGGAACTGGTCGAGCGGGATATGCGG
>CAYWSM010000317.1:0-11058 GCA_964460935.1 uncultured Terriglobales bacterium | reverse complement strand
ATGCGATTATGGCGAACCCTGGGCGGCGCTTCCGATACGGATTCATACCGCAGTTCTCCGTTGCAATCGCGACGTCTTTGGGTCTGCACTCCGCGATTTCGGACTCGCACCCATGGAGGAGATGTTCACGAATTTAGAATTCAACGATTATCGATACTGCACCATCCTATGTTTTACAAGGAAGATTCCGAAGGGGAACCCGGGGCGTTATCCAGAAGTAACTCGTCAATGGAGTGGAGTGGTAGGGTTCGGGAATATCTGCATGTCCAACAGCTCAAGGCTGCAAGTCGGCGCGCAACACCAGCCAAAGCACATCAAGCGCCAATGCGTCGGCAAAGCGTCGTTCATGATCTGACGAGTCCATACATTGTCTTTTGTAAACAAGCTAACCTCGGCTGATTTGCAAGACTCCAACCTGTACACAAGACAATGTGACGAGCTTCTCGGAAACTGCACCTCAGGCTAAGCGCGATACTCCGCGCTAATAGAACACGCTCGTTTCGCTATCCGACCTGGCCATACTTAATTGCAGGAAGCGCTTCAGCAACTTACGAGCTACGAAGTGGCGTTTCGGGCGTACACTGATTCTATTCCCGATGGCTTCGAACGGTTTTCCAGATTAATCTTGACCTGATCTGGACCGGCAGAACCTATTTAGATTGACTTGTCCGAAATTCTGCCGTTAAGACCCGTCTTCCCACGCTTGTGTACATCAAGCAATTGCTCGACATTAACTCCGGCGTATATAGATTTCGGCCATCTATAACAATCGGATGTGATAAGCGTTCCCGCAATGTGTCCAAATTAAGAGAAGTAAATTCGTTCCAGTCCGTCAGAATTACCGCTGCCTGACAACCGTCCGCTGCTGCATAGGGAGAATCGGCGAAAGTGAGATTGGAGTTTCTTAACTCATTAGCCACTCGTCCCATCGCAGCCGGATCATATGCGACCAACCTGCAGCCTTCCGTCAACAATAACTTCACCACTTTCAACGCTGGAGACTCTCGTATATCATCCGTTCCACCCTTATATGAAAGTCCCAAAATAGCGAGTTTCTTGCCTTTCAAGGTCCATAGTGTTTTCTTAATTTTCTGCATGAAGCGCGACAGCTGTTCATCATTGATTCGTGTCACTTCATTGAGCAACCGAAAATCGCACCCAGATTTTTCAGCCATTCCTACCAGTGCAGAGATATCTTTTGCAAAACCCGAGCCGCCAAACCCTAGCCCCGGACTGAGAAATCGTGCGCCGATACGAGAATCGCTCGCCATGCCTGCGCAAAGTTGATCAATATCAGCTCCTACGGATTCGCATAGGTTCGCCATAGCATTTACATATGAAACCTTCAACGCCAAGAAACAATTACATGCATATTTAATCAGCTCCGCGCTTCTTGTATTCGTCTCGATAATGGGCGGTGGAACGTGGTATGACGGACTTATAGAAATTGATCCTGGTCTTCGATAGTAAGTAGCGTTTATGAGTGGCGCGTATATGGAGTGCAAAACAGACATAGCCTTCGGAGAGTCCGCTCCCAAAATAATTCGTTCAGGAGAAAGGAAATCGGCCACCGCTGTTCCCTCTCTTAGGAACTCCGGATTAGCAGCCACATCGAACAAGTGTGGACTTGCGCCACCAAGTTCCATGACTTTAGATATCCAATTGCTAGTGAGTACTGGAACCGTACTTTTCTCGATAATAACCTTGTAGTCTTCTTTAATCATTGTTCCAAGCTGACGTGCCACTTTCTCAACTTGGCTAAGGTCTACTTCATTATCGTCACGCTGGGGCGTACCCACAGCGATTACGATTGCTGAACTCACCGAGACGGCGACTTTCAGTTCTGTGGTAAAACACAAATTACGCCCAAGATGGCGAGACACCAATTCGGGAAGATAAGCCTCATGTATGGTGATTTCCCCTTTTTGGAGACACGAGATCTTTGCATCGTCGACATCAACACAGATAACCTGATGGCCAAGTTCGGCCAAACAAGCACCAGTTACCAGCCCCACATAGCCACAACCAATCACGGCGACACGAAGCATTTTCGGCTCCATTCTTGAAGTTGACTTAAAGCGTAGCTGTTATGCTCGAACAGCCTGTGCTTGAATTTTGGTGGCGAAAATAAGCTAAGGTCCGTTGAAGACTCCCTATACTGCTGAACCCACGGCTGCCTTGCACGATTTGAGTAAAGTGAATTCTTCATGGATTACTGAGATTGACGGGGCAGATCCCTAAATTGCACGAGCTTGAATGTGCTATCAACGAAATCCTAGATATAGCAGAAACTGCGGCCTGCGATCCGTCTCCATAAACTGTATTGAAGAGCTGGCGAGCGTTCGATAGACGAAGATCAGTAGAGCCCGCCGTTTATCTAACTAGATTTGCGGACTATGTGTATTGAAGATGCGCACAACTCGCGCATCCACGCAGTGATAGCGGTCACGCGATAAGCCATTGTGATGGCTTCTGTGAAGCCCTTTGTTTGAGATAATCTGGCGAATTGACCGATAATGCGAATGCAAATACATAACCATCGTTTTCGCTCAGTGATGAAATTGTCTAAGAAGAGGACCTCTCGGTTCAGCAAGTACTTAGAGATTGCAAACTGAGAAAACCAACTCCACCGGTAATCAATACTGTTTTCACTCGGCCAACGCAGCCAGAATTACATGGGCTATCCGCTCTGGGCCGAAACACGTCTTTCTGCCGTATTACCCATCCGTGTCTTACCAAATGCCTTTTCATATGCCGCAAGCAAACTCTGGACAGAGTAGTCCCACGACAGCTCTGTTCGTACTCTTTGCTGACCAAATTCCCCCATTCTCTTTCGCTGTTCAGGGTGGTCGAGGAGCCAGAGGATCTTCTCGGCGAAATCGGGAACCATTTTTTCATTGTCGGCGTATAGCGCAGCGTCACCCGCGCTAAATTTGCCTTCCTTCAGGTCGAACTGAACAATCGGCTTACCGAGAGCCATATACTCCATAATCTTGATCATGGTCGAAATGTCGTTCATCCTGCATGGTGTATCGGGATTTACGCAAACGTCAGCCGTCGAGAGAACGTCAAGGAGTTCCTGGTCTGGCACCCTTCCGGTGAAGTTCATCATATCGCCCAGGTCCCGTTGCTCAACCATTTTGCGCAGTCCCGCCAATGATGGCCCACCGCCTACACACGTAAAATGGATGTCCTGCCGTCCCAACTTCCGAATGTGCTCGACGACATCGATTAGAATGTCGAGACCTTCCTGGATGCTCATCGTTCCGACGTATCCCACCAAGTATGGCTTTCCATACTTCAATGCTGGATTAGGTTGAGTTGGTTTGAATGTCTTAAGATCCGGCCCATTACGAACAACATAGACATCATCCGGATGAACACCACCTCTGTTGATAGCCAACTCACGATAGCTGTTGTTGGTAGCCATTACCACGTCGCTGAATCTATACGTGAGTTTTTCAAGCCAGACTTGTGCTTTGTAAATAAGCCCAGTCTTTTGAAATTTCGATTCGTAGAGCTCAGGGTTTGCGTCGTGATGATCGAAGATGTATTTCACACCCAAAATTTTGTAGGGTAGCGCAACCAGAAAAATGTCGTCGGGCGGATTGCAACCCTGGATGACGCTGAATCCTCGAGCAACGTATATCCATGCCGTGTAAAGAACTTCCCAGAAAAGGGCTGCTGCATACTCGACCAGGTAACCTAATGCTGAGTTCCCTTCTTTTGGCATTGGATGGCGATAGATATGAACTCCATTGAGGATTTCATGGCCTTTTTCATAATTCTTTCCGCGAGGGCATAGAACCGTTACGGAATAGCCATTAGCCTGAAGAGACTGGGCTTCTTTCCACACTCGTGTGTCGAAAGGAACCGGCATATTCTCTACAATAATAAGTACTTTTCTCTTCACTCTTGAGATCTCAGTGCTTCACACCTAACCCGTAAAGCCCAGCCAGTGCGCTTAGCATGGTTGCCTGGCCCCAATGGAGAGTGGGGGTTTTATTCACGATCCGCGATGAATACCGGCGATAGTAGAAATAGCCGCTACGATCCTGCATGTTCTTGATAGTCCAGTTTGCAACTTTCGCCGCGAGTTCGAGAGCATCCGTATCTCCGTCGCTGAAGAAGACGAGCGTATCAATCGCCTGAGAACAACACTGGATATCAAGCGGCAACGTTTTGTGATTGTAATATTTCGGAGTTCCGTCCTGCAGGAAGAACGTCTTCTTCCAGTATTCATAGCCTTTCACCAGAATGTCATCGAATCGCGTGTCCGCAGTGGCCTCGCGAAAGTACTTAAAGCAATCGAGGACGTACGCGGTGTGGAAATTGTCCACCCAGTGCAGATTATCCTGTTCTCCGTAATACCATGATCCGTCAAGACGTTGATATTTAGCAGTGAAGTTAAACGAAGCTAAAGCGAGTTCAAGGTACTGCACTCTAGAAACGATTGCATTCGTTCTGGCCAGGAGACTTGCGCCCAAGGTATTCGCGTTATGAACCTTGTGCGTGGCTCCCGGATGATAACTGAAGCAGAAATCGGCGCCATCCGGAAATCTATCGAGATCCTTGACGATGTGGTCACACGCACTTAGGGCAACATCGAGAAAACGGCGCTCATGGAAATGCTCGTAGGCGTCCAAGAAGACGTGCCCGATAAGCGCTGTCCAGACGATCGTAGGAGTTCCCGTGGGGATAAAAGAACTACGGGATTGGTAGTCAAAATGATTTCCCCAACATGCGCCGGAATATCCCGGACTTTTGTTTTCAATCAGCCAGTCAAGAGCCATCCTGGCTCTGTCGGCCCAAACATCCTCTTTTGTCGCCGTGTGCAACCTCATGAAACCTTTGGCGATGAAAGCCATACCCTTGGTGGAGCGGTTTGCTTCGACTCCAACCAGAGGGCGTAAGTTAATGGGGAAACGTCGCACTGCCTGCTGCAATACCTGGCGCAGAAAATTGTTTTCAAAGGTGAAGGGGCGCAGGTATTTTGCGTTCAATCCATCAAATGTGTCGTAGCCTCGGTAATCGTGTTTTTCGAGCCAATGGCACAACCGGACAATCGATGCAAGGACTTCCGCAATTTCAATTGCGTATGGCCGGTTCGATGACTCAACGCGCTTACCAGCAAATGCCGTCATATTTCCCATCTTCGCTCCTGTGTTCTGCGATACGCACAAAATCAACGATGACCTGTCCATCGCGGACACGATTTGGCACTTGCTGAAACTCATGGTCCTTGTTACCGATTACGATTGTCTGCGCATGATCCAGAACAGCATCAACACCTGTCACCATCAAACGTGAGATATGCGGAATACGATTCAAGATGAAATCGCGATTGGCGCCTACCAGGCTAGCCAAGTTCACATTTCTGTCGTAGATCTTAAGATCATATCCCTTGCCCAACAGACGCTCAATGATCTCAATCATTGGGCTTTCGCGCAGGTCATCGGTCCCAGCCTTGAAACTGAATCCCAGAATACCGACTTTGTTGTGTCCCTTGTCCACAATTAATTGCAATCCGCGATTCACCTGCATTTCGTTGCTCGGAAGCACTGACGAGAGAATCGGCAGATTCAGATCCTTCGATCGCGCCTTATAATTAAGTGCGCGCAAGTCTTTCGGAAGGCAAGATCCGCCAAACGCAAATCCCGGCATCAGGTATGCAGGAGAAATGTTAAGTTTTCTATCCTGACAGAAGATGTCCATTACCTTGTGCGCATCTACACCCAAAGCTTTGCCGATGTTTCCGATCTCGTTGGCAAATCCGATCTTTAGCGCATGCCAGCAATTATCGACATATTTCACCATTTCGGCAGTTTCCAGGTCGGTGCGAATCAGTGGCGCATCCAAATGCTGGTACAGCGCTACGAGGACCTCGCCGCTACAACGGTCCATCTCGCCGATGACCGTTTTCGGTGGCGCATTGAAATCCTTCACAGCCGAGCCCTCACGCAGGAACTCTGGGTTATGACACACACCAAACTCAGTCCCAGCTTTTTTCCCCGACACTTCTTCCAGAACTGGAACGATGACATCGCGCATTGTGCCGGGAAGAATCGTGCTTCTGATCACGACCACGTGTCGTTCGCTCTTGCGTTTCAGGGCGTGGCCAATCTCCTCACACACATGCCGCATGTACTTGAGATCGAGATTCCCGTTAGGCTGGCTTGGGGTACCGACGCATACGAATGAAACTTCCGTATCCAATATAGCCTGCGCGTGATCGCTGGTTGCGCGTAAATGGCCGGCTCGCACATTTGATGCAACAATCTCGCCGATTTCAGCCTCGATGATCGGTGATTTACCCTGATTAATCAGATCCACTTTCGTAGGCACCGGGTCCACACCAACCACTTCGTGTCCATCGTGCGCAAAACATCCGGCTGACACCGTTCCGACGTATCCCAGTCCAAAAACACTAATTTTCAAAATTTAAATCCTTTCTGGATCGATTGCTGAACTGATAACGATCTATGAAATGCAGGTCTAAAAACCGATTCCGCTAATAGCTATTTTTGCCCTGTCAGGAACTCCAACTGCTGGTTCGCTATCTTGGTCGAAATTTGCACGATTACGCGCTGATTGATCGACAATTGTCATCGCGCCACCTTATTCTTGATAAGCTTTGCCGCAGAGAGGAGAATATCGTTTCGAGCAATTACATTGTCACGGAATTCAGAAAGATAACGCCGCATGCCAATCTTAGTTCGTTGTTTCGCTGAGAGTCTTCGCGGCGGACATGGCAGCGGATTAAGATATTCAATATTCACCTGTGCGCTGCTCAGCGCTGGCACGCTGATTTCAAAACGCAGGCTGCTATCCGAAGCCTCAAACTCAACCGATTCGCCGTCCACCAGCACGCGGTTCACGAGATCGACATCTGGCTCGTTCTTCGTTACGGCGAACCGCTGGTTCATCGTTTCTCTATTCTCGAGAACCTGCGATGACGAGAAAACATGGCATCGAACTTCATTCGCGCCGTTTTTTTGTAACTTGTAGCACTGGGTCAGTATTTCGGAAGTATTCGTCCACCGAACTTTCGGAGTTATGGCATTAACCCTGTCCACTACTTCCGTTAATCGGTCGAAGCCGTTCTTGAAAAATCCGTGATGTTCAACCAGGAATAGCGGCTTTCCGGCAAATAACTGCAGCGGAAATTCCTTTGCCTCCTCCGGATAGTTCCGCTGAAACAGCGCGAAGCCATGGTATTTTTCGATGGCGACGTCAAGGGAGTCTCGAACCGTGAGCCTCGCTTCGTCCGTTCCCGTCATCGGCAATAGCTCAGTATTTATAGCGGCTATGAAGTTGTTGCATTTCAGAGCAAGCATGGATGCGGGCGAGAAATGTCCTTGTGGAAAGACCATGGCTTTCGTGACAGTCAATCCTGTTCGCTCCTGCAAGTCCTCAACGCGTGAAAGAGCCGTCTGAATCGTAGAGTTCAGGTGACCTAGATCTATCGCGCCAAACTCCCTGGAAATGTGATCGCAACCGTGCACACAGATGGACAACCGATCAGTCCGGTCCCGAAAGAGTCGCACGGTTGCTTCGCTCGACCGGCGATGGTTCCACGGAATGAATGCCAATGTCGTTGTGAAATCAAGTTCGTCCGCTTTGCGCACCAACTCCTCAAAGTTAACGAATCCATACTTTGGCCGCAACAGCGGATCATCAATGATGAGATTTGCCAGCGAATGATTTGGCGAGTGCCACATCCGGTCCCCGAATGCAGCTTTTAAAAAAAGCAGCAACGGGATCAAACCCGGGAAACACATTCCAAACTTGAAGTTGTTGTCGGCTGGACTGTCGAGATCGACTATCTCAGAACTCGCAGTTAGAAAAATCTTCGATGCGCTCCTTTCAAGCAAACACAGAAAAGGTTTGCCGTTGGCCGTGATGAGCGTTTCTACTGAAGACAATCCAGATAATGAGAAACAAGGCTGTTCGCCGGAAGTCGGAGATTTAAATGAATGGCCACTCAGTTCCTGCGTGAACTGCGGATGATCGGCTCCGGCGGCGTACTCTATCGTCCCGCCAACTGATGTGGAGTGCAGTGAATTACAGCTGAGAACCTGGAGTGCATTCTCGCTCGTTTCGCCCGATCGGAACCCGAAGACAAACAGGAAATCTAGGGCACGAGTGAACTGTTCAACCATCATCGTTGGATCGTTTTCGTTGGCCAGCAATTCCCCAAGCGCATGGCCCGATACCAACGCGCAGATTGGTTCAACCGTCTTTTGAGCTGCAATTTGGCTGACGATCTCTGACAAGCTGCTTCCAATCAAAGGGATACAATCTATGCCATAGAACACAACCGTCTTAGCCAGATTTGCGTGATGTCCCGATGAAGCGGCCGAATAAATTAGAAATGCTTGCGCCAAAATTGCTCCTGACTTGAGCACCAGAAGTGGAACTCTAGCGGGGATTTCGCGAACCGATTACCTGCACAATGGAAGGAATGGATGTAAGCTTTTCTATCTCATCGTCCGTGAAGCCGCATTGAAACTCCTGTTCGAGCGCCAAGATAAAATTCAGGTGTGCCACCGAATCCCAAGTCGGAATCTGCTCAATCGAAGACTCGGTCAGAATTGTCTGGCTGTCGGTTTGAAATACGGCGGACGCCGTCGATACCACCCTGTCACGAATCTCTTCTGCTGTCACGCTTTCTGTAACTCCCCTGAGAGTTTGACGACCCATTCGGGCCATTCCAAATTCTGCTTATCGAGGTTGCATCTCCAGAGAATACGACCATCCTTTTTGTGTTCGACAGCCGTAAACCCGTTGAATGAGTAGAAGTCCTTTGCAGGCGCGTTCTTGGCGGTTGGGATATACCAGCCTTCTACACACCGAGCTCCGGTGGAGCTTGCATCCTGTGCTATTTGGGAGAGCATTGCCTTTTCCAATGTGCGGCCGATCACACGACAGCTCATGAGGAACGTGTCGATCTCGCATATATTTCCATGGAGCACAGAAATCGCAACGCCCACGATACCGTTGTCGCCGAAACGATCGCGCGATTTCAGGTAATACACGCGATACTTCGGATCGCGCGTAAACTCAAGCACTTGCTGTTCGGTGTAGCGACGCGTTGTTAGATTGAATTGGTTCGTTTTTTGCGTCAGTTGAGCCACACGGGCCAGCGATTTTGCATCGGCTTCGGCAACCTCTGCTTCCATGGCAAGTGACCTGTAAAAATCTTCCATCGAAGTCGCCGAGCGCTGAATATCACGGCGTTGGCGCTCTTCCGCATAATAACGCCCGCGTTCCTTATCCTCGCTAGAAAGTGCCAAGCGCTGGAAGAACGGGCATTCTCGCACGATGGTGGCGTATTGCCACGGGTCGTCCGGCAATTCGATCACCTGCACCTCGGGAACTTCGCTCGCCACTCGTTCTCGTTCTACAGGGTTGTCGTCGAGAAAAGCGATGGAATCGATCCCAAGATTAAGTTCCTCCGCGATCTCGCGAAGATTCTTGGCCTTATCTTCCCAATTGATCCGCAGGGCTGCGAAATGCTGTGGCCGCAGCAGCATTTCCGGATGTTTTTCAATTACTTCCATCGCATCCTGCGGATTGTTTTTGCTGCAAATCGCCAAGACAATGCCTCGGTTGTAACAATCGAGCAACGCTCGCTGAAGTAACTGGAAAGCTTCGCCGCGGGAAGATGAACCCACCTGTATACCTTCCATGCCGTCTTCACCGATTATCCCGCCCCATAACGTGTTATCCAAATCCACGGCAATCACTTTGCTCAACCGGCCACTAAGCACATGGATAAACTTCATGTATTCCATGGCAAGCTTCGGAATAGCATCGGCCGAAAAAGGAAGCCGAGCCATGTTCCACTTCCGCTCGTCGTACCACCTATCTTTTCCGAACTTGGCACCTAATTCCCTTACATCAATGACATAGACGCTAGCATTATTTCTAGCGATCTCGTGCAATCCCTGATTAAAAGCTTCGATGGCCGCTTGCTGCCCATATTCCAGTTGCGAATCAAGAATTCCAGTTGCCGGGTAAAGCGGTGTGTCGAGAGTAGGCAAGAGAATCGCCGAATTAAGTTGTTTCCTTATCGTGTCCAGTTTGGTTTGAATGTCTTCCAATGTGCTCTGGACTAACGCCCGCATTTCCGACTGGTTTAGTTCCGCTGCTCTTTGCCAAATTTCCGGCAAAAGATCGCGGCACTGCACCGCAAAGATAATTACGTTCGGTTGGTACCTATAAAGCCAACTTTCTCCATCCAAGATTTCCTGGTTATATGTGTTGAAATTACCGATTTCGACCTGCAGATTGATTCCGCTAACCATCGCTGCTGCCTTCATGATAGGCAGCAATGGTTCCACGGTGAATGCCCGAAGGAAGGCAGCCTTGAATGGCTTCTTTGGCAGAAAGAAGTCGGCCTCTTGGCTGTGCTTCAGCACGAGTTGAGCATTTGACAGACTTGGCTCTGCCAGAAAGATACGCCGAAGCAATATTTGAACCGAACGTGAATCCTCTCTCTTGAGAGCTTCGGACAATAACTGCTGCAATTTATTATTTTGCATCGCGTTGTCCAAACCAGATCAACATTTAACTTCGGCCAAAAATATCGACCGGTGTTTTGCTCTTGTTGACTTTCTGTTCGATAGGCCGCAATCCGCGCACAAATTCCATGTACTCCGAGCACAGCGGCAGCGGTTTGGTTATTCGAGCGAAAGCCTTGCCCTTGTCTGATCCAAACAGTGTGTAGGGAGGAATACTGGCCGAAACTACCGAACCGGCCGTGACAACGCTTCCCTCGCCGATCGTCAGCACCCGGTTGGAGGAGGCTGCAATAATGCATCCTGCCCCGAGGTACGCATTGCGCTCAATAACAACGCCGCCTTTGCCTCGGGTGTGAGCAAGGATGACCGTTCTTAAGTTTATTTGCGCTCCGTCCTGAATCTCGACTGCCTCCGGGTATTCGTTCTCGATGTAGACATCGTCACCAATAAAGACATTCTCGCCAATACGGACCCCACGCCAGCGGTGAAGCCAAATCCGAAGGTTTCCCGATCCCGGTAATAGCCTGCACAA
>CAYWSM010000316.1:0-12404 GCA_964460935.1 uncultured Terriglobales bacterium | reverse complement strand
CATACACAAACCGTAGTTTCTCTTCCATTACACTGCTCTCGCACCATGGCATGTGCGTGCTTGTACACCCACCTGCCTTCTCTCGCAGTGTCAGGAATGTCTTCGGTCTAATCTGTCAGGCATGTCTCCGGTCTGTACCTCCTGGGACTCCCCCTCCCCCCTGGAATATGAAAACAAAAGAGTTACCGAAAACTCGCCGCTAAGAATGTGAATCGAGAGATCTTGCGGGCAAAAATGTCATAACAGGGCACTTGCGGGCTAAAAGTATTGAGTCTCACAATCGTCCAAATCAGGCACAGAAAAAGTTCACGATCAGCAAATTAGTTATTTAGTAAACATCTCAGCTTTGCCGCGCTGGTTGTGAAAGAGCACATCGGGGAAATTTTCACTTATTCCCCTCTATGGTGAAGTATGGCAGTCCTGACCATACTGAGTGCCAGAATCACAAAATTTATATTTTCTTTATAACCAGAGAGTTAGGCCGGATTTTGACATTTTGTGGCTATTGACAAGATCAGGTTCTCTGACGAGCCGCGCTTGTTCCAAAATCCGGAAAAGCGAATCTCTCTTTGTTTTTCGAGCCGATCACAGGTGATAATGCTCGGACTATGAAGCGTCAATCTGTCCCTGGGGTGAACAAACATCTTTCTCCGGCCGAGATCCCCGAACGATGGCGGAATCTGCTTGTGCTCGAACCGGCCACGGTTCACGAGCTTATGAACCTGCTGCAGGTAATTACGTCACACTGCGAACTGCTGGAATTGGGCGACAACGATAGTAACCATGGACTACGAGTGATCAGCGAAGCAGCGTTCAAGATCCGCAACCGCCTGACCGAACAGATGGAAAAAAGCGCTTAACGGATCTGGATATCTGAATATCAGGCTATTGGACTCTCATTGGAACGGCCGCCAAGAGCAATCGATGGAAACCTGAACCACAATACCGGTTATCCCGGTCATTCCCTCGTCTGCCATATGCGCCAAAGCATTCGTGTACTTTGCACGCACGGATTAAGGGTTTCGGGCTATTGGTGATGAGCCATTGCAATGCGATACTTTGGCAACGATATCTAACAATCGTTAACTGGGTTATGGGTCCCCTCGCCGCCGAGTCAAGTACTGGCTGCGTGTTGCTCGCGACTGCCGATCCCGTTCTTCGCGCATCGCGTGCCGCGTTATTACGCAGCTTCGGATTTCACACCACCTCAAGCACATCGGCCGAACATGCCATTGAGCTGATTCAGTTCTACACGTTTGACCTGCTGGTTCTCGGCAGCAGCCTGACAGCCGAAGACTGCGGCACCATTTCCGCGGCTTTCCGCGAGAAGCACCCTCGAGGCCGGGTGATAGAAATCCTGCCTGGTTCTGCGGAAGGAAGCAGGGACAATCCCAACGAGACCGTAGTAGGTTTAGACGGGCCGCTTGCGCTGAGGCGGGTTGTGCTTGCTCAAATGCAGCTCGCGCGTGCGGCCAGGAATTGAGGCGGCGCAGGCTAAGCCGCTTTCGTTTCGGACAATTCGACCAGCGTCCGCAATTCTGCCTCGAGTTCGCGTTTGAATAAGAGCAGTTGCTGCCGAGACTCGTTCGACACGCGCTCCCAGGTCAGAATGGAGTCTATGATCACAAGAATGTCCCGAATATCAGCAACTCGGTTCTGAATCACGGATCGCCCCCTACTGTCTTTCACTTTACGATGCTGCAAAAGTCGGGGCCTGTTGGTCGAAATCGGAAGAGCAGCTCGTTATAGAGTGGTAACCCGGCGCGAATCACCTTAGCCGCTCAGGCTCACAGGCGTTTGGCGCTCAGGATCTTGATCTCCGGCGTTAACGTCTGGCCGTCCGCTGGAGACTGCTGGATCTTACGCACAACGTTCATTCCCTTCACCACACGCCCGAAGGCAGCGAAGCCCTGACCATCAGGGTTGCGTTTGCCACCGAAATCCAATTCAGGTTGATCGCCAACGCAGATGAAGAACTCGGAGGTCGCCGAATCAGGCGTAGCGCGCGCCATGGAGATCGCTCCGTCAACGTGCTTTAGTCCAGTCTTGTTGGTACGCTCAAGAGGGATCGCCGGAAAATCATCCGCCGCCTCACGCGGACGATTGCCGCCCTGTATCACTTCTATCTTCATGTTGTTCTGCGGCTGATTCTGCATGGTAACGGTCCGGTAGAAACTTCCTCCGCCGTAGAAGCCCTTATCGACGTAGCGCAGGAAGTTTTCCGCTGTTACAGGTGCGTGAACGGTATCGACTTCGACTTCGATGTCTCCCATTTCCGTGTGGAACAAAACGTGGACGGGTTTCGGTTCGGCGGCAATAAGGACCGAGCAGCAAAGGAGAAAACCCAGCAACAGGGCGGATCGCATGATCGTTACTATAGCCCGCAGTTGACAGCCGCATCCAGTGCGCTAAACTCGGCGGGACATCGGGTGTGGAGACGACGATGAAGCGCATCCGGTTTATCGATCATCATAACCACCGCATTCTGCTAGTGGACGCCAGCAATCTGAGCGCCGCCGAAATCGGCCCGGTCGCCGACCAGGTACTGCCTCTAGCCGCACAGGAACCCAACGGCACGGTGCTCCTGCTCGCGGACTTCACCGGTTCACAAATCAGTCGGGAAGCGATGGAGCGCGTTAAGGTTTCCGCCGTCCGTGTCCGCAAGCACCTCAGCGCGTCGGCATGGGTGTTCAACGGAAACATGCCAAAGGCGCTTCACGAGGCCGTGAAGGCTTTCTCGCAACGCGAGATTCCTAAGTTCGAAACTCGGCAGGAAGCGATGGATTACCTAGTGAACCGCCACTAACGCCCGCGTTCGCGAACCAACCAGCACCGCTGTTCCGCCGAGAACCGCGAGCAGGCTGATCACCTGCGCTTCCGTCAGTCCGAACAGGAAGGGCGGATTGATGCGGATGAACTCAACCGCGAACCGGAATGCTCCGCTGACGATGAGATACACGGCAAAAACTGTTCCCGGAGCAGGGTGCCGCCGGGCCAGATGCAACAGGATCCAGAACAGAAGCATAGCTCCAAACAACTCGTAAAGCGGAGTCGGATGAACGCGCTGGGTGGTCGGAACCAGCCCATGAGGAAAGCTCATACCCCAGGGAAGATCGGTTGGTTTACCGTAGTCGCCGTCGCCGGCGAAGAAGCAGCCCAGGCGGCCGAAGCCGTAGCCGATCGCCGCGGCGGGTGAAGCAGCATCGAGCAGCAGCCAGAGCGAGATACGTTTTGAGTAGGCGTACCAGGCGAGCACGGCGAATCCAGCGATAAGCCCGCCATTCCATGCCATTCCGGCAAAATCAAAGATACTGCCGAAGGTGAGCGGCTGGTGATCGATGAGGATGGTTGTAACGATCACGTGATAGAGCTTCGCGCCTACGATACCAGCCAGAGCGATGGCGAGCATCAGCGCCCCGTCGTCGATGGGAAGCTGGCGACGGCGGACCTCCTGGCGAAAAAAGTGATAGCCGGTCCACAACCCCCATGCGAGCATCAGCCCGTAGGTCCACAGACGAACGGGACCGATCTGGATGTAAGGAAGCATGCGGAGTTTGAGTATACGGCAGT
Organism: uncultured Terriglobales bacterium; assembly: GCA_964460935.1. Classification (GTDB taxonomy): domain Bacteria; phylum Acidobacteriota; class Terriglobia; order Terriglobales; family Acidobacteriaceae; genus DATMXP01. The sequence continues at coordinate 8,834 of CAYWSM010000316.1, read as the reverse complement.
TATAATCGTGCTTTCCCCGGAGTAAATCATGAAACGATTCTTGCTCTTTTTTCTTTTGCTGCTCGTAACCAGCTTTGCCGTGGCCCAGGAACAAAAGCCGGCTACGCCTCCGATCAGTCCCGCAGCCCGGCTCGATGCCGCCAAGACCGCCTACGTCAAGAACAAGGGTCAAAGTGAGGTTCCCTACAACGTGATTGAGGGTGGCCTGGAGGGTTGGCCGCGGTTCATTCTGGTGGATTCACCGGAAAAAGCTGACATAGTGGTCGAAGTCGATGCACTGGAAGACGACCCGCACAGTGACTCCGATTCCGGGAAGGACAAGGTCAACCACGACCTGAACGTCACAACGGTGAAGCTGACGGTTTACGATGCCAAGACCCATTTGTATCTCTGGACCGGAAGCGAGCGTCCGAAAGGCGCATTCAAGGACAAGAATCGCGAGGACAATCTGGTGAAGGCATCAGAGGCATTGCTGGCGAAATTCCACGCCAGAATGGAACCTGAAAGCGCCGTTACGGCCAAGTAGTTACGTTTTGTGACGCAAATTCTAAGAGGCCTTAGACGAAATTTTCGGGCAACCAGAGCAGAGCCAACCTGCTGTGCGAAGAGAGCTTCTCTCTCAGTACCCCTGGAATTTACGCAAGGGCCTCCTATGGACACGACGGAAAACGTGCAGACCCCCGGTTGGAATACCAGCAGTCGCCCCCTCGGCGCGGATGACTCGCGCACAATCCTGTTTATCGACAACGGACACCGCGATCGCCGCCGCGAACGCATTGCCGTGCTGAAAGACGCAGGGTATAAGGTTCATCCTGCCCGCAGCTTCGAGCAGTCGATCAGCCGGATTGGCTCCGGTTCTTATCACCTTGTGATTGCGAACACCGACGCCGCCGTGGAACAGGCGTTGCGGTTCATCGAAGAAGTTAAGCACAACTACCCGCGCCAGCTCCTGCTGGTGCTCAAGCCCAGCCACCTGGAAGTCCCGGGTGACCACGAGTTCTCGACGGCTGAGCCGAAGTCGCTGCTGGAGCGCGTACGGGCGATGCTGTCTCCGCGCGAGCGCTCGAACGAATCTGCCGCCGCGTAATTTGCCCTGATCCTGTCCCTCGGCGCTGCGGCGTCGAGGGCGGGCACCTCCTGCCTCTGCCGCTATTAACGCAACTGCAACGTTACCGCCGTAATGCGTGTCCGTAATCCGAGTGGTGTTAGTCTGCGCCGCATAAGGAGAGTACCCTATGTTTTCACGCATAGAGCGCTCGTGGCAGCTTACGAAACAGTGCTGGTCGCTGCTGAAGCAAAATAAAGTTCTGCTGATATTTCCGATCCTGAGCGGGTGCGCCTCGCTGGTGATCATGATCAGCTTCTTCGTGCCGCTGGTCATGGCGAACATGAAGCAGTTGCAGCACCATCAGTCGCAGATGCCACCGTCGGCCTATCTGCTGATGTTCCTCTTCTATTTCTGCCTGTACCTGGTGCAGACGTTCTTCAATTGCGCGCTGATGGGCGCAGCGAACGTGGCATTCGCAGGTGGAAAGTCGAGTTTGAGCGTCGGGTTGAATCTGGCGTGGTCGCGGTTTGGACGGATCGTGATCTGGTCGATGGTTGCGGCAACTGTTGGCGTAATTCTGCGGACACTGGAAGAACGGGCAGGATTGATCGGGAAGATCATCATCTCGCTGCTGGGTGCAGCGTGGACGATCCTCACCTACTTCATGGCGCCGATCATCGTATTCGAAGATCTTGGAGTTCAGGACGGTCTGTCGCGCTCGACGGCGATGATCAAGAAGACCTGGGGCGAAGGCGTCGGTAAAGGCCTGGCGTTTACAGCGTTCAGTTTGCTTGGGCTGTTTGTGCTGGTGCTTGGATCTGTCGCGCTGCTGTTCGTGCAGCCGGTCGCGGCGGCGCTCTTCTTTGTTGTCGGATTTATCGCGTTACTGACGGTGATCTCAGCAATGGACGGTATCTTCAAAGTGGCGCTATATCGATATGCGTGCTGGAGCATGGTGCCGGAGGGATTCTCGCCGGAGTTGGTGCAGAGTGCGTTCGCACCGAAGAAGAAAAGCCGTTTCGGATTCTAGAACCGGCGAATCGCGGTTCGGGCAGGCCTTCGGGTCTGCCCTTTTTGCTTCTCTAGGCTCGCACGTTAGCCGTATAGAGCTGCGGCATGGGGATCTTCGGCAGGTTGTCGCGGCGGCGGGACAGTGCGTACTTGTAGATGTTGTCGTAACGGCGGCCGATCACCTGGGGCGAACGCGTCGCGCGGATATGGGATCGTCCGCTCTCGCCGAGGGCGCGGGAGAAATCAGAATTGCGAGCTACGAACGCCGCGCGTTGCGCGAGATCTTTCGCGTCTCCGTGGTTGAACCAGATGACACCGCGTCCATCCGGAGAACACTCCCGATTCTCAGGAACATCGGCGGCTACAACGGCTTTTCCCGCCGCCATCGCCTCAAGCATGGCTGGCTTGGTACGCATGCGGGGATCGCTCGTTGCAGGGATCAGAATGACATTGGAGCAGTCAACTGCCTGATCGTGTTCCTGCGGAGCGATGCAGCGGATGTTATCGGCAACGTTAATTTGTCGAGCAATCGACAACAGCTCGGTTCGGTCGGCGTCGCTCAGTTCGAAAAGAAGAATCGCTTGTTCCACTTCAATCAGAACCTCGGCCAGCGCGAGGAGCGTCGCTTCGACGCCATCCGGCGACGGAAGAGCAAATAGAACCGAATGGTAGCCGAGATCGATTCCATGGAACGCGGCCCAATCGCGATCTGGCAACCGCTCGGCAGCGATGGGAAATGGATCGGGCACGACGAACACGTTTTCCGGCGATGTGCCTCGCTCACAGGCTAACCTGGCCATACTTTGTGCATGTGTAACGACGGCACTGGCACGGGACAAAGCGAACTGTTCGGCGACGCGAAATGATCGCAACAGCCAAGCACCGGCGCTTGCGCCCTCTGTGGTTGTGATCTCTTCCACCGTCTGGGAAAAATCGTAAACAGACGGTAAGCTGCCGCGAACGCCCGCGATGGCGGCGGCAAATGAATGCGCATGCACGATGTGAACGGATGATAGCTGTTCCGCTTCGTTCAGCGCATGCCGCCAGTCGCGGACATCGTTCCACGTGGTCATCAAAGAAGGCGGCGAGGGATGTTTGGTGCTCCAGAACTCGCGAGCGAGTACCTGCGGTTTCATGCCGACGGCCGATTGCGCTTCCGCCAGGGCCGTCACACCAGTGACGCGCTCGCAGGCATGCAGCACACGCCATGACCTCACCTGGGTTTCGGAGGAAGCGACGGGAATAGCTTCGACCGGCGATTGCGCCATTAACTGACCTCCCGATGATGCTGTGTCGCCAAGTCGGAATACATCGTTACCTGGTTGCGGCCCCGGGACTTGGCATCGTAGAGGGCAGCGTCGGCACATTCGATCAGGTCGCGTTTGAAGCGCGCATCCTGCGGATAAACGGCGATCCCAATACTGATGGTGAGATGCTCCACCACGTTGGCGGAACCAGCGAAAAACTTCGCCTGCTCGATGCTGTGGCGGATGCGCTGCGCAACCCGAGTAGCGGAAAATGCCGTGGTTTCCGGCAGGATGATGACGAACTCCTCGCCTCCGTACCGGGCGACCGTATCGACTTCGCGCATGTCCTTGGTGAGAAGCGACGCAACATCGCGCAGGACCTGATCGCCGACGTGGTGTCCATAGCGATCGTTCAGCGATTTGAAAAAATCGATGTCGAGCATGAGCAGCGCGAGGGAAGTCTTGCGGCGCTCACAACGTTTCAGCTCCAATTCCAGTTGCTGCTCGAAATAGCCGCGAGTCTTGAGTCCAGTGAGGTAGTCGGTAAACGCAAACGTTAGCAGTCCTTCATTGGCATTTTCGCGGCTGAGTACATTTTCCGCGACGAGCGAGAGGATCCAGAGGAGCTGTGCGTCCTCATCCGTGTAAGCGCGTGGTGTGGCGGAAAAGAACTGCATCGAGCCCAATGTGCGATTGCTGACGACCAGGGGAACGACGATCGCCGACTGAACATTCAGTTGTTTCAGGGCAGAGTCGGCCTGCGGATGAACTCCGTGATGCACGACCAGCGGACGGCCGAACTTGTTCGCCCAGAAATTGAAGATGTTTCCCGCAAGGAAGTTCTCCGGCGGGTCGGCCATTCCGCGAACGGCACGCAGGCACATCTGTTCGGAGGAGTCCTCCCAGAAATAGACGAGAGCGGCGTCGTAGCCGACCATCTCGGCTACGAAGTCGCAAAGCATATTGAGAGCGGCGTCGAGCTGCATCGGCAGCCCACTCAACATGCTCAGGCGCAGAATGGTATTTACTTCGCGCCAGCGTCGCTGGATGGTTTGCTGTCCTACTTCGGAAAACACCTCGACCACAAAACGCTCAGGCGGAGATGGGTCCAAAGTCTCGGGATCAAGGGGCATGAGCCAATACGGGCACAAAACACCGTGACCTTCCGAAAGCACGCCCGGTGCCAACTGGGCGCAAGTTGCCGCTCGTGCAATCGCGTGAATTACAGGGATTTGCAGAATCGATTACTAATCCAAGTTGAGGTTCGATGCTGATGAGAGAGGATACGTGCTTCCCCTGTGCACAGGGCTACCATCACGTGGTATGCGGATTCTCATAGGGAGGAAATGTAACAATAGTGGGGCAAACAGTAAACCAGGAACCTATGCGGCTACGAAATAGAGAGTTCTGCGTGTCAGAACAACCCATGCATACTTAAGCTAAATCATTGTTTTTGTTGATAGTAGATCTTCTTCATCTCGCCCAGAGAGCAGCCAAAAACAGTGTGCCAAGTGGAAAAGGTCTGAATTTTGGACTCCTTCACACGTCAACGGAGCGCCTAGTAGCTTTCCGGGAAAATATCGCCACGCGACATTTTCCATCCCAAAACTGCCTGAAAACTGTTGCTGAAACGTTAAACGTGATCTAGTATGAACCCGTTAGTAGTTCAAATAGTGCTTCTCAGGTAGTACCTAGCCGTTCTTTCCGTGTAACCCAACTCGGCCCATGAATTCCCACTTGCACTGAGGCGGCAAAAACGCTCGGTTTCAGCTCGGAGAGTCTTGCATGGCGTGGTACGCGTACGGCATCGTCGAGCAACAAACATTCTTGAATGGCGCGCGGGCAAGGCGTCCTTTCACGATCCCTAACCTTCAAGGTATCGGCGGCAAAGAAGTACTCGGATATCCCAGCGGCGACTTTGCTGTTGTGGTAAGCGATTACATTTCGGCCAGCCTTGACCAACAAGCAGCGCTCGATCACGCGCACGTGGTCAGCGAGTGCTTCAAGGTATCCACCGTTCTCCCGTTCCGCTTTGGTACTGTCTTCGACTCCGATGAGGCGCTGCGGCGTGCCGTGCGCTCCAATCGGCGTCATTTCCAGGAAAGCGTCGATCAGTTGCGCGGCAAGTCCGAAATGCACCTGAAACTCGTGGTGCGCGACGGCAGCTTGCAGGAAGCAACTGCAACCATCGGCGATACGTTGCCGGCGAAAGTCGGTATCGAGTATCTCTCCAGGCTCCGGGAACGCGCGGCGCTAGACCGCGATCGCCAGAGCAAGGCAAAGACGCTGTCCGTACAGGTTCATCGCCTGTTTAACCCCCTGGCAGAAGAAGTAAGCTGCAAGAAGGTCGACAAGGGTGGAATCCTAATCGACATCGCTCACCTGATCGACTCGAAGTCGGTGGAAAAGTATCAGAACCGTTATGCCTCTGCATCGCGGCAGTTCAAGGGATGTGAACTCGCGATCAGTGGACCATGGCCACCGTACCACTTTCTGCGCGGCAAAGGAAAAGCCTCGAACTAGTTTCCCTTTCGTTCGTTTATCGACGGCTGCCTGCGGGCAGCCGTTGTTTCTTGCCGTAGCATTTCTTCAACCAAATGAGCTTCGCCCGGTCACCCAGAGCTGCTGTTCTGCATCCAACTCCGATAACTTAGTTTCCGTAAGGCAAGGCAGGCCGAAGGAAACGCCCGGTTCCCCATGACTTCCCCTGAAGCCAACATTCTTGTTGTGGACGACGAGCTTCGTGTCTTGACGACTCTGCAGGCCATTTTGCAAGAGGATGGCTACGTCGTGGACACAGCTCCGGACGGTGAATCCGCGATTAGCGCCATTCGGGCGCGCCAGTATGACTTAGTCCTTACCGACCTGAAACTTCCTGGCGTAGATGGACTGGGAGTGTTGGCGGAAGTTCGAAAGACTGCGCCGAAGACGGTCACCATCATGATGACCGGCTACGGATCGGTGGATTCGGCGATCGAAGCGGTACACCTGGGCGCGTACGACTACCTGTTGAAGCCAATGGAGGTTCCTGCCCTCAAGCAGGCAGTGAAGAGATCGCTGGAACGGAAACGCCTGTCGGAGGTTGAAACCCTGTACCGGGTAAGTAAGGCCGTGACGGGCAGCCATGACCGTGACCAGGTGGCGAGAGAAATCGAAGAGGCGGCCCGCCAGGCGCTAGGCGTTGCGTCGGCGAAGATCATTTCGTTTCGCCGTAACGGAGTCGTTGAGCCGCTAGTCGAATCGACGTATGTATTCGGCACTCCCGAGATTAAACATCGACTGGAAACGGGGGCGATTCTGACGGAGGAAAGCGATCTCCTGCGACCATGGGCGCATACCCAGGGAATTCAAAGTTACATTGCAGTACCCGGCATGAGCCAGGGCAAGCTCGTCTGTGTGCTGGTGGTACATAACAACGGCGCACCGTACGAGTTTCATGCATCGTCAATCCGATTTCTGCAGTCGCTGGCGGGACAATGCGGTCTTGTATTGTCGAACGCCGCGCTGCTGGCGCAGTTGCAGCAGAACAACCTGGAACTGGAATCAGCCAACCTGAAACTGCGTGAGCTGGACCGTCTGAAGTCACAGTTTCTCAGCATTGCCACCCACGAATTGCGCACACCGTTGACCATCATCATGGGATACAACTCCATGCTGGCGGAGAGCCTGCACGAGCGCGCCACACCGGAGGAACGCGAGCTATTGCAGGAGGCCGTAGCGGGGTGTCAACGGCTGATTCGACTGGTGAATTCCATGCTCGACATGAACCAGATCGAGGCGGGCAAGATGAGAATGCATCTTGCCGAAGCGGATCTGAGCGCGGTGGTTCGCAATGCTGTGAACTTGTTTCAGGCCGAGGCTTCTAACAAACAGGTCCACTTAAGCCTGGAAGTGCCGTCGCGCTTGCCGCGGCTTCTGCTCGACAGCGACCGTATCGAGCAAGTCGTGATCAACCTGGTTGGCAACGCCATGAAGTTCACTCCGGAGGGTGGCGGGATACACATCAGTGTCCGGTATGAGTCGGAGGCAGAAATTGTATCTGTGTCGGTGCAGGATACCGGAATCGGGATCGCACCGTCAGATCAGGAGATCATCTTTGACGAGTTCGCACAGGTACAGCGCCACGCGAAAAATCATCAATGGCGCGGCTCGGGCCTGGGATTGACGATCGCGAAACGAATCGTGGAGGCCCATTCCGGCCACATCACCTTGAAGAGTGCCCCCGGCCAGGGCAGCAACTTTACTTTTACGTTACCCGTGCGATTGCCTAGGGCAAGTTCAAGTTCTGCAGTTCCAGCCTAAGGTTTGGGCAACTCTCCTGCCCGATTTGTTATTCCAATGCAAAAGGTGAGAATCGAAGTACAATATCTTCACCAAAAAAACCTCGTCTTGCGATCAACTCAGGGCGACAGTGTTATCTTCCGGATCAATGTTGGGTATCCGGAGGCTGCAAGTAGCGCTGTGAGGCAGCAAATTGGCGATGGATCAGGAAGTAAGTGAGTCTTCCGACTCTCCACCGCGGGGCGGTGTCTCGGGTAAGTAGGCTTCATTGAATCTGTTTGGCATCCGCTGAGCTGGAGTAGCTGCCGGATGCCGTGCAAACCCAGCGGGAGTTTTCTCGAATGCCAAATTCGAAGACACGCGTGCTGATTGTGGACGACGATCCGAGCATGGCACGCTTCTTGACCAGTTACCTGTCGCGCCAGAACTTCGAGGTGAACACAGCGTCGAGCGGCGAAGAAGCCATTCGCATGTTCCGTGTGTACGATCCGAACCTGGTGTTGCTCGATATGGCAATGTCGGGAATGGACGGACTGGAGACGCTGGAGCGGCTAAAGCAGATCAAGCCGGAAGTATCGGTCATCATCGTGTCGGGGCAGAACAGCCCGGAACTCATCTTCCGTGCATCGAAAGCGGGCGCCGACGATTACATTCATAAGCCATTCGAACCGAAAGAGCTTGAGATGCGGGTGAACCGGGTACTCGAGCGCCAGCGCATAAGCAACGAGGCGTCGCAGATCCGGGATCACGTTCGGCGTCAAAACGATTTCTCCATGCTATTTGGGACCAGCCCCAAGATGGAGGAAGTGAAACAGACCATCGAGCAGGTGGCTGACACGAGCGCGACAGTGCTGATTCGCGGAGAAAGCGGCACCGGCAAGGAAGTGGTTGCGCGGCTGGTGTACTCGAATTCGCTGCGGCGCGAAAAACCTTTTGTCAAAGTGAATTGTGCGGCGATCCCGCACGAACTGCTGGAAAGCGAACTCTTCGGTTACGAGCCTGGCGCGTTCACAGGTGCGAATCGGCAGAAACTGGGCAAGTTCGATCTCGCGAACCAGGGCACGCTGTTCCTGGATGAAATCAGCGAAATGCACCCAGCACTGCAGGCAAAACTGCTGCACGTGCTACAGGACGGTGAATTCGCGCGACTTGGCGGTAAGCGCGATATCGCCGTCGATGTCCGCGTGCTCGCGGCGACCAACAAGCCTCTGGAGCGCGCCGTCGAAGAAGGTCACTTCCGTGAAGAC
>CAYWSM010000315.1:0-11001 GCA_964460935.1 uncultured Terriglobales bacterium | reverse complement strand
GTTTTTCGGATCCTTCTTGAGAGCTGCCTGGTAGTACCGGATCGCCTCCGGGAAATCGCGCTGAGCACGCAACGCGTCGCCTTGCGACTCGAGATCAGGAGCCGACATGCTTGCCATTGATGTCTGCGGATCAGCGGCAGCCGCTTCGGCGCCGAAGCCCCGCAGCGACGCCAGCATCACAACCACCATGATTAGAATCAGCTTTTTCATAACCACCTCCGAGGAGGGCTTGCTTGCCCTGTCCTGACAGGACGGTTATCGCGCGTTCGCCGGGCCGCCACAACGCTACACCCGCTAAATGCCCGTTACGCGGAACTAGCGGTTCCGAGGTTGCGTACACCACTTCAGGCTCGTAACTGTTGCAGGGCCTGTCGTAACGCAAGCTCGCAAGTTCTTTCCCATAATGAAACGTAACCGCTACAAGACACGTTACATGGTCGTGTAAAACACGAACTGTCTTAGACTTAGAGCATTAACGAGCAATCGATGGTCAGCGCACCACAGCCCGTCAGCGCAGAGCGCACTGAACTGGAGAGCGTGCTAAATTCCGAGGTTTTTTCGCGCGCTCCGGCTCTTTCGCATTTGCTGACGTACTTGTGCGAGAAGGCCATGAATGGCGAAGGCCAGCAGATCAAGGAATACTCGATTGCCGTTGACGTCTTCGGACGCCGCGAGAGCTTTGACCAGGAATCAAGCTCAATCGTGCGCGTGCAGGCAAACCGCCTTCGCAAGCACTTGGCTAACTTCTATGCCGGAGAAGGCGCCAGCCACAAAATTCGCATTGCCATTCCCGTCGGACAATACGCGCCGGTTTTCGAGACCGTGGAGGCTGCGCCGCCACCGGCAGTTACGCCAGCAACGGTAACCGTTGCCAAGCGCAAGAGTTGGCCGAAGACCTGGCCATGGATTGCCACTGCTCTTGCTGTGGTGGTGGTCGCAGTTGCCGCTTTCCTGCTCATCGCGCGTTCGCGACGTTCCGCAGTAACAGTCAGCACAGTGCAAGACTCTCAAACGGCGCCGCCGCTGGTGGGCCTGCCTGCCGGGGACGAAGTCCGCATCGCCGCCGGGGCTGCGCGGGACTATCTCGACCGCGCTGGGAAAATATGGTCTGCCGATCGTAACTTCGCCGGAGGTATGGCGGTCCACAACTCAATCCAGCACATCTGGCGCACGCTCGATCCGGAGATTTACCGGAACAGCCGGCAGGGCGATTTCACCTACGACATCCCGTTGAAGCCGGGCATCTATGAAGTACGTTTGCACTTCGCCGAGACCGAATATGGTCCCGAAGATCATCTTGGTGGAGGCGAAGGCAGCCGTCTGATGGCCATCGCGATTAACGGCAAGCCGTCGCTCAACGATTTCGACGTCGTCTCGGACGTTGGCGCTTCGCGTACCGCCGACGTGAAGGTATTCACCGACATCTCGCCCGCCAGCGACGGCAAGCTGCATCTGGGAGTTTCGTCCGTTCACGGTGGTCGCGGGATGTTGTCGGCCATCGAAGTTGTCCCCGGCGTTCGCGGCCATATTCGCCCGGTGCGCCTGGTCACGCGCGACAGCGCGTACTATTCCAATGACAGCCACTGGTGGAGTCCGGATGACTACTTCATGGGCGGACAGGTTGCCACGCGAGTCGATTCGCTCGGCAACTCGGACGACCCCGAACTCTACGAAAGCGAACGCTGGGGACATTTCTCCTATGCCATTCCCGTCGTAGCGGGAACGCGCTATACCGTCATTCTGCACTTCGTTGAACGCCGCTTCGGCAGCAGCCGCGATGCACAGGTCGGGCCACCGCACGCCGATACCACTGGTTCCGGTCACCGCATCTTCAATGTGGTCTGTAACGACAATGTGATCCTGGATAATTTTGATATTCAGAAGGAAGCTGGGGCCAACCAACCGATCGTGAAGAAGATCACCGGCCTGGAACCGAACGCGCAGAATAAGTTGGTGTTTGATTTCGTGCCGATCAAGGATTACGCGACGGTGAGTGCGATTGAGGTGTTGCCGGAATAACAAGTGTTCGCAACTGCATGATATCAAAGCAAAAGAGCTGAGTCGGATTTCCAAAATCGTGCAAGAGGAGTCAGAATCTTGGCGCTTGGCTCCAGTCCTCAAGCGCGATTGCCTCGTCCACTCGTTTCATCACATCGTCCGTAGCGGGCATGATCTTACAGGGCCCAAGATCGGCGTAACGTCCACTGAAGTAGACAATCTTTGACCCCGGGGTGAGTTGATGAATCACTGGGTTAGCGACTCCTTCACCTTCACCGTCGCCAAGTCTAAGTGGGTGGAAATCGTCTTTAAGACGGATCTCATTCCATCCATCTTCTCGCTTTTGTAGAGTGCGAATGAGTTCATAATCGGCTGATACGCCTGGCTGCTGCGGAACTCCGGTGTAAGAAATGACGGTGATATTTGCTCTCTTGACATTCAGTAACCAAATGGCATCCGCGTCTCGAACTTTGGCAGGAATAATGGATGGCGGACAAGGTTCCGCACTTCGTATCCGAGCCCTTGCAGCGTACCGAATCCGTGATCGCTCCTTTTCGACATCTGGCAATAACTGAGCAGCATCGCTACAACCTAGCAATGACCAAGTGCATTCCAAGTGCAAACCGAATGCCGCATCTTTAAGTTGAGCGGACGCAAACGGTGAAAACGATGCCTCGATATCCCAGTCACGCCATTTGACGTATCTTCCGGTAGAAAAACTAGGGTTCTGTTCATCCGAATCCGGCGAGTCGGAATAACGAAGAATGCTAATTGGGCTCGACACACCTACATCGATCACGCCGGGATAGTGATTTTCGGAAGGTAATACCTGTATGCCATATCCGAAATGCGTAACAATGTCGTGCTGAATGACTGCTCGGATGTAGAAGTTCCTAGGACGATAGCCCAGCCAGTACGCAATCTTGAATAAGTACTTGTTATCGTAGGTAGCGCTGAAGATTGTCTGCCCAACGCGAGACTTGGGAACAATACCATCCCATTTCATTTCAAGCGCTCTGCCTGAGCCATCGTAATGGGAATTCACGTTGGCGGGCTTTAGTCCCGGCACTAACTTCAACAGTTGTTTCTGTGATGTCTGCCCAACTTCAACCTGTCGCAAGCCCGCAAGAACGGATTTCACACGCACTGCAAACAAGGCTGCTTCGATGTGCAGTATTATCCCAATCAAGAGCAAAATGGCAGCCCCGAATATAACTACCTTTCTTGTTAGAGGGGCTTTGAGTTTGCGCCCGACCCACGCGGCCGTTGGGAATAGGTCAGCGAATGCCATAGTGATATTGACACCGACATCAAACGCATTGTTCCGGGATGAGCACGTAATCACTCTCGGAAGATATCTCCCGAGATCTCCTGCAGATAGTAGCGATCCAGGCTAAACGCCCCAAAAACAACAACCCCTCCCACGTGGGGAGGGGCAGTTTTCTGGCAAACGGAACGGAATTAAACCCGAGCGACGTTGGCCGCTTGATAGCCCTTGGGACCCTTTAGAAGATCAAACTCCACCGTTTCGCCTTCGTTCAAGGAACGGTAACCGTTCTCCTGGATGGCTGAATAGTGGACGAAAACATCTTCCCCCGTAGAACGCTGAATGAAGCCGTACCCCTTGGCTCCGTTAAACCACTTCACAGTACCTCTTTCTCTCACAACGAACTCCTTTCGCCTCGTGCAATGAGTGTTTCTAGGGCCCCTCCACGTGTTCCTCTCACGTGATAGGGGACAACAAGTTGCCAGGTTTATGTCGGTTCCGAAGCCGTTCACTGCCAACGAAAAGGCTCTCCGCCTGCCGCGTACCTTTACGCGGCAAGCCGGAGAGCCTCAATCTTTGCGCTCAATGCGACTGCGTAACACCGAAACATCCACCCAAGTCTACTGGCTGTAACCAACCAGTTAGCTGACCCGAAAATTGGGCAGCAAGCATGGGGATAATATTCAGGAACTTACCCTATTTGCAAGAACTTTCCGCAATATGCGCTTACTTATGCTTCCCAAAAGAGAAACTTTGGATTTCAATAATTGTTGACTTAAAAGTCAATAATTGATGGACGGTATGTTCTAGATTTATCTATAACTTGGAAATTGGGCACCCCGAAAGTGAGTTGCCGGCATCGAACAGAAAAGCCACTCGTCGATAATCACCTGAGGTGTTGATTGATGATTGTCGGGAGTATCCGCCGTATTGCTTTGGTCTTACTTGGGTTAGGTCTTCTCGGTGGGTGTAATGCCGTAGATAACTCGCCTCGGCAACTTGTTTCGATCAGTATTAGTCCCTCGACTGCCAACGGCAACAACGGCCCAGTGCAATTTACAGCGACCGGAACGTACAACGCCGATCCGAAAACCGTCACCCCGCTTGCAGCCTTCTGGACGATCAGCGGTCCCGGGATCGACCCAGGGTGCTCGTCCAACTGCCAGTATCAATTGACCACCGCTTCTTACACGGCCATTTGCGGACCGGTTCCCGGAACCGACACAATTACGGCGCAGGCGCCTGTCGATCCAAACGCTCCCCCATCTGGCTCTATCTCCGACACCAAGATGGTATCGGCAACCGCGCAGCTCGTCTGTCCGTAAGCTCTTGGCTGACGCTCGGAGAATTATTTACCCTGTTCCACTTCGAGCGTCACCACGTCTCCATCGCTCTTACCGCCCGGCTTGTAATTCACCAGCACTTTCTTCTCCCGCCAGCCACAGGAAAACTCGTCGGCGCCCATCACCACCAGCTTGCGGTAGTTGCCGGTGCGTAACTTCATGAGCTTAGGTCCCTTGCGGACGGTCAAAACGGCCACTGGATCCTGACTGCAATCCACCGACTCAAGCTGGGCATACATGTAGAGCGTCTTGCGAGTATCCAGCTTGTCTTCCGTTTCTTCAGGCTGGGCTTCTTCCTTCATATCGGCGGGTAACTTCCATTGGGGAGCAGTCGGATCGGCAATTCCTGCGGCACGAACCCGCTTTTGCTCGGCGGCCATTTCCTGATTCTTTTTGAGCGCGGCCAGGTTCTGGGTCGCATTGTCGCGTACCTTGGGATCGCCCGCCGTCTGCAAGCGCTTCAGCACAGCCTCGGCGTCGTCCCACCGTTCAGCCTTGATATACAGATGAGACAGGTTCGCCTGATACGTTTCGGCGCTGGGATTTAAGGCAATCGCCTTCATTTCAGCCTGGATTGCCATGTCCAATTTGTTGTCCGCGGCTAGCGCAAACGCAAGCAGGTTGTGAGCATCGGCCATGCTTGGATCAAGTTGGATCGCCCGTTCCAATTCCTGCCGCATCACCACCGCATTATCAGGGGCACCACCGGTTTTCAAGGCTTTGCGGTTCATCAGGTATGCGAGCAGGTAATGCAGTTGCGCATCGTTGTCATTCGCCGTAAGCGCCTTCTGAAAAGCCCGAGCTGCCTGATCGTACTGACCATTGCTCAGGTACCAGTAACCAAGGCCGCGGTTCGCAATGACGTTGCCGGGGTCCTTTTGCAGTACAGCCTGGAACTCCTGCTGCGATTCCTGCACATGATCTTTCGAGTGGACATGCATGTCGGCGAGCAGTGCTGCCGTATTCACGTCGCTGATGCCGCTGGCCGTATAGGGCTCGTCGTTCAGTTCCGGCATGGACATGCGCGACGGAACCGGGTGAGACGCCAAATAGTCCTGCAATACTTTTTCAAACCGAGCCGGCGCCATACCGAATGCTTGTTGCATTGCATCGGCGACTGGCACGCCTTCTATCTGGTTCAAATGTAAATACTTGAACGCATCGACGAGGCGGTTGTTCGCAATCAGGTACTGCACCGCCAACCACGATTCAGCGTAGAAAATGGAGCGGCGATCATTGTCGTTGTAGGCATCAGAATCATGCTGAACGCTGAACAAATCCGTCACCGGCATCCATTTCGTGCTGGCCAGCAAGCTTGCATACTGTGGCGGCACGGCCCCCAACTCCACCTGATCGCGGTTCACCTTCAGCGTGGCGAAGTACTCGGCGAATCCTTCCTCGAACCAGAGTGGCATCGCAGGAAAATTCTCTCGCAGCAGGAGGTGGACGTATTCGTGGCACACCGTCCCAAACGGATCTGAGGAAGACATTTCGATGCCGATGAAATTCTGATCGTCCGATCCCTGGAAAAAGCCGGTAAGGCTTACCGGCTTCCCTTTCCACATGGGGACATAGCGCATGAATTCGTCCTGGCTGCGGAAGGCGACGATTTCCAGCGGCACCGGCGAGTTCAGCGAGTTACGGTGAAACATGGTGCCGAAGATAGCGCGCATCTGCTCAAAACGTTGTGCAACGGCTCGGGCCTGTCCTTCTCCGGCATCGCTGACAACTCGAAAGTGACGTGAGCGAACCTGCACCCAGTTGGAAGCAAACGAAGGAAGGGAAACCAGGACAATACCAAGCAGCAGGGGAAGAAATCGGCGGCCCATACAGTCCTCTTATAAGTAGATGCTAGCACGGGCAAAGTAGCTGGGCAGCCGCTAGAACGGCGGATTCATAAAAAATCGGCCTTCCGATGGGGACTCGGAAGGCCAGCGTTGTTACGGGGTTAAGAAAACTTTTGTTCCGACTCGGTAGAACCGTCACATGTTGCAGTAGGAACCGGCAAATTCTGGGGAGGGTACAAAAAGAAAACGCTAGCCGGGACGAACTGCAGCAATCCTGTTTGCACCCGAAAAGCCATCCCTAATTCATTGATTTTGTTGAGTTGAATTTTGTTCCCGGCACGGTCGCTATGTACTTTCTGCTTCGGGGTGTGTAACAGAGTCATTCTCGAGGCGGCGTCGTGCCCAAGCGGCATGCTCGGCGATCACCGGGTCGCTATCCATTTCGAGAGTCCGCAGTAAGGGTAGAAACTTCTTGTGATTACTGTTGCCAATTGCAATTACGGCGTTCCGGCGCAGGCCGGTTCGCTTGGCTCGCTTGATGGGAGACCCGCGGAAGGTATGACGAAACTCGTCCTCGGAGATGGTGGCGAGCCATTCCAGGTCGGGGTTCACAAGCTGCCGGCGAGGCTGAAACTCGGGCGTATTTGTGGCCGGTGCGCAGCGGTTCCACGGACAGACATCCTGGCAAATATCGCAGCCGAACACATGGCGTCCCATGCCCTCGCGAAGGCCTTCGGGAATATCGCCGCGCTTTTCGATGGTCAGGTAGGAAATACACTTCGATGCGTCGAGCTTATAGGCATCGATGAACGCGTCGGTTGGACAGGCATCGAGACAACGGGTGCAGGTTCCGCAGCGGTCGGGCGGAGGAATGTCGGGCTGAAGCTCGAGCGACGTCAGGATGACGCCAAGAAAGAGCCACGACCCCAACTCCTGGTTGATGATGCAGGTGTTTTTCGCGACCCAACCAATCCCTGCGTACTTGGCGAGCACTCGCTCGATTACCGGGCCGGTATCGACGTAGGACCAGAATCTTGTTTGTTGTTCAGGAAATTCGCGGCGAATGCGCTCTTCGAGATCGCGCAGCTTGGGCAGGATCACGTCGTGGTAATCGCGCTGCCCCCAGGCGTAGCGGGAAATCCACCCCTTGCTCTTGTCCTCTATCTGCGTTGAGTACGGCTGTTCCGTGTTGTAGTTCAGCGCACAGACGATGACCGAGCGTGCCCACGTGGCGGCTTGCCGGATGGAACTGCGCTTCAGTTCTCCGCTTTCGAGCCGCGATTCGAGATAGCGCATCTCGCCGTGGCGATTCTCGCCGATCCATTCAGGAAAGTAATCCAGTTCCCCGAACTCCCGCACCGGCGCGATACCAGCCAGATCGAAGCCAAGTTCGAGGGCGGAGCGCTTGATGAAGGCGGAGATCGAGCTTTGGATCAGCACCAGCCTTATTATCGCAGCGTCGTTCAGGGGATAGCAGATAGGGGATAGGGGATAGAAGGTGATTGTGTGCACTTCGGCAACAATTTCATCGAGTCCACCAAACTACCTATCCCATAGCTACTAACCCCTAACCGCCATTTACAATCCCTTCATGGGCCGCATCCACGTCCTTTCGGAAAACGTCGCGAACAAAATCGCTGCCGGCGAGGTGGTGGAGCGCCCTGCTTCAGTCGTTAAGGAGCTGTTGGAGAACTCGCTCGACGCCGGCGCGAAGCGCATTCGTCTCAACGTGGAAGCCGGTGGCAAGAAGCTGATCCAGATCATCGACGACGGTTGCGGCATGGTTCGCGATGATGCCTTGCTGGCGTTTGAGCGCCACGCGACATCGAAGATTCGCAATGCCGAGGACCTGCTCACCATCGGCACACTCGGATTCCGTGGCGAAGCATTGCCGTCGATTGCTTCCGTCTCCCGCCTACGATTGGAGACCCATGCTCCCGAAGATGCGGCCGGAACTATCGTCGAGATCAACGGCGGCAAGATTCAGACAGTCGAAGAAGCCGGATTGCCCCTCGGAACTTCAATCACCGTTCGTGACCTGTTCTACAACGTTCCGGCGCGCCGTAAATTTCTGAAGGCCGAGTCCACCGAGCTCTCGCACATCGCGTCGCTGGTCACGCATTACGCGCTGGCACATCCGGAGATGCACTTCGAGCTGCACTCCGCGACTAACGCCATGTTGATTGCACCGCCGGTAAGTGACCACTCGCAGCGCATCTACCAGATTTTCGGCAAGGACACGCTCGACCAGCTCATTCCTGTTGCTGCGCAGCTTCCGCTCCAACGCATTGGGTTGCCACAGCCTCCGCCGTGGCTGCGCAAAGACGAAGAAGAACAGGAGCCAGTTGAACCCGGCGAACTTCGCCTTTACGGTTTCGTCTCCAAGCCAGAGATTCAGAAGCTCAACCGCAATTCGATCTTCATTTTCGTAAATGGCCGCCTCATTCGCGATCGTCTCATCCAGCACGCGATGACCGAAGCGTATCGCAACATCTTGCCTCCGACGGTCTTCCCTGTCGTGTTGCTGTTTATGGAGATGCCGACCGCCGAAGTGGATGTCAACGTTCATCCGTCGAAAGTGGAAGTCCGTTTCCGGCAGCAATCGACGGTACACGACTTCGTGCGCGACTCGATCCGCGCAGCGCTGATGAAGGCGCGCCCGATCCCGCAGTTCGCACAGGAGATTCACGCGTCACCGAAAGCTTCGCTCATGCTGGCCCGACCAGCGGCGGCTCAGGCGGTTGCCGATGAGTCGCTGGGCGTCAGCGTCGCCGAGGCAGAGTTTGCGCTGAAAGCGCCAGTCGAACCGGTGTTCAACCACTCACTTGGTTTCGATCACGAGCAAGCAATTCACATCGACGCCAACGCCGCTATCCCTGTCGCGCGCATAGCGCCACAGACTTTCGGCAGCCACATCGTTTCGAAAGGCGCGGACACCTGTTCGCCAGTCATCGAGGAAGCCGAAGCTGTCGAGCCATCCGATAATTCCCTGCTGCTTGCATCGCTCAAGCCGCTGGGGCAGATACGCGAATCCTTTATCCTTGCTGTCAATCACGAAGGGCTTTGGATTATCGATCAGCACGTTGCGCACGAACGTGTGTTGTTCGAGAAAGTTCTTCGCCAGCGCGTTGCCGAAAAAGTCGAGAGCCAGCGTCTGTTGATGCCGCTGATTGTCGAACTCACACCAGGACAGCAGGCTGTCTTTGTCGAACTGAGCGACGAACTCCACCGCAACGGATTCGAGGTCGAACCGTTCGGCTCGCGCACGATCGCCATCAAAACTGCTCCCGCCGGAGTGGAAGCCACCCAGATCGAGCACATGCTGCACGAGATTCTCGACCAGTTCGAGCGTGAAGAGCAGGCGCTGAACATAGACGTGATTCGTGCGCGCATCGCAGCATCGATCGCGTGTCACGCCGCCATCAAGGTCAACATGCCGCTCGAGCAGAACAAAATGGAATGGCTGCTGAAGGAACTTGCGAAGACCGATGCTCCGATGACGTGCCCGCACGGACGCCCTGTCGTGTTACGTTATTCATTGAAGGATATTCAGAAAGCATTCAAGAGAATCTGACGACAGGCAAGAATGCCTGTCCCATACTGGACATGAACCAGCAAGAACTTCAGGAACTTCGCCGCGAGAGGTGGCATATCAACGGGAATCCCATCCGGACTCTCGATGCCGCGCGCACGTTCCTGGATTCGGTCGGATTCATGCCTATGTATCCGGCGCAAAAATCGCTCCTGACGCCCACTTTCATTGGGGCTTGGGCCGGAACCGACGAGAGTTTGCCGACGTGGCAGAAGGCTTTCGCCGATCCGCGTGCGAAAGATGCAACGGAAATGATGGTTCGTCTGCTGCGCGAGCGCTCAGCGTATGAAGCCAGTGTCTTTGGCGACGAGAACAATTTCCTGATTTCCGCTTCGGCTTTCCCGTACTTCTACGGCTTGGTTGGCGATCGTAATCCAAAGACGATGCCCAAGCCGGGCACGCGCTCAGAATACTCAACCTTGGCGCGTGACGTCTTCAACGCTTTGCAGAAGCATGGCGCGATGTCGAAGCAGCAGCTTGCTGAACGCCTTGGTGGTGCACTTTCCGACGCTGCACTCGACCGGGCACTACACGACCTCTGGTCTCGCCTGCGCATCACTCGCGTCGATTATCGATCCGAAGAAGGCACGTTCTGGGACGTGCTGTTTCGTTGGTCGCCCGATGCTGTGAGGCAGGGAATCGAAGTCTCAGTTCCGGAAGCCTTGTCGGCATTGGTATCGAAATATGTGGACGCCGTGATCGCAGCCGATGTCGCCGAGGTGGAAGAGTTCTTCTCCCCGATGGCTGCCCGCGCAAAAGTGCGCGATGCAATCAATGCCCTGCTCGCCGCACGCGAGTTCGCCATGATCAACGTCGGTAGTCGTTCCATGCTGACCATCGCCGCGCGCCACAGCGAAGCCGAACGAGTTGCACTCAAGCGCAGTCAGCCGATTGCGAGACGGCCGCGTCCTGGAGTCCGCGCAAAATGACGACCCAGCGCACAAAATTAATCATCGCCATCGATGGGCCCGCCGGATCGGGTAAGAGCACCATCGCACAGCATCTTGCACGCAA
>CAYWSM010000314.1:0-3385 GCA_964460935.1 uncultured Terriglobales bacterium | reverse complement strand
CCTTCCGATGAATCAATGATCTTAGGTCAGATGATCTGACCGGCGGAAGGATTCTGGCGAAGCGCTAGTGCAGATCGCGTTGGTCGGGGTTGTAGAGGAAGTGGAATCGCAATGCCAGGTAGCCGCCGGTAAACTGCGATGGCAACGGCGGGAACGGATCGGAGGCCGTAATGCCGGACCAGGCCGCGCGATCCAACGAAACGTCGCCCGACGCGCCCATAAGCCTCATACCGGCAACCCTGCCGTCTTTCTGGATGGCGAAGTCGATGGTCACCGTGCCCCTTTTGAATATAGGTGACATGGCTGCCTCGGGAATCACGTTATACCAGTTCCGCTTCACCGTATAGACGACGCGTTCCAGGTACGGGCCGAAATCAACACCCTGGGTATCGCTGAGAACTTCTAACCCACCCTGAACATTGGCCCTGCTTCGGGAGCCGGAGCCGAAGTCTCCTCCGCCGCCGGTAGTGCCTGCGCCACGGCTGTTGGCAGTGGCGCGCGCGGCCTGCTGGATCGCGGACCCCGCTGACATGGCGGCGGCAAATGGATTACTGCTGCTACGGGCGGTATCACCAGACGCTGGCGACTCCAATTTGGCCATCTGATTCGTCTGTGGGAGCGGCGGTCCGCCCGCGCCTCTTTGTTGGCCCGCGGGATTCGGTTGCTGCCCTCCACCCATCTGGGGAGGTGGCGGAGGCGCCGAAGAAGCCATCTGCTGCGCCGGTGGAGCGGGCGGTCCGGGGCGTGCCGAGTCGAGAATCTTCTGTAAGTCCTTCCGGTTCAACTCCGGATGGCGGCTCGTGGCAATGCGGTCCTTGTCGGAGAGTATGTTGGTTTTTGGTTTCTCCGTCAGCTTTTGCAGATCCGGGGGAAGCGCCAGGAAGGTTTGTTCCTGGTTCTTGAACATCTCCGAAGGCGCGATCAGTGTGACTTTATAGCCGCCCGGAACCCAGTGAGGCATGGTCGAGACCGCGATGATTGCGAACAGGTGCACCATCACCGAAATCCAGAAGGCCTCGCGGACGCGTGAGCGCGACAATT
This sequence comes from uncultured Terriglobales bacterium, assembly GCA_964460935.1. Classification (GTDB taxonomy): domain Bacteria; phylum Acidobacteriota; class Terriglobia; order Terriglobales; family Acidobacteriaceae; genus DATMXP01. The sequence goes on along the minus strand of CAYWSM010000314.1, from coordinate 2,344 downwards.
TGTCCTGCAGTTCGAGCAGGAGCACCGGAACGGGCTCAGACTCTGTGGAGTTTGGGCGCTTGTGTCGGGGATCAAGGCCGCTGGAAGGCGTCGGGATTTCGGTTGTTGCCATCAACTGCTGTCGATTAGACGCACCGGCCGCAACCGTGTTGCGGGCGCGCTCCGGGAAATTGCATAAGAAGACTAACAGCTATTTTCTCATCAACTTTTGCCGCTTGGCGACCCGGTGTACACCCGAACACACCAATGCAACATCAACTAGCCGTACTTAAACCCAGTATTCTGAGTCTAGTAGCGTCTTTACAAAATTTAACAAGGTTCAATGTCCACCAGCACGGTGTAGAACGTAGGCCCACCGCCCATATCGGTAAGCCGGTCGGAGGTAAGTACGTTGATGTTGATGCCCGCCTCGGAGTGTTTCGCCCAATCAAGCCGCGCTCCGAGAACCTTAGGCTGGACGGCGTCCGTGACCCTGGCGGTCAGGCGAATCTCCCCGCGTTCGTTGAACACCCGCACCTTCTGCCCGTCACGGATACCGCGCACAATCGCATCCTTTAGGTTGATCTCCACCAGCGCCGGGGATTCCATCGCGCGCGTGCCCGGAAGGTTGGCGAAGGTCGAATTCAGGAAATTGTCAGCCTTGCGTGCCAGCATCTCAAACGGATACCTTGCATGGCCATTATTGCCGTAACGGGACTCTGGGGCCGGCGTGAACCGCGCCACCGGATCGAGCCCGAGGTTCGCGAGGTTCTCGTTATAAAGCAATGCTTTCCCGCTCGCGGTGGCGAATTCACCGTTCGCGAATGGAAGGAACGGCTCGTCATTGCCGTTCGATCCAAACTTCAGCCGCATGTGTTTCTCGCGTTCCAGGTGCTCGCGATCGATTTCCCTAAGCCACGGATCGGAAGTCTTCAGTGCACCGTCGATCATTTCGTCCGGCGTCTCGCGGAAGCATGATTCTTCGAATCCGAACCGCTGAGCCAGTTCCTGGAAAAGTTCGACATTCGACTTTGCTTCTCCGACAGGCGCAATCGCTTGATCTGAAATCTGTATGTAGTAATGCCCGTACGCTTTCAGCAGATCCTTCTGCTCGAAGAATGTAGTCGCCGGCAGTACCAGGTCGGCGTAGTCGCAGGTGTCGGTCAGGAACTGCTCGTGCACGACTGTGAACAGGTCGTCTCGCTTGAGCTGTGTAACGACCAGGTTATGGTTCGGAGCCACGGCTGCAGGGTTCGAGTTATAGACAAACAGCGCCTTGATCGGCGGATCGTTCACCGTTGCCAGCGCCTTGCCGATTTCGCTCATATTAATGACGCGCGCCGGACGGCCCAGCGCCGTTTGCATCAGGTCCTTGCGCTTCAGCGCCTGCTCATCAAGTCCGAAGGCGCCACTAACGGAGAGCTGCAAGCCCCCGCCGACTTCCTTCCATGATCCGGTAATGCACGGCAGCATGCAGATGGCGCGAACCGCCATGGCGCCGTTATCGTTGCGCTGCACTCCGTAGTTCACGCGAATGGCCGCCGGACAAACAGTTGCATATTCACGGGCGAGCATTCGAATGTTCTCCGCGGAAATGCCGGTCCACGTGCTCACCTTCTCCGGTGGATACTCCTGAACGCGCTTCCGCAGTTCATCGAAGCCCTCGGTGTATTTAGCGACGTAATCCGCGTCGTACAGCTCTTCGTTGATGATGACGTGCATCATCCCCAGCGCGAGCGCCAGGTCCGTGCCGGGATTGATGGGGATGTACCAGTCCGCACAATTCGCCGTTCGCGTTCGGTACGGGTCGATGACGACGAGTTTCGCTCCGTTGCGGCGTGCCTCTTCGATGAACGGCCACAGGTGCACGTTGTTGCCGTGAATATTGGCGCCCCAGGCAAGGATCAATTTCGCGTGCCGGAACTGTTCGGGTTCCGTTCCAAGTTTGCGTCCGTACACGCTCAGAATTCCGGCTTCGCCGGCGGAGGAACAAATGGTCCGGTCGAGTTGCGATGCGCCCATCCGATGGAAGAATCGCCGGTCCATCGCCCCGCCATTCAGCGTGCCGAGATTTCCGCCGTAAGAATAAGGAAGAATCGATTCCGGACCATACCGCCGGATGATCTGCTCATAGCGCGCGACAATTTCATTTAGCGCGTCGTCCCAGGTGATCCGTTCAAAGTCGGCAAAGTCCTTCGAACCTCCGCCCTTGGCTACACCCTTGCGCCGCCGCATCGGGTACAACACGCGCTGCGGCGAGTACACGCGATCGAGATACTTTGCCACTTTGGCGCACAGAAATCCGCGCGTCACTGGATGTGCCGGATCGCCCTGGATCTTTGTGGCCCTGCCATCTTCAACCGTG
>CAYWSM010000313.1:0-6650 GCA_964460935.1 uncultured Terriglobales bacterium | reverse complement strand
GCGATCAACTGCGAACCTTCGTCCTGGACCTGCACTCGCCCTTCCGCGAACGCCGCAGTCTTGGTTACGTCACCGTCGATGACAACCCGCGCCGACGACAACAGCCGTCCCGGTTTCAGCTCAATTCCAGCCGCGACCAGTTCCTGCTCCGCCGCTGCATCCATCATCCGAATCACCGTCGGCGGCACCTGCTGGTCGTACGCGCAGATCCGATCCGCCGCTTCCAGCCCATACCGCACCGCCCAGCGCTCCACCATCCACAGCGGATGCGCGTATCGTCTCGACAGCTCCAAAGGGCTGGGTGTGTTTGTGCGCCCCACGTTCGCCATCTTTTGGCTAACGTGGGATTCCAATGAATTAGGTGCCCCATTCAAGCCTTCTTTTGGCTTGAGTGGGGTTGTTTGCTGCTGCTTCAGGACTTTTCGCAGAACAGCATTCACAAACGGCGCTGCTGATTTCTTCTTCTTGCGCTTAACCAGTTCAACCGCATCATTCACCGCCGCATGCGCTGGCACCCGCGCGAGAAATCCGATCTGGTAGGCCGCCAGTCGCAACGACTCCAACACCTCGGCATCGAGCTTCGCCAGCCTCTGCGACGACACGCTTGCGATCGCCTCGTCCAGCCGTGACCGCCATCGCAGCACGCCCATGACGAGTTCTGTCGCCAATCCCTTATCTTGTGGAGAGAGTTTGTCGAGACGTTCCGAGTGCAGCAGTTCCGACGCGAACCCGCCCTGTTCGACCCGAAGCAGGATGTCGAGCGCGGCGTCGCGTGCCGGCGAGAGCGCCATTACTGTCCCAACCGCTCGCCGCTTTGCGGCCGGTATCCATTCAGGAAATCGCGCACGGCCATCTTCTTTTTCCCTTCCGGCTGAACCTCCACCAATTCCAATACCGTTCCCTCGCCACAACCGGCGAGCAACCGTCCGTTATCGATCTCCAGGGTGCCCCATTCAACCTTCTTTTGGTTGAGTGGGGATGTTGGCATCGCGCCAATAACGCTCAGGTTCTTCCCGCGAAAACTGGTGTAAGCCCCCGGCCATGGCTGGAATCCGCGCAGCCGGTTCCAGATCTCCGCCGCTGTCCGCCGGAAATCAATCAGTCCATCTTCTTTTTTCAGGATCGGCGCTAATGTCGCCTCGGCTTCATTCTGTTTCCTCGGAGCGATGCGCCCATCCTTCAATGCGGGTAAAGTCTCCACCAGTAACTCTGCCGTTAAGGCTGCCAGTCGTGGCGACAGCGTGACAGCGGTATCTGTCGGCTGGATCGCCGTTTCCCGCTTCATGAGCATGTCGCCCGTGTCGAGCCCGGCATCGAGTCGCATCGTCGTTACGCCGGTGACAGTCTCCCCGTTCGCGATCGCCCACTGAATCGGCGCCGCACCGCGATACTTCGGCAGTAGTGATGCGTGTCCATTGATGTTCCCTAGCGGTGGCAAATCGAGCATCCATTGCGGAATAATGCGCCCGTACGCCACGACGACGATCACGTCCGGCGCAATCTGCTCCAGGCGAGAACGGAATTCCAGGTTGTTCTTGATTTTTTCCGGCTGGATAACTTCGATGCCGCGATCGAGCGCCCGTTGCTTCACCGGCGTCGGCGCGACCTGCATGCCGCGGCCGCTCGGCCGATCCGGTTGGCTGACCACCAGCGGGATCTCAAATCCCGCATCCAGCAATGCGCCGAGCGAAGGAACCGCGAACTGAGGAGTGCCACAGAAAACCAACTTCATTGTTTATTGCCTATTGTCTATTGAACGTTGAAAAACTCGCACCAGACCCACACCAAAATAACCAATAAACAATTGGCAATAACCAATCTTCAATCACTTCCACTCCCCCGCCCGTTCCAGCTTCCTGATCTTCCGCTTCATCAGGTCGCGCTTCAATGCGCTGATGCGATGGATATAGAGCTTGCCGTGCAAATGATCGATCTCATGCTGGAAAGCGCGTGCCAGTAGGTCCTCGCCGGTCTTCTCCCAGAATTCTCCTTTGGCATTCTGCGCGCGCACCGTCGCCTTCTTCGCGCGCGTTACGTTCTCGCGAAAGTCGGGAATACTCAGGCAGCCCTCCGACTCCGAAATTTTCCCATCGAGCTCGATGATCTCCGGATTAATCAGCACCAGCTTCGCGTCGGGATCTTCCTTGAATGTCACGTCAATGACCGCGATCCGCTTGGCAATGCCGATCTGCGGCGCAGCCAGTCCGACGCCGTGCGCGGCGTACATCGATTCGAACATGTCCTCGATCAGTTTATGCAACTCGGGCGTGTCAAACTCCTTAATCGTTTCCGCCTCGTGTTCCAGGACCGGGTCGCCAAATTTAACAATGGGATAGATCATCAGTTTCAATCAGAAGTTACGCAATTGCTCGCAATATCCTTGGTAATTCCGTAACGTTTCCGTTAGCGAATCGCCGCCGAACTTCTCCAGTGCGCAGCGCGCGATCACCAGCGCGACCATCGCTTCCGCCGCCACTCCCGCCGCTGGCACCACGCAAACGTCCGACCGCTCGTAGGCGGCCTTCACCGGCTCGCGTGTGGCGAAATCGACCGACTCCAACGGACGCCGCAACGTCGAAATCGGCTTCAAATAACCGCGCACCACGACATCCTGTCCATTCGAGATGCCGCCTTCGATCCCGCCCGCCCGGTTGGACTTTCGCTGGAACCCCGTAAGTTGCTCGCCGCTCGCGTGCTTGTCGTACGTGATTTCGTCGTGAACCGCCGACCCCGGCGAAGTCGCCGCCGAAATCCCGTATCCGATCTCCACGCCCTTCACCGCCTGTAACGACATCACTGCGCCGGCCAACAAGGTATCGAGTCGCTCATCCCAGTTGACGTGCGTGCCCAGCCCGGCGGGAATGTTGTGCACGCGCACTTCGAAGACTCCGCCCAGCGTGTCACCCGTCCGGTACACGCCATCGACTTCGGCTTTCATCGCCTGCTCGACTTCCATATCGACGCAGTTCAGCAGAATCTCATCCCGCGAATTCAGATCGCGAATCTCGTCCCAACTCGCATCTCGCTTCAGCGCCGTGGTTCCGACGGCGACAACATGACTTAGCACCTCGATCCCAAGCTCGCGCAGAAACAGCTTCGCGATCGCTCCACCCGCAACGCGCGCCGTCGACTCCCGTGCCGAGGCCCGCTCCAGTATGTAGCGCGCTTCCGGGAAGTTGTACTTCAGTGCGCCTGCCAGATCCGCGTGCCCCGGACGCGGCGACGCCACTCGCTTGTGCTTCGCGGGGTCGCCGGTCTCCACCGGCAGAATCTCCTGCCAGTTCTGCCAATCGCGGTTGGCGATCAAAATGGCGATCGGCGAGCCAATCGTTTTTCCATGCCGCACACCCGAGACGATGTGGGCCGTGTCTTTCTCGATCTTCATGCGGCCGCCGCGGCCGTAGCCTTGCTGGCGGCGCCAAAGTTCGCGGTCAATAAACGCCTGATCGACAGGCACGCCGGCGGGCAGCCCCGAAAGCAGGGCAACCAGGCTTTCGCCGTGTGATTCGCCGGCTGTAGAGAATCTGAGCATCTTGGACGTAACCCTTTGGAACATTTGATTGTAACGGATGGTCGTTTTGCGGCAAGACGGAACGCATCAAGCAACTCTCGCGCGGCATCCAAGATGCTAGTAAGCTGTGCTTAAATCTAGACAGGAAGACCACGATGACGAGCACTCGTTTGACTTCCCGCGTTTTATCCCTGTGGCTGATCTGCGTGCTTTTTGTCACGCAACTGGTGGCGCAATCTGCACCGCAGTTACCCAATCCAGGGAATCCGCCCATCAGCCGCGAACAGCAGATTCAGCTCGGATTCAAAGCGGCGTCTGAGGTTTATCAGCAGATGCCGGTGCTGCCCGATAGCAGTCCGGAAACACAGTACGTGCGCCAGATCGGCAAAAAACTGGCAGCCACCATCCCGTCTGATTATTCGTGGCCGTTCGAGTTTCATACCATCGCGCAAAAAGAGGTGAACGCCTTCGCGCTTCCCGGGGGACCGATGTTCGTCAACATCGGCGCCATTACAACGGCGGGCAACGAGGCCGAACTGGCCGGCGTGATGGCGCACGAGATGGCGCACGTGTACATGCAGCATTCCGCCAAGCAGATGCAGAAGCAAACGACTCCGAACATCATTGCCGGACTGGGACAAATTTTGGGATCGATGATCGGCGGCATCGGCGGCGCAGCCGCGTCCATCGGCGGACAGCTCGGAGGCGGACTGTTGAGCATGAAGTTTTCGCGCGCCGACGAAGCCCAGGCCGACGCCGTGGGCGCCATGATCATGTACCGCGCAGGTTACGATCCCCGGGCGCTGGCGTCGTTCTTCGAACGGCTGAGCGAGGAGGGCGGAAGTGGTCCGCAGTTCCTAAGCGACCACCCCAATCCCGGCAACCGCCAGCAGGCGATTCTCAACGAGGCAGACAAGTGGCCGCAGAAGAACTACGTCCGCAATACCACGGGCTTCACCCAGATGCAGAAGCAGGCGGCACAGGTAAAGGTTTACACCGCGCAGGAAATTGCCGATGGTGCGAAGTCGGGCCACTGGGCGGAAGTGAATCGCAAGAATGGCGCGGTCTTCAAAGCGCCTCCGGGCGTGAACGTACAACAGACGAGCGGAGAACCGCGGTCGTCGAATGAACCGCCGAGCGGACCGGTGCAACACGGTGATGTGGCGCCAAGTTCGCAGATGGCAACGGCGAACCTTGGACCGTTGAGCATCAGCAGACCGGAGAACTGGGAGGTCATCTCTCCGCAGCAACAAGGTGCATCCGTGACCATTGCCCCACGCGCGGGCGTAACCGGCAACGGCGTCGGGTACGGGGTTGTCATCAATGGTGTCCAGCCGCAGGCGACCGGCGATATCGACCAGATTACGCAGAACATCGTCAGCAGCCTGCAGCAGGGCGGCGGGGACCTGCGCACCGTCGGCAGTCAGCAATCCATCACCGTCAACGGAGCGCGCGGGCGCTCCGTCATGATGGAATCCACCTCGCCATTTCCCAATGCAAGCGGCAATTCGCAGAAAGAGCGCGATTGGCTGGTGACGGTGCCGCAAAAAGATGGATCTGTAATCTTCTTTGTTTTTGTCGCGCCCACATCGGAGTTCGAGCAGTTTCGTCCCACCTTCAACGAGATGCTGCGGAGCGCCAGGTTCTGGCTGCCCTTCACGAGCCTTGGCAGCGGGACATTTTCCAGCCGCACGAACTTCTCGGGCGCGCAGCAGGCTTTTGCCAGCCGTTGGCGGTCGCGCTTCATGTCCGCTTGATCCTCGCACCACTGTAACGATGACGTTAGCACCTGGGCGACTCTCGGATCTTCCGGAACGTTGATGCGGTAGTGCATCCACAGTCCCTGACGCCGGGCTGTGACCACGCCTTCGCGGCGCAAGTAGGCGAGATGCCGCGAGATGGTGGGTTGCGGCAACTGCAGCGCCTGGACGAAAAAGCACACGCACAATTCGGTATCGCCAATCAGATTCAGGATGCGCAGGCGTACCCGCTCGCTAAGCGCGCGCAGCAGGCTTTCCATATTGGGACTGGCCGTGTCCACCATTTTATATATTCGTCTTGACAAATATAGCATTGCCGCAATACATTCGCTAATGCGAATATGATTGGGAGGGCCGTTATGGAGAAATCGCAGGTTTTAGAAGTCGTGCAGGAACGTTACGGTGCGGTCGCTCGCGGTGAGCGTTCGGGTTGCGGCTGCGGATCGAAAGAATCGGTAGCCGCGGCAATCGGATATTCCAGGGAAGACCTTGACGCCGCCGGAGACGCCAATCTCGGCCTTGGCTGCGGAAATCCGCTGGCACTGTCGGGCATTCAGCCCGGCATGACGGTGCTCGACCTCGGCAGTGGCGCAGGCTTTGATGCTTTCCTCGCATGGCGAAAAGTCGGCCCGGGTGGGCGTGTGATTGGCGTTGACATGACCGACGACATGCTGGCGCGAGCGCGCGAGAACGCCGCGAAGTTGGGAGCTTCCAACGTCGAGTTCCGCAAAGGCAACATCGAGTCGCTGCCCGTCGAGTCCAACAGCGTGGACCTGGTGATCAGCAACTGTGTGATCAATCTCAGCCCGGACAAACCGGCAGTCTTTCGCGAAATCGGACGTGTGCTGAAGCCCGGAGGACAATTCGCCGTCAGCGATATCGTGCTGCTGTCCGAGCTGCCCGAGCAAGTTAAGAACGATGTCAGCGCCTATGTCGGCTGTATCTCCGGGGCGAGCATGATGGGCGACTACATCCGCATGGCGCTCGAGGCTGGGCTTACCTCGCTTACGGTTCCGGAGATCATGCACGGCTCGAAACTGGCTGACGTGTTGGCTGGCGAGACCTCAGGATGCTGCGGCGCAGATCCGGTAGCAACCGCCGCCGCGAGCGCGGTAGCGTCAATCAAATTGCACGGGAAAAAGCACTTAGCCTAGTTGCTGACGGCTGCTTCTACACCGACCGGCGCCGTCTGCAGAACGGGTCTCTTCGTCGGCTTGATCTTGATCGCCGACGACCAACGCTGCGACGGCGCCTCGATCCATCGATAGAAGATCGCCGAGGCGAACAGGCAAATCGCTACGCACGCCAGGTCAACGACCACCATGAACGAGCCCGAGTAAGGCACTCGCGAGAGCACCGACATCGCAGTCAACCCAACC
>CAYWSM010000312.1:0-8450 GCA_964460935.1 uncultured Terriglobales bacterium | reverse complement strand
ATTTCTTCCGGTGCATCGAGATTTTCCGCGAAGTCGGACTGACGTTAAGTCCCACGTTTGTGGCTTTCACGCCATGGACTACCCTGGAAAGCTACGAGGACTTTCTTAGCACGATCGCCAACCTGCATTTTGTCGAGAATCTCCCGCCGGTCCAACTTGGCATTCGGCTGCTCATTCCGGCGGGATCGCGTCTGCTCGAACTGCCGGAAATTCAGGACATCATCGGCCCATTTGATCGCGACAAACTCTGCTATCCATGGCGCAACCCTGATCCACGTGTCGACGACCTTCAGCTTGCGGTCGAAGACACCGTCCAACGAGCTTCAAAGCTCGGACGGTCACGCCGGCAGATCTTCGCCGAGGTGTGCCGGCTGGTGTTGGCCCAAACCGGAAGGTCTTTCCGGGAGTTCCCGCCCTTGCCGGATCGTGCCACTATTCCCTATCTCACCGAGCCGTGGTACTGCTGAGCGGAGCCGACCACGGGGCAGTTGGCCCCGTTCTGATGGAATTCCCAAAATGGAACAACAAGCAATCGCGCTTCCATCTCGCAAGTTGAAGCAGCGGTAAGTCAAACAAAAATCTGCATTTTGGGGCGCTATTTGCCATAAAAGTCAGAAACCAAAGGCAGGAGCTCGCCATCTAAAAAGAGACGGTGTTCACATTCAGCGGGAAATTGCAAGCGATTTCTACTACACCGCTTCTAAAAGCGGGCAGACCATGCTAAAATTTGAAGGTTTCTGCACAAATTCCTTTGATTTCCCGCCGAACATAGTGAATCGGGGAAACGACTTCCCCGCTGTTGGGACGCCGTGAGGGGTACTCTGCATTGCCTATTGACGATAAGTACGACATTAAAAAGCTGATCGATGCCGGTAAGGAGAAGGGATACCTGACCTACAACGAGGTCAACGACCTGATCCCGCATGACATGCACTCTCCGGAAGACCTGGACGATCTGCTGACGACGATTGGTACCCAGGGCATTGACTTGCTTGAGGGTTCGAAGCTCCCGTCGTCTACTCTGGAAAAACGCTTCGACGCTGAACTGGGCGAAGAAGGCGAAGAGGTCGAGCTCGATCTCACGCCGGGCGCGCTGGAAAAGACTAACGATCCCGTTCGCATGTACCTGCGCGAAATGGGAACTGTCCCGCTGCTCACCCGCGAAGGCGAAGTCGAAATCGCTAAGCGCATCGAGCGCGGACAGCTCAAAGTATTGAAGGCCCTGTCGCGATCGTCGATCGTGGTTCGGGAAATCCTCGCCCTCGGCGAGGACCTCAAGAAGGGTGTACGTTCCATCAAGGAAATCGTCACCTTCGACGAAGAGGAAATCACCGAAGAAGTCCTGATGAACCGGTTGAAGGATATGACCGGGCGCATCGACGAGATCGGCAAGTACTACAAGAAGGGCGCTGTGCTCACCGAGAAGCTGGAAACCTTCCCGGTGGCGAAGAAGAAGTCCAAGGAATATCGCAAGTGCCGCATGTCGCTCGGCCGTGAGCTGGTAAAGCTCTCGCGCGCCGTGCGCAAGCTTGGGTTTACCAACCCCGAACGCAAGCGCCTGACCGACCGCCTGATGAAGATGGTCGAGCAGATGCGTGCGCTCGAGCGGCAAATCGATGCGACCGAACGCAAGGCCGAGGCCAGCCGCAACGACGAGCAGAAGAAGGAACTGCGCAAGCACGCCCGGACTCTGCGCGCCGATCTCGAAAGGCTCGAGCACGAAGCCGGTGCCACCGCCCATGACCTGAAGCGCACGCAGCGCGACATCATCCAGGGCGATATGGATGCCGAGCAGGCGAAGCGCGAGCTGATCGAAGCCAATCTGCGACTGGTGGTCTCGATTGCCAAGAAGTACACCAATCGCGGACTGCAGTTCCTCGACCTCATCCAGGAAGGCAACATCGGCTTGATGAAGGCCGTGGACAAGTTCGAATACCGCCGTGGCTACAAGTTTTCGACGTACGCCACCTGGTGGATTCGCCAGGCCATCACGCGCGCCATTGCCGACCAGGCCCGCACCATCCGTATTCCGGTGCACATGATCGAAACGATCAACAAGCTGATCCGCACTTCGCGGCAGCTGGTGCAGGAACTCGGACGCGAACCTACGTCGGAAGAAATCGCGAAGCGCATGGACATTCCTGTCGCCAAGGTCCGCAAGGTCCTGAAAATCGCGCAGGAACCCATCTCGCTGGAAACGCCGATTGGCGAAGAAGAAGATTCGCACCTCGGCGACTTCATCGAAGACCGCGCTGTGGTTTCTCCGGCCGAAGCTGTCATCAACGTGAACCTGAAAGAGCAGACCGCTCAGGTTCTTCGCACGCTCACGCCGCGCGAAGAGAAGGTCATCAAGATGCGCTTCGGGCTGGAAGACGGAAGCGAGCACACGCTGGAGGAAGTCGGCCAGTCGTTCGCCGTTACACGCGAACGTATCCGGCAGATCGAAGCCAAGGCGCTGCGCAAACTGCGTCATCCTTCGCGCTCGCGGAAACTGAGGGCGTTCATGGATGGGGTTCGCGACTAGATAGCACAAGAAAAAGGGTTAGTTATGAACGCCGGTCGCCTCGACCGGCGTTTTTCTTTCCCCCACCACCCCTGCCTTTCCCACTCCAGCAGCCCTTTTTCATCGAATCTTCACACTTGTTTCATCTGTCGAGTACAAACAAGGCGTCTAGTTGCGGGACACCAATCTTGTGGGGGGACTATGTCCGCAACGGCCACAACTGCACCACGTCCGGCATTGGACGCCAAGTTGTCAAAGGGCCCTGGGAGAGTTGGCACATTCATTTTCGGGGTCATCCTGATAATCGGGGTTGGCTATGCAGGATTCAGTTTGCTCACCGATCTTGGCCAGGTACGCCTCGGGTCCGCATGGCCTTATGTGCTGTTGGGTGTCGCTCTCATGGTGGCGCTCGGCTTTGAGTTCGTGAACGGCTTCCACGACACCGCCAATGCCGTTGCTACGGTCATCTACACGCACTCACTCGATCCCCACATCGCAGTCGTTTGGTCGGGATTCTGGAACTTCCTGGGCGTGGTCCTGTCAACAGGTGCTGTGGCATTTGGCATCATCTCGCTGCTGCCCGTCGAACTGATTTTGCAAGTTGGCAGTGGCGCCGGGTTCGCCATGGTCTTTGCGCTGCTCGTCGCGGCCATCATCTGGAATCTTGGCACGTGGTGGTTTGGTCTGCCCTCCTCAAGTTCGCACACATTGATCGGCTCGATCATCGGCGTGGGCATCGCGAATCAGATCATATCGGCGCGCACCGGCACCAGCGGCGTCGATTGGGGGCAGGCGGCCAATATTGGGCGCTCGCTGCTGGTTTCCCCGATTGTCGGATTTCTTTGCGCCGCCATGCTCCTTTGGCTGTCCAAAGCAGTGCTGAAGAATCGTCAACTTTATGAGGCTCCGCAGGGCACAGAGCCGCCTCCTTTCTGGATTCGCGGTCTGCTGCTCCTGACCTGCACCGGCGTAAGCTTCGCCCATGGATCGAACGATGGACAGAAGGGCATGGGCCTGATCATGCTCATCCTCATCGGAACCGTGCCAACGGCCTATGCACTTAACCATGCCGTTACGCCGAAGCAGATGCAGGACTTCATCGCTGTCTCGCACGAAGCAGCCGAAACACTCAATAAATATGTTTCTCCGAACGCCGTTATTGGAGATCCCCGCACCGATGTAACGGACTACATTCGCACTCGGGAGTTCACACCGAACACCATGCTGTCATTGCGCACTCTGGTGAACGACATCGGAAACGAGATGGCCTTTTTCAAGGAATTGAAAGCTGTTCCGGCCGATCAGACGCGCAATTTCCGTAACGATATGTACCTGGTGAGCGAGGCCATTCGACTGATGCAAAAGAGCGGCCAGCCCAAGTTCGCTGCCGATGACATGAAAGTTCTCGCGAATTACAAAAAGCACATCGACATGTCCACGAAGTTCATTCCGACGTGGGTGAAGGTCGCTGTCGCTATGGCCCTCGGACTCGGCACCATGGTCGGATGGAAACGCATTGTGGTCACCGTCGGGGAAAAGATCGGCAAGGATCACCTGACCTACGCACAGGGTGCAGCAGCCGAAATTACTGCCATGGCTACCATCGGAGCCGCAGACTACTTTGGCCTGCCTGTCAGTACAACGCACGTTCTGTCGTCAGGTGTGGCCGGGACCATGGCCGCGAATCACTCAGGATTGCAATGGGCCACCGTTCGGAATCTTGCCCTGGCTTGGGTGCTGACACTACCGGCTTCGATTGTGCTCGCGGGCTTCTTGTTCTGGGCTTTCCGCAGCATGGTGTAACCGAGTTGTAGACGTGTAAGTATAACGTTATGGACGCCGGTCGCCCTCGACCGGCGTTCTCGTCACTGATAACTTCTTATTCAATCCTCTCGAACTGATAGTTCTCAGCCGTCAGCGCTCCAATCAGTTCCTTCACGTGATCCGACCCGCGTGTCTCCATCGTGAGGTCGATCGCGGTATTCCCCAGATCGACGCCGAAATAGGTTCGGTCGTACGCGGTCTGTACGATGTTTGCCCGATGCTGCGCCAGCACTCCGGTCAGCCGATGCAATGCGCCGGGGTAGTCCGGCAGGTGAATCCGCAGCCGCACCATGCGCCCGTCCTCCGCCAAGCCTCGTTCGATGATGCGCGACAGAATCGAGACGTCCAGATTCCCTCCGCTGATCACCGCTGCAACTTTCTTATCCGCAATATCGGATACCTTGCGATGCAGCAACGCTGCCACGGGCGCTGCGCCTGCGCCCTCGACCAAGGTCTTTTCCCGCTCCAGCAGAAGCAAAATCGCACTCGCGATTTCGTCCTCCTCCACGGTCACAATCTCATCTACGAACCGCTGCACCATCGGAAACGTGTGCTCGCCCGCACGCCGGACGGCAATACCGTCCGCCAGCGTCGCTGCTACCGGAAGAGTTACAAGCTCGCCGGCATCAACTGCCGCCTTCATCGAAGGCAGCCGCGAAGTCTGCACACCCACGACCCGCACTTTCGGATTGAGTTCTTTGATCGCGCAGGCCACGCCCGAGATCATTCCGCCGCCGCCAATCGAAGCGACCAGCACATCGACATCCGGCACTTGCTCCAGCAGTTCCAGTCCGATGGTCCCCTGCCCGGCCATCACCGCATCATCATCGAATGGATGGATGAACGTGCGTCCCTGCTCCGTGCAGCGGCGTTGCGCTTCCACGCATGCTTCGTCGTAGTTCGCGCCGTGCAGCACGACCTCCGCCCCAAAGCGTCGCGTGGACATCACCTTATTCAGCGGCGTCGCCATGGGCATCACGATCTGCGCTGAAATTCCGCGCTCGGTGGCGTGGTAAGAAACTGCTTGCGCGTGGTTTCCCGCCGAAGCTGCCACCAATCCACGCACGCGTTCCTCATTCGATAGCGTCAGGATCTTGTTCAGCGCGCCGCGCTCTTTGTACGAGCCGGTCATCTGCATGTTCTCGAACTTCAGCCATACCTTGCCGTTCGTGAGCTGCGAGATGGAATACGACGGCGCACAACGCGAGCGCACGATCGCGCCATTCATTCGCTCCCGCGCCGCCCAGATGTCCTTCAGTGTCACCATGTCATCCTCGTCTTTACCGAAAAATACGAAAGCCACCAACCCGCTTGCGTCGGGTGGTGGCCTGTAAACCTGCTCGCCTGGAACCCGCCGCTAGCCGCTGATGGCAATAATTCGAATGCGAATGACGGGAATAATGAGCGCACGGGTGCTCACGGCACTCGCGTTGTAGCCGAATTGGCCAAGGCTCATCATCGGGCGATGTTCTTTGATACCGTTAAACGGCCTCCGAGGTCAAGTTTGACCTAAGGCCGGACTCCCGCCGACAGGTAACTCTGGTCCATGCCCTGCTCGTCGTCGATCAACTCCAGCGCCATATGCTGGACCTTCGGATCTTCGCCCCCAATCGCCGGCCGTTCAATCTCCTCGTGATAACGGATTGCCGTCAGCACTGCCCGATCGTCTCCCTGAAGATGCGCATCGCCAGACCGTCCGCACATGAGCGCAAACCCAAGGCTCTGGCTCAGCCGGTGCAACAGTTTGCGCGCATACCTTTGCGCGCTTTGCTGATCGGCGGTAACAACTTTGATCGCCTCATGATCCTCCGTGAGGCGCTTATCTAACAATCGCTGTAACGTCGATAGCGATCCCGGCAGCCGATTCGCGATTTCACGCACGCGCCGCTCGTAAAGTTGTGCACCTGCATACTTCGGCGACAGCAGCCGCAACAACTCGAGCGCCTGGATATTCGCCGGTCCCTCCCACACCGTCAGCACCTGCGCATCGCGCAGAATACGCGCCATCGGATAATCACTCGTGTACCCGTTGCCTCCGATCAACTCAAGCGCCGCCCGCGAACTGTTGATCGCGTCTTCGGCCGTCAGATACTTCGCCAACGCCGTCACCAGCCGCAACCACGTATGTTGATCACTCGGTACCCCATTCAAGCCTTCTTTTGATTGTTGTGCGGATTCGGGTGCCCCATTCAAGCCTTCTTTTGGCTTGAGTGGGGTAGTTCCACTTGGAAGTGCAGCATCCAGCGCCTGCGCTGCTTCAAACGCCAGCAGCGCCCCGGCTTCGAACCCAACGCGCATGCGAAGCAATTCATCCTGCACCATCGGATAATCAACGAGTTTGTGCCCGAACGCGTCGCGCGACTTTGCCCACGCCAGCGCCTCGCGTAATGCTCGCCGTTGCACGCCGGCGGCTCCCACCGCGTTGTGAACGCGGCTGTACTCCAGCGCTGCCATCATCATCTTGAAACCATCCGGAGGTGGCGCGATTTCGAAGGCTTCCGCTCCGAGCAGTTCGATCTCGCCGGTTGGAAGTCCCTTTGTCCCAAGTTTGTCTTTCAGTCGCCGGATTCGATAATGGTTTGGCTTCGCATTATCGAGGTGACTCGGAACCAGATATAGTCCCAATCCTGCCGATCCCGCAGGCGCACCCTTAGGCCGCGCCGTAGCGACAGCCAAACCACTGTTGGCGTTAGACGTAAACCACTTCAACCCGTGCAGCGCGTACTTGTCACCATTGTGGACAGCCTCCGTGGTCGTCGCACCCACATCGCTGCCGCCGTGTTTCTCCGTCGCCCACGTGCCGCCAGTCTTCGTCTTACCATCCATGCATACCACGTCGTGGAGGTAAGCCGTGCGCAACTTCTCATCTGCGTGGTAGCCAAGCACATACGCAACCGCGCCCGTCAGCGTCACCGGGCAATGCAGGCTGATGTCCGCCTGCGACAGCAGGAATCCCATGGTGAAGCTCAGCAGATGCGGCGCTGACTCCTTGTAGGGAAGGCCAATAATGCCGCGCCGGTAGCACTCCTGATGTTGCTTGTCGTAAACAGGATTGGCTACGATGCGGTTGACGACCTCGCCATCGCGGTCGTACGTCTGCAAGGCCGGCGGTGCGTAGCGGTCTGTGTAGTTGGCTTGCGCATCCACTTCGGTCAGCACCCATTCGCGAAAATCGCGCAACAATCCGAGGTAAGACTCGAGCCGCGGCTCGCGAGCTATCAAGAGCGGCTCAAGATAAGAATCAAAGGCAGGAAGTCTGGACATGAGAGACGCCTTTCTAACGGGACAAGTGCGTCCGCACTACAAAACGTCCGTGTCACACAGATTATGCCCGAGGTTCGCCAACGCCGAACAAAGAAGCGGCTCCACGGGTCCAAATCAGGACAGACCACCGCCAGCAGGGCGAGAAGAACAAGAAGACGTAAACACATAGTTACATCCCGAAGTTCCGCTATTCCGGAGTAACGGGTACGGGAAGCGGATTGCGTTCCTGGAACTGATGCTGGTGCCAGTACGGGTACGGCGCCGCAGTCTTGCTGGCCGCATCGAGTTTGGCCACCTGCTCAGCCGTAAGGTTCCAGTCGGCGGAGCGAAGATTGTCCTGCAACTGCTTTTCGTTACGAGCCCCCAGAATGATGCTTGACACCGTAGGGCGCTGGATCAGCCAGTTCAATGCGATGTCGGGAACGGCTCGCCCGGTTTCCTTGGCGACATCGTCGATGACGTCCACCACGTCGAAGAGATATTCCTCGGAAACCTGCGGGCCGGCCTGGGCCGTTTTGTCGAGGCGCGAAACTTCTGGCTTGGGTTGACCGCGGCGAAGCTTGCCGGTCAGCCTTCCCCATCCCAGCGGGCTCCAAACCAGCGCGCCCACTTCCTGATCGAGCGCCAGCGGCATCAATTCCCATTCGTAATCGCGGCCGACGAGCGAGTAATACACCTGGTGCGCGACATAGCGCGCCCAGCCGTAACGGTCGGAGACGGCCAGCGACTTCATCAGGTGCCATCCGGAAAAATTGGAGCAGGCGATATATCGAACTTTACCGCTGCGAACCAGTGTGTCGAGCGTTTCGATCGTCTCTTCGACCGGCGTCTGCGCGTCGAAGCCGTGCATGTGATAGAT
>CAYWSM010000311.1:0-3195 GCA_964460935.1 uncultured Terriglobales bacterium | reverse complement strand
TTCACAGGTGCTCGGAAAACTGGTGGAAGATTTCCGTTCACGCGTGCGTGACACGAAGATGCGTCCGCGAATCTCGACTTTGACTCCGCGCGAGCGCGAAATCCTGAAGCTTCTGGCGGAAGGAAATTCCGTGAAAGAGATTGCCGTGCTGCTTGGCCTGAGTGTGAAAACGGTTGAGGCGCACAAGTTCAACCTCATGCGCAAACTCGACATTCACAACAAGGCGCAACTGGTTACGTACGCGATCCAAAAGAAGATCATCAAGATTCCCGTGAACCAGTAAGTTACTCAATGTGCGAATGCCCGGCAGCGACGCCGGGCATTTTTGTTTTTAGGCGAGTTACGGGTGCGGCGGCGCCATCCAAAAATATTTTTTTCGAACGAGTATCCCTGACGTTTGGTGCAACAATCATGCACAGCTATCGCTCGTGATGGCAACGACTTACACGTAACAAGATCGTTAGCAATGCCGGCGTTTTTTCCATCTCAAATTCTGCAGATTACAGAAATTTCACAGATCTGCCTCTTGCGAAAATTAAAAAGTCATGGCACTCTCTGACTTGCGTAGGTGAAACGCCCGTGATGAAACGAACTCCCAATTCGATAAAGCAGTGGACGCCGAGTCTGGTCGGTGTCGATTGCGAACGGGCGTACCTTGGATTCAGGCATCAACTCTAAGTTTTCCGCGCTCGCACCTACGCAAATCGTCAACAACCAACTGTAACCCTGCTGGGTGGTGAAGACCGCGGTTCCTTCGTCTAGGGCACGAACAAGAACACCGCAGTCGCTTGTTCCCCCGGCACTTTTCCCGGCCAGTGGTGAAGGGCACGGATACTTCTTGACACGAACGCCGTAAGGCGTGGGGCTTCGAAACCCCAAGCCGTACCCGCTGGTTCCCTGGCCTGTGAGTTCTCGGTTATCGGTTCTCGGTTGTCAGTAAGAACGAGTTTACCGAGAACCGAAAACCGACGACCGCCAGACATTTTGGAGATGCAAATGAACGAGCAGACCTACAACGTGATCAAAGATGAGAAGGGCGTACCCATCAAGGCGTGGACCAAGGGGGTCGCGCTGGAGGAAGCCGCGGAGAAGCAGCTCCGCAACATTGCCTCGCTGCCCTTCATTTTCAAGTGGGTAGCCGCGATGCCGGATGTGCACTGGGGCATGGGTGCAACCGTCGGCAGCGTGATTCCGACGAAGGGCGCGATCATTCCCGCTGCTGTAGGTGTGGATATCGGCTGCGGCATGATGGCGGTTGAGACATCGCTTTCGGCGAATCATCTGCCCGATAACCTGCACGGAATTCGTGAGGCCATCGAGCGCATGGTTCCCGTCGGACGCACCGACAACGGCGGCAAGAACGACCGTGGGGCGTGGAAGGATGCTCCGGGGCATCACCTGGATGAGTGGGCGAAGCTCGACGAGCGCTATAACGCGATCGTTACCAAGTACCCGAAGCTGAATCACCCGCAGCGGGTGAATCACCTTGGAACGCTGGGCACCGGCAACCACTTCATCGAGGTCTGCCTCGACGAGGCGAATCAGGTGTGGTTCATGCTGCACTCGGGATCGCGTGGTGTGGGCAATCGCTTCGGCACGTTCTTCATCGAGCTGGCGAAGCAAGACATGCGCCAGTGGATGATCAACCTGCCCGACACCGACCTCGCGTACCTGCCGCATGGCATCGAGCATTTCCACGATTACGTGGAGGCCGTGCACTGGGCACAAGATTACGCAATGGCTAACCGCCAGCTGATGATGAACAACATCATCACTGCGGTGCAAAACTGCGGGCTGGTACCGCCTTTCGAGGCGACGCTCGAAGTAGTGAACTGCCACCACAATTACGTGGCTTGGGAAAACCACTACGGCGAGAACGTTCTCGTTACCCGCAAGGGCGCGGTGCGGGCTCGCGAAGGCGACATGGGAATCATTCCGGGCTCGATGGGAGCACAGTCGTTCATCGTACGCGGCAAAGGTAATCCCGAGTCGTTCATGAGCTGCTCGCACGGCGCTGGACGCGCGATGTCGCGGTCCGAGGCCAAGCGGCGCTTCACTGTGGATGACCACATGAAGGCGACCGCCGGCATCGAGTGCCGCAAAGATGCTGACGTGATCGACGAAACGCCTATGGCGTACAAGCCGATCTCGGCGGTGATGGATGCGCAGAAGGACCTGGTGGAAATTGTGCATACGCTGCGCCAGGTGGTCTGCGTGAAGGGGTAAAGCAGTTTCGAGTTTCGGGTTTCAAGTTTCAAGTTGTTCGGATCTGGCTCGAAACTCGAAACATGAAACTGATGTTTTGCCGGTGGTGAAGAGGAGAGTTACTTCTCACCAAGAAACGACGCAGCAGGATGAGAAACCTGCCGGGTACATCTGCTGGATGGTGGAGCGTGGCTCCGAAGCACAAGCCCTGTGGCAAACAAGGCCCGAGTCGAAACTCTGCTCGCATGTTCCCCGGCGAGAAAAACAGCACAGGCAAGAATGCCTGTGCTACATAAATTCGGCCGGTGGCGAAGACATTGGTTACTTCGCTGAAAACGAGGAGGATGCAGGTTCGAGTCCTGCCGGGACTTTGTGGTCCCGTAGCTCAGGTGGATAGAGCACCAACCGGGTCGCTGGTTCCCCGGCCGATCAATAAACGCAGTACTAACCCCGGCTCAGCCGGTTAGAAACGATTGAGTTATGAGCTTTACGGTAAAAAACGGCACACCGGTTTCGAGCGGGCCTCTGTGTCACTCGTGCAAATGGGTACATATGCAGCGCGGATTTCGCGACAGCGAAGTAATCGTGTTCTGCGATTACGGCACACTGAGAAAAGTGCCTTTCCCTGTCCGCGACTGTACCGATTACTGCGACCGTACGATGCCGAGTTGGAAACAAATGCAGGAGCTGGCGTTGCCGATCGAAACCAACTCTAGCTATAAGCCTGCGGGATTTCTGGTTGGGATCTCGCTGGACGACGAAGACGAATAATCCTGCCGCGCTGTTCGCGGCCGGGTGGAAAGGAGGCCGCGAATGGAAATCTACGTCATCATCTTGATCGCAATCATTCGTGTGATTGTCAGCGCAGTGCGCAATCGCAAGCCGGCGATAACTACGCTGACCGGCAGCACGACTGAAGTTCTGTGCGGAAGTTGCGCCTACGCGCACATCGCACATGGGTTCCGTGAGCGTGACAAGCTGATTGCCTGC
>CAYWSM010000310.1:0-13461 GCA_964460935.1 uncultured Terriglobales bacterium | reverse complement strand
CTAGCCGTAAGTGGCTGAAAAATCGAAATATGTCTCTACAAATCAGGTACTTCGCTTGACGCCCCGCCCGTACTCGCCCTACCCTTTCAAGTAATGCAATCTTCTGCGTCTGGTCCTTCCTTTATGAAGTTTCGTTCGTTTATTGTCGCTCTCGTTATCTTATTGGCTGCCACAATTTCTTTTGCCGGTGTGTCGAAAAAAGACCTTCAGGCATTGCCACAACATTACCGTGATTGGTTGACCAAAGAAGTGAACTACATCATTTCCGAGCAGGAGGCGCAGGCATTCGTCCGTCTCCCGACTGATGCGGATCGCGACAACTTCATCACACGCTTCTGGGCTGTACGCAATCCTGATCCCGATTCCCCAACCAATCGTTACAAGGACGAAATCTACGAACGCGTAGCCTACGCGAACCAGTACTTCGGACATGACACCGGAACCCCTGGCTACCTAACCGATATGGGGCGGGTCTATATCACAATGGGTCCTCCCAAGCAGCGCCAAAAGTTATTGAATTTTGCCAATATTCGTCCGATGGAGATCTGGTTCTATGACAACTCCAATGGAGCGCTGCCTCCATTTTTCTATGTCGTGTTCTACCAGCGGAACGTCGGCGATGATTTCAAGCTTTATAGCCCTTACATGGACGGCCCTTCGAAACTGGTGACAAGCTATCAGGCAGAGAGCGGCAGACTAGCAGCGTGGCAGGTCATCCAGCACGATGCTGGCGATGAAGTGGCGCATATAACGCTCAGCCTCATTCCTGATGAACCCGTGGATACTGATACGGCAAACTCGTCGCTCACCTCGGATGTCATGCTGAACACCCTCAAGACCCTCAAAGACAATCCCTGGACTACCGGCATGATCGAACAGCGTCGCCGCTTGCTTGAAGATGTAACGCACCGGGTAATCTTGAATGACGAGTTTCTCGACGTTGTCACCATTCCCCTTCGCGACGAGCAAGGCAATACCAACTTGCACTACCTTCTCCGCCTCAAGAAGCCGGAGGATTTCGCTATTGCCCAAAATAGCGAAGGAAAACTGTATTTCGCGGCCGATGTCACCGCCCGTGTTTCCACTCCGGAAAAGAAAGTAATCTTCACTCAGCAGCGCGAAATCACACGGTTTCTCACTTCCGAGCAGTTCGAAAAGGTTAAAGGCAAGCTCTTCGGTTATGAAGGCATTCTGCCCTTACCTCCTGGCAAGTACAGCGTCGAATTCATTCTGGCCAATAAGTTGAAGAAAACAGCATTTCGGGCCGAGAAGGACATCCTTATTCCGGATACCCCGACCTCCGGCATTCGCCTTTCCGATGTTGTTCCATTCGACGAAGCTACGGGAGCGCCGGCTGGATCGGGTCTGCCTTTTCAGATCGCAAATGTTAAGTTTACGCCCGGCATTGGACAAGATTTGACCCTCATTCAGGGACAACCCTTGCAGTTCATGTATCAAATCTGGGCTCCGCCGGTCGATCCGAAGAGCTACAAGGACGAAAGCCTCCACGTGGAGTATGCCTACGGACGTATGGGCCTGCACGATACGAAAAATATCGCTGACGATCTCGGCAAAAACCAGTTCAGTGCATCAGGAGCCATGGTCAATGGCAAAAAGATCGATACTGCCGAACTGGCGCCGGGCAGCTATCGTCTCACCGTGACGGTCAGCGATCCTTCCACTCATGAACGCGCGTTTGCGACATTAGCATTCCGGATCGTAACCTCCGGGGGAACGCCACAGGCTTGGGACATGATCGATCCTGATTTTGCGGAAGCAGTACGAAAAGGCCAATTCGATTTTGAGCGTGCCCAGTGCTACCTGAGCCAGAGCAACGTCCGCTCTGGTGCAACATGGCTCGAACGCGCTTATCAGAAGAATCCGGGGGATGAAGACGTTCGCGGTCGATTAGTGGACTCCTTTTTTGGTAAGCAGGACTTCAAGCAAGTCACAGCCATTTATGCCGGTGCTGCGATTTCAGCTAAAACCGAGGATCAAACGATCCTTCACATGGCTGAAAGCTTTGACAAACTTGGCCAGACCGGAAAATCGGTCGAGATCCTCGAGTCAGCCATCAATCTCAAGCCCCAAAGTGCTCCTTTGTTCCTCTCGCTGGCAACTTATTACCAACGTCTAGGCAATACTCAAAAGGCCAGCGAAATGGAGCAAAAAGGACGAAACTTGGCACATTCCACAGCGCAGTCAGGCTCGTAAGCGAGCCTGACTCCCTTCCTTACCGACTAATTTTGTCTCGTTCCAGACTTTTCTCCCAGGGACCACTCCGAACCCGAACGGATCTGCAATACAAGCAAAGAAACTGTGTGCCCCACACCGGACGCAAAGCTAAAAACTCTACCATTCCTGCCTCAGCCTTCAGATCTCCTATGTAATTTCATAACCGAGCTTCAACCACCATCCGTAATTTTGTACCAGTCCACCCCAATTTCATCCCAAACCATTGAATATAAATAGATTTGCGAGTGGTACCAAGCGTGCCTACCAAGTTACGGAAGTATCTGGCTTGGGTGCGAATTTGCCTGAGTAGATATATGGCCCCGATATGGGGGACCACCCAATAACCTGTATCAGATTAGACACAACAGATCAGCAAAATCCTAGGAGGAAGCATGATTAGCAAATGCTTCTGGGGCGTTGGCATCACTGTTCTTCTGGTGCTCGCCCTGTCGTTGTCGATGTTCGGTCAAGGTGTTACCGCTATCTACGGTAACTTGGCCGGAGTTGTTACCGACAGCACAGGCGCGGTTGTACCCGGAGCCAAGGTGACCGCCACTGGTCCCACAGGCAACAAGGTTGTAAGTTCGGAGCAGGACGGACGATTTAATCTCGCCAACCTGACGCCCGGCAGCTATTCACTGAAAATTGAAAAGCAGGGTTTCCGCGCCGCTGAGATTAAGGGCGTGGAAGTCGTGATCAACCGCACCTCTTCGATCACGATTGGCCTGCAGCCCGGTTCCATTTCCGAAGTAGTTGAGGTTTCCGCCGCCGCCATTACCGTGGACACCACGTCAACCACGGTTGGCAGTAACCTTAGCGACAATTTCTATCAAGCAGTTCCGGTTCAGCGAAATGTCGCTGGCTTGTTCTATGCCGCACCAGGTGTATCGCAAGGCCAGGGTTCTGGTCAGGCCAACCCGTCGATCTCCGGCGGTTCGGGTCTTGAGAACCTCTACGTCGCTGATGGCGTCGACATTACCGACACCTCGTTCGGCGGCCTCGGTACCTACAACCGCAACTACGGTTCTCTCGGAACCGGTATCAACCTCTCGTTCATCAAAGAAGTCCAGGTCAAGACCGGTGGTTATGAACCGCAGTATGGCAAGTCCACCGGCGGTATCGTTCAGATCGTCACCAAGTCCGGTTCGAACGAATATCACGGTGCTATCACTGGCTTCTTTGCTCCGCAGCAGTTTGAATCTGATCGACGCCACGCTGACGACTACGGACTGGCGAACCCCGGCGGTAAGGTTCTGCACGCCGGCGCGTTCGATGCCAGCGGCGAAATCGGTGGTTATGTTCCTGGTCTGAAAGATAAGGTGTTCTTCTTCGGATCGTTCAACCCTGTATGGAACCAGACTTACCAATTGTCCCCGCCCAGCGCAGGCCTCTTCTCCCTTGGTACACAGACGTTCCGTACCAACACCTATAACTACTCCGGCAAAGGCACGCTGCGCCTGAGCGACAAGCACCAGGTGGAAGCTTCGTACTTTGGTGATCCGGCCCATACCGGCCTGCAGAACAACCGCACGCTGGTCATCGATAACACTTCCGACGAAACCAAGCTGACGTTTGGAAGCCGCAACTTCACAGCTCACTACAACGGCACTCTGTCCCCGACATGGTTGTTGAACATTGGCTTCTCGTGGATGCACAACAGCTTCACAGAAGACTATGTGCAAGAGTTCCTTGGCGGCCCGAACTTCAACATTGCTGACTACACCCAGAGCTACGGTTTGACTGGGCAGCGCGGTATTTACACGATGCAGGGACCTGGTTATATCGAAAATACCAAGTCCGACAATTACGGGATCGATATCAACACTTCCAAGGTTGCTCACCTCGGCGGCGAACATACATTTGGTATCGGTTATAAATTGGAACTGCCTCGCTACGATCCGACCAAGGTTCGTTCCGGTGGCCGCTTCGCGATTCCGGCAACGAACATGGATGGACAGCCTTACCTGTCTGCCGCGCAGTCCAACGTGGCCGGCGGTTCCACGAACGCACAATTCCGTTTGCGTGTTCGTGACACAGCCGACGGCAATGTTGCCAATGTCGCAACTACTTGCACGGTCTGCCCGGTAATGAATGTTCCCGGATTTAGCGTGCCTGTACACGTCGCATTGCAGCAGGTTCGCGGCGAATTTGGGCCTGAAACAATTCAGACCCAGGGAAGCTACCAAGCTGCGTTCTTTAACGATGCATGGACGATGAACAAGCACGTTACGGTGAATCTTGGCTATCGGTGGGAACAGCAGCACATGGAAGGTGATACTCTTAAGTACACCTTTACCGATAACTGGTCGCCGCGTTTTGGTATTGCCATCGATCCGAAAGGCGATCGCAAGACCAAGATCTACGCGAACTTTGGCCGGTACGACTACGCGATTCCTCTCGATTTGGCAGAGCGTTCGCTTTCCAACGAGTTGGATTTCACCAGTGCGTACTTTGCTCCGGCTTACACCATGGTCAACGGCGTTCCGACGGTTACGCTTAACTCAGCGGGTGGTGTCACGGTCGTTACTGACGCGGCTCACTTGTTGAACAAAGCGGCCAATACCGGAATCGGCGGCGTTTCCACCTCCGCGCAAGGCAGCTTCTCCGGTACCGGTCTGGCTGTCGGCACGAAAATGCAGTACCTTGACGAGTTCGTCGCTGGCTTCGAACGCGAAGCTTGGGGCGGAACGGTCATCAGCGTCCGTTACATCGATCGTCGCCTGAAGCGCATCGTCGAAGATACCGGCGGTATCTCTCCTGAGGCTGCTAACGGCGGCGTTCCCCAGACGTTCTTGATTGCAAACGTGAACAAGAACCTGGACATCTTCACCAATCCAATCGCGCATAACTACACGCCTGGCGACACACCGCCGGCAGCTTGTGATCCGAGCTTCGTTCTGGATCCGGTTACCGATACTTTCGGCAACTCTCTCGGTGCTGTCTGCTTCGAGACCAATGGCAAGAACGGTCAGCCGGCCGGTATCGACGTTCCGGATGGCGTGCCCGACGGTTTCCCGAGTCCGGTTCGCAACTACCAGGCCGTGGAAATCGAAGTGAATAAGTCTTTCAGCAAGAACTGGTTGATGCGTGCAAATTGGCGTATTGCCAAGCTGTTCGGCAACTACGAAGGTGCATTCCGTAACGACAACGGTCAGTCTGACCCGAGCATCAGCTCGCTGTATGACTTCACCGCTGGCACATTCGGACTCCTGGGCGACCAGTTCAAGTCCGGCTACCTGAATACCGACCGCCGTCACGTGATCAATGGCTTCTTCAGCTATGTGTTCGATAAGAGCGCACTGAAGGGTCTCACGCTCGGCACTGGTATTAACATCCAGAGCGGCGTACCTTTGAACGACTTGAAGGCCCACCCGGTTTACCTCAATGCCGGCGAAGTGCCGGTAGGTGGCCGTGGAGCTCTCGGACGTTCGAATGTCACCGGACAGGTTGATTTCCACGCAGAGTATGCTCATTCGTTGACGGAAAAAACACGCCTGCGCTTCGGCGCCGACCTGTTCAACATCGCGAATAGCAAGACTCAACTGTTCATCAACCAGAACGAAGATGTGCAGTTCGGGATACCCAACCAGGACTTCCAGAAGCCGGCCAGCTACAGCACTCGTGACGGCGCTTTCCAGCGTCCGTTCTATGGCCGTTTAATGGTTAAGTTCGAATTCTAATTCGAACCGTTCATCACAGGAGGGCCGCAAGGCCCTCCTTTTTTGTTACTATTTCGCGGCACGATATTCCATTTCGAGAAAAGGGGGCTGCTGTGAAACGTCTATTGTGCTTCCTCGTTGTCATGCTTCCTGTATTTGTCTGGGCACAAGTCGGTGCCAAATCTGGAGTAATAATCTGTCAGATCCGTGGCGTCGTGTCTTATCCAAATGGCAATCCGATAAGGGATGTGATCGTCAGGTTGAGTCCCAGTGGCGCTGGCGGTATTTCCCAGGAAGTTAGAACGGATGCCACGGGGAAATTCGAGTTTCCCGGACTGTCGCCCACACGTTACACCGTAAGCGCGACTTTTCCCGGCTATATGGACGCCAGCGCAGACTTTGACATGAGCATTATGGCGTCGGCCTATGCGCCACTTACCCTGCGTCCTAAACCGGGCACGGAAGGAAACCAGCCAGTTTCCGGCCTGCTCGCTGTTTTGCCTTCCGACATGCCGGAAAACGCCAAGAGCGAATTCAACGAGGGTTACAACATCGTCGCGTCTGGCAAGGACCTGGAGAAGGCGATTCCCCATTTCAAGAAAGTCACTGATGCATACCCGAAATATGCGCCGGCGTACTTGCTGCTGGGGACTGCATACGTACGGACCGACAAGCCCGATGATGCGATCACGCCGCTCCAGAAGGCTATTGAACTTGATCCGAAGTCATCGGACGCATATACGGTGCTGGGTACTGTCTACGTCGGCCAAAAGAAATTCCCTAATGCCGAGCAGAGCCTGTCGAAAGCCGTCGAGCTGGCGCCTACCTCGTTTGATGCACAATACCAACTCGGTCGCACCTACTTCGCGGAACAGAAATGGCCGGAAGCCCAACAGCATCTAGCCGCTGCCCTGCAATCGAATCCAAATTCCGCGGAGGCACATATCCAGATGGGCAACACCATGCTTCGTCTGCGTAACGCCGAAGGGGCCTTGAAGGAATATCAGGAAGGTGTTCGCCTCGACCCCAAAGGTCCCATGGCCGAGCCCGCCAAACAGATGATAGGCAAGATTCAGACGGCCCTGGCCGCACAGAAGAAGTAGTCTCGCATCACTCAAACAAAACGGCCGCCTTCCGAGGTGGCCTTTGTTTTGCGCTAATTCCTCTTAATGACAGCTACAAACTCGCCGACGTTCCATATGGCCCAAACTGATGTCTCACGTCTGCGCCGCGCACCCAGAAGATAACGTCTTCTGCGATGTTGGTTGCGTGATCGCCGACCCGTTCCAGGTTGCGTGAAATCAGCAGTGTATTCAGCGCCTGGGGCGTCAGGTCCGGGGACTTCTGCATAACTCCGAGCATGGTGTGGTACGTCTGGGCATTCAACTCGTCCAGCGTGTTGTCCATCTTCAGCACCGACTCCGCCACGTCGGGCCGCGCATAGATGAACGACTCCAGCGAGGTACGAACCATGTTTGAAGCTACTTCCGCCACACGAGGAATATCGACATTCAGTTCCGCGTCTGGGAGTTTCGTCAGTTCCATCACGCGCTGCACGATGTTGACAGCCTGGTCGCCGACGCGCTCCAGATCCGCGTTGATCTTAACGACGGCGATGATGAACCGCAGATCGATGGCCATCGGCTGCTGCATGGCGAGCAGATCGAGCGCCAGTTCATCGATTTCGCGCTCCATCACGTTGATCTGCCGCTCGCCATCGAACACCCGCTGTGCAAGCGAAACATCCCGACGGCGATAAGCGTCCACGGCGCGATCCACAGCCTGCTCGGCCAGACCGCCCATCCGCAGCAGCTTCTCTTTGAGTTCGTCGAGTGATTGGTGAAAGCGAGTGCGCATTATCCGAACCTGCCCGTAATGTAATCTTCCGTCCGCTTGTCGGAGGGATTGGTGAATATTTTTTCCGTTTTGTCGAACTCGATGAGATTCCCCATCAAAAAGAATCCCGTGTAGCCCGCCACGCGCGCCGCCTGCTGCATATTATGCGTGACGATCACGATGGTGTATTCCTTCTTTAGATCGTCGATGAGCTCTTCGATCTTGCCCGTCGATATCGGGTCCAGCGCCGACGCTGGTTCGTCCATCAGCAGCACTTCAGGCTCAACCGCAAGCGCACGCGCGATGCAAAGTCTCTGCTGTTGGCCACCGGAAAGGCTCGCGCCCGACTTCTTTTTCAGCACGTCCTTCACTTCGTCCCACAGCGCTGCCATCCGCAATGAACGCTCGACGATATCATCCAGTTTCCCGCGGTTCCGGACACCGTTCAGCTTCAATCCCGCCGCCACGTTGTCGTAGATCGACATCGTCGGAAACGGGTTTGGCTTCTGGAAAACCATGCCAATTCGTCGCCGAACGTCAACGGCGGACTGGCCAAGGATGCTGACGTCACCAACAGTGACTTCGCCTTTCATGGTCGCGCCAGGGATTGTCTCATGCATCCTGTTGAGGCAACGTACGAAAGTTGACTTGCCGCAACCCGATGGTCCGATGATCGCCGTCACACCGTTGGCGCTCATTGTCATGTTGATCCCGTGCAGCGCCTCTGAGGCGCCGAACCATGCTTTCAAATCCCGGACGTTAATCCCAACGCCCATAAATTATGCCGCTCCTCGATACATACCGCGACTGGTCACAATGCGCACCGCCGTCACGGCAAACACAATCAGAATGATAAGAACCAATGCTCCCGCCCATGCCTGGCGGTGCCATTCATCGAATGGCGAAATCGCGTACACGAAAACCTGCAGCGGCAGAGCCGCCGTGGGCTGGTTGATATTCCAGTTCCAGAAC
Organism: uncultured Terriglobales bacterium; assembly: GCA_964460935.1. Lineage (GTDB taxonomy): Bacteria > Acidobacteriota > Terriglobia > Terriglobales > Acidobacteriaceae > DATMXP01. Next base: position 4,759 of record CAYWSM010000310.1, on the reverse strand, counting down.
TGGTTTCCAAAGGCCGTAAACAGCAGTGGCGCCGTCTCGCCGGCCGCTCGTGCGAATGCCAGCATCGTTCCTGTGATCACGCCCGCGGACGCCGTCTTCAGTGTCACACTCAGCGTCGTGCGCCATTGCGGAACTCCAAGCCCCCACGCTGCCTCGCGGATCGTTCGCGGTACCATCAGCAGCATCTCTTCCGTCGAACGTGCCACCGTGGGAATCATCATGATTCCCAACGCCACACCGCCGGCCAATGCCGAAAAGTGCTTCTGCGTGATGACCACCAACCCATACACGGCAATGCCCACGACGATCGAGGGCACTCCATTCAGCACGTCGGAGGTGAATCGCACCAGGTTGCCGAACTTGTTTCGCCCGAACTCGGCGAGGTAGATGCCGGCCCCGATTCCCAAGGGGATCCCGATCAGCGATGCCAATGCCAGAATGATCAGCGACCCAACGATCGCATTGCCCATGCCCCCGCCAGGTTCACCCACCGGCTTCGGCATTTGTGTCAGGAACGCCCAGTTAATGGACCCGATGCCTTTCATCAGCAGGTAGCCAAAGATGGCCACCAGCGGCACGATCACTAGTACGGAAGCGCCTAATGCGGAATACGTAACGAAGTTGTTAACCAGCCTTCGCCGCAGGCTGATTCGCTCCACGCGCAAGCCGCCCTGTCCGTTCGTCATGCTTGAGCCCTCGCCGGCATTCCACGCGTGCTAGCCCATACCAGCGCCTGCGCAATGATGTTCACGATGAGTGTCACAAGGAAGAGCGCCAGGCCGATCTCGATAATCGCGCTCAAGTAAAGATTGTCGGTCGCTTCACTGAATTCGTTAGCGATCACACTGGCCATCGTGTACCCCGGCGCGAACAACGACTTCGCGATTTCCGGACGATTGCCAATCACCATTGTGACCGCCATCGTCTCGCCGAGCGCTCGCCCCAACCCGAGGATGACACCGCCAATAATTCCCGTCCGTGCATTCCGCAGTACGCCGGTCCGGATCATCTCCCACCGCGTTGCGCCCAGCGCCAACACAGCTTCACGCTGCTGCTGCGGCACAGCTGTCATCACTTCCCGCGTGATTGAAGAAATGATCGGCACAATCATGATTGCCAGAATGATCCCCGCCGCCAGCATTCCAATTCCATACGGAGGCCCGCTGAACAGACCTGACCATCCGAAGTATTTCGCCAGGAACGGTTCCACATAAACACGCAAGAGGGGGGCGAGGATAAAGATGGCCCACAACCCGTAAATCACACTTGGAATCGCCGCCAACAGTTCCATCAGGAACGACAAAGGTGTTTTCAGCCAGCCTGGGCACATCTCTGTGATGAATACCGCTGCCGCTACGGAGAGTGGAACGGCAATCAGCAGGGCCAGGAATGACGAAACTAATGTCCCGAAAACAAACGGCAGAGCTCCGAACTCGCCAGATACCGGATCCCAATCCGAGCCATAAAAGAATTTCAGTCCGAAGGCTTTCAGCGACAACTCGGAGTGCACAATCAACTGCCAGGCAATCAGCGCCACGATGCCCAGCACCGAGAGCGCGCAGAGCACGATGGCCGCCTGGAATCCCCTATCGGCAAATTTGCTTGCGAAGGAACTGCGCACTGGAAGCGGTGATTCCTGCACTGCAGGAATCGCCGTCGCACGGCTAGTCACTTCGGGCACGGGGTCCGGATTCAAACTTCCTTGGGCTGCCAAGATAATCCTCTTCTTTGCAACTTACAGGCGGTCTGTTACAGCACTATTAAAGCAGCGGGAACCAACAAAAAAACCGGCGGCACTGGGCCGCCGGCCACACCTAACTCGCGATCCTACTTGATCGACTTGATCACTGCGCGTTCCTTCTCAGCCACTTCTTTCGGCAGAGGAGCATAGTCCAGCGACTGCACCATGCCCTGGCCCTGATCAAGCATCCAGTTCAGGAATTCCACCATGGCATTCTTCTTGGTGCCGTCCTTCCACTGCTTCGGGATCAGCAGGTAAGTGAAGCTGGCGATGGGGTATGCCTCTTTCCCGGGAGCGTTGGTGATCGACACGCGGAAGTCGTTCGGAGGCATCTTGGCGGATGACGCGGCTGCGGTCGTAGACTCGAGGCTCGCCTTCACGAACTGGCCCGCGGCATTCTTCACCGGTCCGAAAGTGATCTTGTTCTGCAAGGCGTAAATCAGCTCGACATAGCCAAAGCCGCCGTCCATCTGGCGAATGAGGCCCGCAACCCCTTCGTTGCCTTTGCCGCCCAAACCAACAGGCCACTTCACCGAGGTGTTGCTGCCCACCTGTGACTTCCACTCGGGGCTTACCTTTGAGAGATAGTCGGTCCACACAAACGTAGTGCCGCTACCGTCAGAACGGTGGACCACCACGATCGGCTTGTCCGGAAACTTGACGCCCGGATTCGCTGCGGCAATCGCATGGTCATTCCAGTTTGAGATCTTGCCGAGATAAATGCCGGCCAGAATTTCGGGCGTGAACTTGATCTCTTCGTTGACGCCGGGAACGTTATAGGCCGGCACTACCGAACCGAGCACTGTAGGCAACTGGAAGATGGGCTGCGGAATCTGCTTTGCTTGCTCATCGTTGAGCGGCATGTCGCTGGCTCCAAAATCCACGGTGCCCGCTGCAAGCTGGCGGATGCCGCCGCCGCTGCCAATCGATTGGTAATTGATCTGCACATCCGAGTGCGCGTTATGAAAGTCGCTGAACCACTTCTGATAAACCGGGTTTGGGAACGTCGCGCCTGCGCCATTAAGATTGTTCTGCGCTGTCGCGATACCCACGGCGAAACAGGCACACATCAACAGCAAAAAAAACCGTCTGAGCATCAGCTCCTCCATATTCCTTCTGCTCAGGTTTTATGGGACCGGTGTTACAACCTCTTTGCGGGATTGTGAATATTCCGTAAATGACGGCTTCCGCTCAATTCGGGATAAACAGGCTGTTTTGCGGGATTCGCGAAATTCCCAGAGAAGTTCAGATGGAAAATCAACAGAATGCACTGCTATCCGTGTGTTTTCTCACGATCACCGATCACTGCTTACTTATTCTGCTTTCTCATCCAATCGACGAACAGCAGCTCGTACGGCTTATCGTTGGATCGCAGCAGGTGACGAACGCTCTGTCCGGTGACAAGCTGGCAGACTTCCTCAGCCAGATTTTTCACGTGATCACCGGCGCGCTCAATCGTTTGCGTGATGAAAACTACGTGGAAACTCTCCTGCCTCGGCTGGTTCTCGCGATTCTCCACATGCCGCATGAACACCAGATTGCGAATGCGATCCAGTTCGGAATCGGCACGCAGCACCAGCAGCGTCTTCTGCAGATCACGTTTCGAGAAGGCGCTATGAACGTCGCTCAACATCTTCTCCAGGATCGATGCCATCGTGATCAGGTCCTTCGAATCCTGAGGATCCATGCGCAAGCCGATTGCCGACGCGCGCGTCAGCACATTGAGCAGCAGATCGCCAATGCGCTCCAATTCCAGGATGAACTTCAGGCAAGCCAGCAATTCACGCGCTTCGGCCGCATTCACCTGCGTGATGGCCGCAGGCACCGACTCGTTGACGTCATGATCGATCTTGTCGAGTTCCTCTTCGTAGCTTCGGACGCGCGCTAAGGCATCACCGGGTCCGCTGGCCAAACCCTCGGCACACGATCCCGCCGCTGCTTTCGCCACCTCCACTGCGTGAAGCGTCAACTCCGTAATATTTGTGTTTGCTGTACTTTGCAGGTCCTTCGGCGATGCCGACATTCGGCCCTCCTAGGTGGTTCGACCTAGACTATTTTCTAGGATAAACCTGCGATTGGTGACTCGTATATGGTCAGAAGGAATCTTGAACGACTCGATCCAGGCGACTCTGCCGCTAGGCACGCGCCATCTCTGCTGGCGTCAATGCAAGAGGAAGCGAAAACGTAAATTCGGCGCCGCGATTCACTTCGCTCCTCGCGGCTACGCTTCCCCCATGCTTGCGGACGATGTGCTTCACGATCGCCAGTCCCAGCCCCGTTCCACCTGACTCACGGGAACGAGCCTTATCCACGCGGTAAAAACGTTCGAATAATCTTGGCAGGTGCTCCGATCCGATGCCGGGACCGGAATCCCGCACGAAAAACTCCACATACTTTTCTTGCAGGCGTGCGCCAAGCTGAACTTCTGTGCCCGGGGCATACTTCACTGCATTATCCACCAGGTTTACGAATACTTGATGAATTGTGTCGCGGTCCGCTTGTACGATCTCGTTCACGCTTTCCACGATCCGCAATTCTGCCCCGCGTGCCCTAACCAGCTCGCGCAGTGTCTCCTCGGCATCTGTCAACAATGTTGCCGCCGAGACCGCCTCAAACTGGAAGCTTTGTTCGCCGGATTCCACCCGCGCCAGTGTCAGCAAGTCCTCCGTGAGCCGTGACATTCGCGCTGCATTCTTCCGGATGATCTCCAGGAACTCCATTGTCATCGCTGGATCTTTTGGGAGTCCCTCCATCAGGGTCTCCGTATATCCCTGGATGGACGTCAACGGTGTCCGCAACTCATGCGACACATTGGCGATAAAGTCGCGCCTGGTTTTCTCCAGCCGCTCAATCTCCGACAAGTCGTACAGCACGGCGACTACGCCGCCGCCGGGCATTGGCGCAGCGGTCACGCTGAAGCTCTTCCCCGCCGAAGCCCATGTAACGCGCTCGGTATGCGCTGCCCCGCTCTTGGTCGCATCTTCGGCAGCCCGCAATAAATCCGGATCGCGTAACGTT
>CAYWSM010000309.1:0-8569 GCA_964460935.1 uncultured Terriglobales bacterium | reverse complement strand
AACGGAAGCTGAATTTCGAATTGCTTGGGCACTTGCAGTTTGACGTGGTACTCGAAGCGGTTCAAGCCGGCGTCGAACGGCTTGTTATCTTCAGGTTCAGCGGGGCTGCGGAAGTCCGTGCTGCCCATTGGAAATGCGAGTCGGGCTTCCTTACCGAAGCGGTTAAAATAGTTCAGCTTAGTGAGATGGAAATGGTATTCCAGCGGCTTTTTGGTGTCGCTGAAATCCGAGAACTGAATGTTAGAAACATCTCCTGCCAGTCCGGCGGCCTTAGTGAGGTACTCCACATATTCTTTCCACTTAGACTGTGGGATGGCACGGATCGCGATGCGCCCCATGACCTCAGCATCGCCGCGCAGGGTTAGGTGAACATTGGCATCGAGGGTTCCTAACTCATTCACGCTGCCGTTGAGATCAACGATTTCGTGACCCTTCACGAAGGGTTCTTCCGGGATCTGCTTAATCTCGGATTTTTTATCCAGTCCGACGACGAGGGCCTGTTTGCCACGGACTTGCGGCACCAACTGCCGGAACGGAGCCAGGTCGCTCGTCGTGTCGAGCCAGATTGCATCTTTGCCCGCTGGAATGTAAGTAATCACATGGTCGAACTGCGAAGGAGAAGGGAAGGTCGGGTCAACCTTGTGTGTTGCCGAAGTCAGCGCCGCGTAGGCGTGCAGTCCGGCTACAGAGATCATCGTCGCCAGTAATGTATGTTTGTCTTTGCAGTCGCCGTACTGGTTGGTAAAGATGTCGTTCGCAGCATGCGGCTGGTAGCGTCCGATTCCGAACGACAGGCTCACATAGCGGTAGGTCTGGGCAACATATGTATATAGCGCTTCGAGTTTTTCTGAGTCTGTGTTGAGTCCCTTGATCAGTTCGGCTGTCTTGGCGCGGATGGCGTCACTCGGTTCGAGGCGGTCCTTTTCGAGTGACAGGTACCATGCTCCAACATCGTTCCAGGTCTTGAATGTGCTTACTTGGACGGCAGCCACCTGGTCCTGTTCCTTTTTGCGCTTCTTGTTCAACGCTTCCGGAGAGGTATCCTCGCGTTGCAGATGAGAGGTCTTCCATGTGTAGATTTTCCGGCCGCCCTCTTCTGTGATCTTCGGTTTGTAATCGTTACGGAACTTTACGTTGACGAACTTATTTGCGGGGACGTCAACGCGAAGCTCCTCGTCGCGCACGATGTAATTGGTGTTGAAATCGTAGGAATTCCAGAATTGGTTCGGCGCCATGGCCGCGAACTGGTCATATTCAATTTCGTATTCCAGCGTGTCACCCGGACGAAGGCTGGGCACGATTACGTGCTTCTGGCGAACGTCGCTATACATCGGAGCCACCCGCGAGACCTGCGAGGACATGTCCTGGATGGCGCTTTCGGGAATTTCGACCTTTGTGCCGTCCGCCTTTACCACCCGTCCCGTTATCACCAGCTTTTCAAAATCTGAGTTGTAGTTGAACGCCAACTGGCCCAACTTTTGGACCGCCGCTTCCGACTGCAACAGGACTCGGGTTTCGGACCGCCGCATCGCCGTTCCGTCTGCCTGGAAACGAAAAGTGGTTTTGACCGATTGAACAATGAACGGTTCCTGCGAGAAATCCGGGGTGGAGGGTTTCTCTGCTGCGGGTGGGGCAGCCGTTTGCGCGAAAGCGGTGAAAGAAAAATACAGGAAAGCGATGAGCCAGCAGTACCGGTAAGGCTTCATACAGGGCCAAGTCTCCGAATTCAAGGCTCTCATTCTTACACGAAGCGTAAAAACCCGGAAATGCGGCAAATACCGGGGACGTGACGATGGGCACAAAAAGAAAAGCCCATCCCCAGGAGAGGCTGAGGACGGGCTGCCGGCTTGGCGCCGGTAGATCCCTTACTTAAAGGACTTGATCGCCGTGGCTTCGTCGTCCTTAATGTCAAACACGGTGTACAGCTTGGTGATCTGGAGCAGGTCGTGGACCTTTTTGGTCAGGTTGAGCAGCTTCAGTTCACCGCCGCCGTTCCGGACGGTGGTAAAGGCGCTCACCAGCTCGCCGATGCCGGAGCTATCGATGTAAGTTACGTCGCCGAGATTGAGCAGGATCTTCTTCTGCCCCTTGGCGATCATGTCGCGCACGATGTCGCGCAGCATCGTGCTGCCTTCGCCGAGAGTGATACGCCCGCTGAGATCCACAATCGATACGCCATCGACCTGCCGGGTGCTGGACTTCATTGTCACTGGGAATCCTCCTTGCCGTCCGCCCCTTGGCCACGGACGTGCTTAATGAGAGTAATTTCAGTACCTGGTTGCAGATTACGAATACGAACTTCGTCCATGAACGAGCGGATCAGAAAAATGCCCCGGCCATGCGGTTTCAGCAGGTTTTCGGGAGCAAGAGGATCCGGAATTTCTGTCTCGTTCAGTCCCTTGCCTTCGTCGCTGATGGTAATGATCAGCGATTCAGGGGTTCGCTCCATGGCGAACGTCATCTTTTTGTTCGGGTCGTACGCATTGCCATGATAGACGGCATTCACGGCCGCCTCACGCACAGCCATCTCGATACGCTGGACCTCATCTTCGTCGAGGCCGGATTGCGTCGCGAGTTCGCTGGCTTTGCGCTCGACATCATTCACGCTGTCGAGCGTCGAGTCCAGCTTTAGGACGACCCGTTTTGCCGTCATGCTCAATGGTTTTTCACTTATCGGTCCCGATCCTGGGGGATGCAGACGGTCTCGGGTAACAAACCGATGAGAATGGGCTAGTTTGCACGTCCGGACAGGTACGTGTCAACAAAACTGAAATCGGTAGAGTCGCGATCATGCTTTTTCCCAAACTGTTTTCATCATCAAAAAGCGTGGGCAATTTTGTGGATTCGGAAACGCGGGTTGGGTATGCTCAAAAAGATGTCGAATGGCAACCTTACGCTGAGCGAAATCCTGGGTGCGCCGGTGATGGATACTTCCGGGGCAACCGTGGGACGGGTGCGCGAAGTGGCGTTGTGTCCCCAGGAAGATCCTGTCCGCGTCTCGATGCTGGTGGTCAAAACCAAGCGAGGCGACCGCGTGTTGCCGCCGAGTCATATCTCCAGCATCAATGGCGGTGTTCGCAGTACGAATTACGCTTCAGACTGGGAACCATTTGCCGGACCGGAAGGTTTTTTGCTGCTCGATCGCGATCTGCTCGATCAGCAGATCATCGATGTCAATGGCCGCAAGGTGGTTCGGGTGAACGATGTTGACCTTCATCCGCAACCCGGAGAGCCGTTTGCATTAAAAGTAGGCGCAGTCGATGTCGGAGTACGGGGATTCGTGCGGCGGATCCTGAAAGGAATGGTGCCATCCAGTGCGTTGCGGGCTCTGACCAACCAGATTCCCCCGAAGCTGATCCCATGGGATTTCGTGGACCTGATCGAGACCGATCCGGCACGGCGGGTAAAGCTGAAGATTTCGCACGAGAAGCTGTCGGGACTGCATCCGGCCGATATTGCCGACATCGTCGAAGAGCTGTCGCCGGCGGAACGCGAGGCCGTGTTCGAAACGCTCGACGAAGGAGTCGCAGCGGAGGCGCTGGAGGAGGTCGAACCGAAGTTGCAGCGATCGATCGTCGAGTCGCTGGACGAAGATCGTGTGGCGGACATCGTCGAGGAGATGGATCCCGATGCTGCGGCCGATCTGCTCGGCGACCTGACAGAAGAGAAGTCGGACGCCATTCTCGAAGAGATGGAGCCCGAGCAGCGTGAAGAAGTAGAAGACCTGCTCGAACACAAGGAAAACACTGCCGCCGGCAGGATGAACACCGAATACCTTGCGCTGCATCCCGAGGCGACGGTGCAGGATGCGATCGCCGCTCTGAAGATGTTCGAGGGCGATGTGTCGAGCGTAGTCACCATCTACCTCGTGGATTTGGAATTCAAGCTGGTTGGGGCGGTTCCCTTACAAAACATCGCTCTTGCGGATTCGACGACGAAGCTTGGCGCAATCGTGGCGGAACCGCTGGTTTTGTGCAATGAGCATACGCGCGAGGCGGAAGTGGCGGAGCTATTCGATAAGTACAACCTGATGTCTCTGCCGGTGGTGGATGAGGAAGGCAAACTGGCCGGAGTAATCACCGCCGACGATGTGATCGCGTTCCTTCGAGATCAGCATTAATCCACCTTTTTGTTAGACTCAATTCTGGATGGCAATACGTACTGTTTTCACGATGGCACAGGACTGCGCGGCCGGGGAACGCCTCGGCTGGCAGGAGTTCGTGCGCGATTATCTCGGCATCACCCGCCAGTTACTGCAACATTACTTTCCGGTGCTGCAGCCGGAACTCTATCAACATGTAATCGCTGCTTTCCAGCGCGCTCGCGCCAACAACAATGCTTGGTTCAAGGAAATCAAGTTCCAGAATGAGCGCGAGTTTCTGATGGCGTATCGCGACATGGTCTTTGCTTACGCGCGCACCGCAGCACGGGTTCCCACGCCGGAACTGTCGTTGGAACAGTTCCGCGAGATCGTAAAGGACCAGAGCGTCGTCGAGAGGGAAGTGATGTGGCTCTTTCTGAAGGGCTACAACGCACAACAGATCTCACCCATGATGATGAATGCCGAGGCGACATCCAACGCCGTGAAGGCTGTGGCAGATCAGCGGTTGAGAGACCTGTTTCCAACAATGACCGCCGACGCTTTCAACATCTCGGCACGCACGCTGATCGAAGCGGCGGAGAAGACGAAATCGGATGAGTGCCTGCCTCTGAAGACATTCAACAACATTGTGAATGGACAAATCACCTGGCGCGAACGCGACGTCGCGGAACAACATATCCGCGATTGCTTCTACTGCATCGACCGGTTCACGTCTTTCCAGGAGATGATCCGGCTAAAGAAGGACGAAAAGCAGGCTTCTGAAGCGGAGGTTGAGCCGGTTCTGGACAAGCTTGGCATAGCCACGCCCAAGAAGAAGGGGTTGTTCGCGAAGATCCTGGGAAAGTGAAGTTAAGCAGGATTAAGAAACAAAAAGGGGCGCCAATCATCGGCGCCCCAAGTATGTAAAGAAGCAGTTACTTCGCCCGCAGGCAGAAGCCTACCTCGATGTGGTTCCAGTTATGTTGTCCGGGCAGGCTGTTCACGATCGAGCGATCGGACACATCAAGCCGAACGACATACCCGCATGGTTTCATCGCAATCGGGCTGGCGGTGTTCAAGGACCAGGCATATCCGCTGGGAGCGGGCGCCGGATCGGTGTTCGCCAATCCACTGATGGTCGGCTGATTCGACGGAGTCGTCAACGTATTGGGTTCCGTCGAGAGCGACCATCCTCCGAAATGGAGATCATCAGCGATGAACGTTCCATTCACGGTGCCGTTCTGGGTAACATCCGTACAGTCGCCGCCTCCAGTGATGACGTGAATATCCATGGTGAGCGGCGACGCAGGCGGTCCCTGCGGCGCCGTATTGTCCAACTGGATGCGATACCACGGGCTCGTCTTGATAATGCTGAGGTCATTTGGAGCCGTTGCGATATCGAGCTGGAACTCCCACATATCGTCGCCGAAGGAATTCCACTGTGCCAGACGCCGATCGAAGTACAGCGCCGGATCGAGATACTTGAAATACCCGCCGCTTGCGATCTGCCAATCGAATCCGGTATCCCAGCGCTCGACCTGGAAGCTGTCGCTAAGGACGTTGAAGACGTTAGGCGGATCGCCGACACGATGTACCTTAACGCGGTAGTAATAGCCGAGGTAGTAGTTGCCTTCTACCACGATGGTGCCGCCGAACGGACACTGGCGATCGAGTCCCCAGCCGTCAGCCGGGTACGCCGGATAGTGCGCGAACTGTGCGCCCACTCCTGACTTCGTCATGCCATTACCTACGGTATCGATGTCTTCCACCGGAATGCCACCGAGATTGCGGATTTTCGCCTCGGGATCGTTCGGGTTAATAACTTCGCCGGGATTGATCTGAACGTGGCGGTCGAGCCGATTTCCCCAGTAGTTCAGGGCGTTGGGATCGACCGTGGAAGGCGGAACTGCCCAGGAAAGCACTGCACGCACGCGGCCGATCTTCGGCTTATCGCACGGCTGCCGGTGATACGTGAGATCAACAGGGAGAATGGCGGAGTAGCAGAGGCCATCCTTGGGTATGTTGGTTATGTCGTGGACGTTGACCGGAACGGTGCCGAGATACTTCCATTTGCAGTTGTTGTCCCAATCGGCCCAGAAGGCAACGTACTCGGTGCTCCCTGGATAACAAAGCGTTCCTGAGTATCCACTCGGACGCTTGATGCGGAAGGTTGCGACCAGCCGTTCGAGATTGTCGTCGAGTCCCAGGCACTCAAGTTGCTCATACGAGGTGTTGGCACTTGTATCGAGCAGAGCCGCGATGGCTTCAGACCAGTTGAGGTCGAGGCCTTTCCACAATTCGATGTTTTGCGAGACAACCTTGGCATCGAATCCGGACGCAATCGCGGCGTGCAGATGATTAACACCGAAGCGGTGCGACTCGACCTTTGCTTCCCTGGTGTTATAGGTCTTGGCCAGTGTCGCCAAGGTGAACGGAGGCGGGTCGGGTATTGGAATGGGAATGGTCTTCGATTGCTCAAGCACTGGTGGAAGCTTGATCTTCGCGATATCGATCCCAAGCGATTCGATGATGCACCAGATGGTCCATTTGTGAGGCTTGATCTGGATGTGGCAATCGTGCGAGTTGCCCCACGGTGGCGACCAGTTGACATTCGCTGCCCCAGCCGGTGGCGCCCATTCCCATGACAGAATGGCATGCACCTTTGGCAGCACCGGATGTATGCAGCAGTTCGTTTTCGGCTTGATGCGAAGGCTGGCGACATACGTCAACGGCTTGGTGGACTGCTTCGCACAGTCGTCTGAATTGGGGATGTCATGAACGTGGACTGCCGCGAGTCCGGCGTCTTCCCATCCTGAACCGTAGTCGAGGAAGAAGCGCACATACTCGGTGGTGCCGTTCATGCACAGATTGCCACCGTATCCATACGGAAGCTTGATGGCGATGGTGGCTTCGAGAAAGTTGGTCTCCGGATTGAACCCGACACAGGTGAGTTCTTCGTACTGCGTGTTAGCGGCAAGTTTCTTTACCGCTTTCAGATTGGCGCCGGTCAGGTTGCCGAAGTAGTTAGGGTTTTCGACAAGCAGACGCTTAAACTCCGAGCGCTCCTTTTCGATCTTGGCATTGGCAACAGACTTATTGTCAGCCATGCTGATTTCCTCCTCCTTGAGTGGCCCTGAGGGAAGGTGGTTGAGCGGTCTCGCGCGCACTCGAGGCGAACGCGGACCAGAGCGGACGCGAAAAAACGAAGGCATCCGCGCAGTTTGTCGATTGAGGGACTTAGGGCCGAGGGGCCGTCACAAAACAAAGGACACTAACGCACTGATTCGTCAGCCGTGAAAACTCACGGCGAGAAAGGCTCTTTGAGGGGTGAGCTAAGTGAAGCCTTGTAGGCGAAGCTTACCCTGATTGGCGGCGGTGAACAAGAATCGTCGGATGTTCTGATATCAGAGCAGGGACGAAATGCCAGCTACTTGCAACGGAGCGGGGAAGGGCGGTAGCATCCGAACGAACGTTCGATCTATAAATTTCTGGGTCGGCGGTCACCGTAAACCCAAACTGCTCGTTGTAAATTCTTAACCATGCCTACTGAAGCCACAACTCGCGGACGCGCAACGCGCAAGAATGGCGATGCCGCGCGCCGTGAGACCGAGCGGTTTGAACAGCGCCTAGGAGAGATTCTCGAGTTCGCCACCAATGTTTTCTACGAGAAGGGATACGACGCGGCGTCGATGCGCGACCTGTCGCGCGCAACCGGGATGTCGCTGGCTGGTCTTTATTACTACTTCGAGTCGAAGGACCGGCTTTTATACCTGATCCAGAAGCACATGTTCGAGACTGTGCTGCGTACCCTGAAAGAAAAGCTGGAATTGGTCAATGACCCCGAGCAGAAGGTGAGAATCTTTATCCAGAATCACCTTGGGTATTTCATGGCGAACCGCAAGGCGATGACGGTGCTTTCCCATGAGGACGATACGCTGACAGGAGACTTCGGACAGGAAGTCCTGTCGTTGAAGAGGGAGTACGTACATATGGGAATTCGCCTGTTCGATGAGCTGAAGGCATCGAGCAAGCAGTTTGCGAACGTCAGCAGCCGTGTGGCCGTATTGAGTTTGTTCGGCATGATGAACTGGATTTACACGTGGCATAACCCAAAGGTGGACGCTGATGCCGAAGAACTGGCGCGCCAGATGTCGCAGATTTTCCTGAATGGCGTGCTGAACCCGGAGACGCCGGGCAGAGATTCTGAATCCAACCATTCGGATGTGGGGATCCGAAAAAGAAGGAATTTGTAATTGGTATTGAAAACCCCAACACTCAAGTGGTGGGGGGAAGATTGTGCTAAGAACCGGCACGCGGGGTGCTAACAAGAGCGGTTAAGGAGTCGAGGATGGCAACAACTACGGTTGAGACCACGAAACAACTGATTGACTACCGAACTGAAGCGGGTGTCGCGGTGATCACGATGACCGATCCGCCGGCGAATACCTACACCTATGAGATGAACCGGCAGCTCGATGACGCGATCCT
>CAYWSM010000308.1:0-8485 GCA_964460935.1 uncultured Terriglobales bacterium | reverse complement strand
GGCGAGAGAAGCGCAGGAAAAGTGGGTTTGATAGGGAGCAGTTTTGCTTAGCGTTCCGGTTCTCCAGAGCGGTGCTAGCATCAGAATAATTATGAGCGAGTGGATTTCCAGTCTGAGAGGCGAATTTGAGGCGCTGCTCAGTCCGGAAGTCGAGGAACACCAGATTTCGCTGGCTCGCGCCGCGCTCATCATTGCTCGTACCGAGTATCCAACCCTCGATTCAGAGCCATACCTCGAGCAGCTCGACCATCTCGCCGCGCGCATGGTGCAACTGCTTCCTGATCTACCCGACACACAGCAGGTAATCGCGTCGCTGAACCAGGTTTTGTTCGAGGAAGAGCGCTTTGAGGGCAACGACGAGGACTATTACGATCCTCGTAATTCCTTCCTGAACGAAGTGATGGACCGGCGGCTCGGGATTCCGATCACGCTGGCGCTGGTGTACATGGAAGTGGCACAGCGGATTGGGTTTCCTCTGTTCGGAGTGGGCATGCCAGGGCACTTCCTGCTGAAGCACTACGACGTGGATGGCCGCGAAACTCTGCTGGACCCATTCAACCGGGGCGAGGTGCTGACGCGAGCACAGTGCCAGACGCGGCTCGATGAAATCTATTCCGGACAGGTTCCGTTGCAGCCGGAGTTCCTGCACACCGTCACACGGCGGCAAATGCTAACGAGGATGTTAAACAACCTACGGCAGATCTACATGAATCAGCGCGACTTCAAACGCGCACTGGTCGTCGTGGACCTGGTGCTGGCGATCCATCCACGATCGGCCGAAGACATGAAACAGCGAGCGATGCTGCGGTATGGGCTAAATCAGTGGCGCGGAGCAGCCGAAGATCTGGAAACTTATGTGCGGATGGCGCCGGATGCGAGCGATGCCGACGAGATGCGGCAAACGGCGCTGTTTCTGCGACGGCGGTTGGCGATGATGAATTAAAGCAAAGGAAAACACGGAGGACGGAGGCACGAAGAGCACGGAGGAAAATAGGGTTTAAAGGACCCGGCGGACAACACCTTGCCTGAGTACTGGCAGGCCGAAGTTAATGAGTAGGCCAACACGCTTCTTCGTAAGCTTTAGATACGTCATCAGTTGAGCCTCAAAAAGCCTTATGTTGTGTTCTGCCGCTTTCAGTTCGACGACAACTTTATCTTCTACGATGATGTCTGGACGTAGCGCACATTCGATCTTTATTCCCTTGTATGCCACATCTATCGGGCACTGTCTTTCGAATGCGATTCCGCGCAGTTGCAGTTCGCGACAAAAGCATTCCTCGTAGATCGATTCCATCAACCCAGGCCCAAGCTCACGATGTACCTCAATCGCTGCGCCAATGATTTTCTCTGAAAGTTCGCCATGTATAAGCTTGGAAGGATCGCCTGACTGTGGGTTTTGGGCCGGAATCATAGGGCCGACCGTATCACAACATTACATGTTTCCACAGTGATGCTGACACTAGGTCTCTTTCCAAAATAATCTCCGTGAGCTCCGTGCCTCCGTCCTCCGTGTTTTCCGTTCGAACTATTTCGGGGATTCGTCGACGCCGGGGCTGGGGACGGAGTCGCTGAGTTCCAGGCCGCGCTGGATCATGTCGCGCTCGTCGGGGCTGAACTGTCTTCCGAACTGGTCGGAAGCCAATGCCTTCTGGCGTTGATCCGCGGACTGCCCTGCCAGGGAGTGAATCTGCTGGCGAACCAGGCTGCGCCGGTCCTCGGGCAGCAAGCGCATGCGATCCCATAATGCGCGTGCCTGCGCGCGCTGCTGAGGGGACATATGCTCCAACTTATCGATCCGCTTGAGAATCTTATCCTGCTGCTGCGGCGTCAGGTTATTGAAGTTCTGCAACCGTTCTTTCAACCGCTCCTGGCGTTCGGGCGGAAGCTTCTGGAAGTCGGGATCGCTTTCGAGAGATTTCTTCTGCTGGTCAAGTGATTTGCCGCGGTTCAGGCGCAGCCAATCGCCCATGTGCGGGCGGGACAGGTTTTGCCCACCGACCTCCACCTGTACGCGGGGTGGCTGCTGCTGCTGTTTTGGCTGTCCCTGGGCATAGGCGCCGAGCGTGAACATACCTGTAGCCAGCAACATCACCGGAATTTTGAAGGGACCCGTCATCGCCTAACCGCTTCTATTCTGCTCGTTACGGATTCGCCGTCGGACTCGGGCTTCCGTCCTGAATGTCGTCCAGCACCTCAAGATTCTGCAACACGTCTTCGTTCTTGTCCAAGAATTGCAGATCGCTGACGGCGCAGCTGTGAGCATCTTCCTTGACTGGCGGCCCGACGACTTGCCCGGTGGGATGGAACAATGCCACTCCCGCCACCAGTATCGCCGCCAGGCTTAGAGCAAACGCCGGCTTACGGAACCACGTCAACCAACCGCGAGCTGGCGAGACACTTTCCGCCTCACTCCGCACACGCGCCATAAGGCGCGTCATGAAGTAAGGCGAGGTGTCCTCGGGAGCCTTCCATTCGTCGAGCAGTGCCATCGTTTTGCGCATGGACTCCAGTTCCGCTGCGCAGCCGTGGCACGACGAGAAGTGTGCGGCTATTTCCGGTGCTGCTTCCCCCGTAACTACGTCGAACAACTGTTCTCTGTATTCAGTGCACTGCATGGTACGCCTCAAATAAAGTCCTTCAATCTCTCTCGCAATGTTTCATACGCGCGGAAAAGAAGTGACTTTGTCGCCGATTCGCTTATGTTCAGGACTTGTGCGATCTGGCGATAATCCATCCCCTGATACTTATGCATCAAGACTGCATTTCTCTGCCGTTCCGGCAAAGCTTGTACGTGGCGCTTGATCGCCTGCAGGCGTTCGCGCCGCAGAATCTGCTGCTCGGCATCGAGCGATTTGTCCGCGAGGTCGAGCGTCGTTCCTGTTTCCTCATCCGGCTCGTCGAGCGAGACCGCCATCTCCGGGCGCTCGTGCTTCGTATCGCGGAGGTAGTTAACGCTAAGGTTCGATGCAATCCGATACAGCCAGGTGCTGAACTTGGCCTCGGCGTTGTACGTAGCACGCGCGCGGTACACGCGCAGGAAAACTTCCTGGGCGAGTTCCTCGGCAATGTGCGTATTCCTCGTGACACGATACATAAACCCGAGCATCGGACGACGATACTTTTCGGCCAGGTACTCAAAGGCCGCATCGTCGCCGTCTTTCACGCGCAGCATGAGATCGGCGTCGGTCAGAGTGGCGGATCCGTTAACAGGCGTCTGTTCCACGGGCATCGGAGCTTTCTTCGATGCGGAGTTGCGCCGCGGTGCACCGCCAAGTAAACCCGGATTCAGGGCTACGCTGCTCACATCTGGAGAAACCCCAGAAGAACCAGAAAGTTGCGAGTTACCTAGGTCATCCGGCGAGTTTGGTGGCTCGTCCTGGTACCGCGGATTGTCGATGAATTCAGCCATGAACTACTACTTCGGGAACCCCGGATATTATCGCCGATTCGGTACAGGATGAATAGCGGGACTGGGACGAGTGGTGAAAAATATTAACCAAACGGTTAACTAATGGGGTAATGTCCATCAGGAGCTTGATAAGCGCGGGGTTCAGGATGAAACGGTAAATTGGGGTGTGGTGAAAGAGAGACAGGAGAATCAGACGATCTGGTGATCTGGTGATCAGATGATCGGAAAAGCTAAACGTCAGAAACAGGCGTCTCGGTCGCTGGATTGCAGCAAGTTCCAGAATAGGAACAAGAAATCCTCTCTGTGTGAATTGTGGAAGAGAAAGAACTCGGAAACTGTGGGCGTAGTTCCTTAGGATGAAGTCACCTCTTAGTTGGAGTGAAGAGCGGCTGCGGTCGCCAAAGATTCCGGCGGAAACGCCGGAAAATCGAAGGCCCGAAAGTCGCTAGAACGACCTTCGGGCCGGATACTAAGGAGGTGAGCTATGAACCAGCTCGCAGGATCGACGGTTCACGTTCACGTCACTATCGTCTTTGACTGGAAGATGGTGGCCGTGATCGGTATCTCGATCCTAATCCAGCTGCTGATGAAGTAGCCGGTAGCCTGGCGGATTCACCCCATCCGCTGGGCTTTAAGTATTGTGGTCCGGTTGGAAGACGAAGTCAATCAGCTTGGGTCATCCACATTTGACGTTGATTTTTCAGTCCTTTATAGTGGAAATGGCTGTGTGAACTGGTGGGGCGCTTAACTCAGCGGTAGAGTGCCATCTTCACACGGTGGAAGTCATAGGTTCGAATCCTATAGCGCCCACCAACTGATCCCTCCGAATGGGGAATTCTTCCCAACTTGTGGCAGCGTGGGAGCTTATAGGTCAGAATTTGACTTGCGCATCCACAAGGTCGGTGGGTAGTATCACACCGTCTTCCGTTCGAAGTATCGCTCCCGAAGATGGGGATCCGCGCGCGTATCAAGCGCAAGTCGGACGAAACTAGATCACGAAAATCAGCCGCTACCCGCCTTTCCATGCCGCGGGAATAGCGCGACCACTGGATCCGATCGGTAGAGCGAAACCGAGCACCTGAATGAGAGTTCACCCGTACGTCGGGGAATAACGAAAACGAGAGCTACATGAATATTGGACCGAATCACCCGTCCGGAGGTTCCGGAGGGGGTAAAGGCAGGCGACGCCGCGGACGCCGGGGTGCGCCCGGCGGGCGTCCTGGAGGACATGGTGGGCAAGGTGGACAGGGCCAGGGCGGCCACGGAGGCCACCGGGGCAGCGGCGGGCACCGCCCTCATCGCCAAGGCAAGCAACAGCAAGAGCAAGGCGTGTTTACCCGTCCGATGGACCATAGCTACCGCAACGGTGGCCAGAACTTCGGCAAGGGGCGCGGGACGGTTGCCGGTGGGCACATTGCCCCGGAGCTGGAGCCAGTGCGAGTAGTAGATCAAAACGCTGCACCTCGCATCTTTGCCTTCATCGAAGACCTGTTCTTCCTCGCCAAAATCCAGGAAACCTCACGCAAACTCAATGTCAAAGTCGAGTTCGTCAAAACCGATAAAGACATCCTGGAACGCCTGAAGAACAACGGGGACGAAAAGCCGTCGCTGATTATCTTCGACCTGAACAACGCCAACGCGAAACCACTGCAAACCATTCCCAAACTGAAAAAAGAGTTGAAAAAGGGGACGGCGATCATTGGATTCGTGTCGCACGTGCAAGGCGAGTTGAAGATGAAAGCGCAGGAAGCCGGCTGCGATATGGTGCTGCCACGCAGCGCATTCTCGCAGAATCTGCCCAACCTGCTGCGCCGCCACGGCGCTGCCGACGAACCGGAATACTGATTTAGGGGCTGCTAATCCCACATCTGCCAAGAGAAGGCAGATGTGGGGCGCCATTCGCACCGTAGCGAAGCATCTTCGTTCGCACAAACGGTTGTACTCTCATCGCGCAAAGTCCCAGTCCACGGCGTGAAGGTAGCCGCTCGCGAACCGGTTACAACATCCCAGCCACTCTGGCCGTCTTACGACAGAGGCCAATCATGCCGCTGACCCGCATGTATGAGGAGTCGGAAGTCTCAGCCGACCTTCGCCGTATCTATGACGATGTGCGTATCAGCCTCGATTTGCCGTGGGTGCCGACTCTGTTTAAGCTGGCTGCCGGATGTCCTCCATATTTGAAAGCGATGTGGGATGATCTCGGGCCGGTTACCCGATCGAAGGAGTTCCAAGCCGGGTCAAAGGGGCTGGTGGAATATGTGCGATCGCTGGCAGTCAGCGATGGGTGGCGTTTCTCGGACCAGAGCCGGGTGCTGTCCGCACAAAAGTTCTCGGTGGGCGATGTGGAGCAGATGGGCGCGGTGGTTAGTCTGTTCACCCGCGCGATTCCGCGACTGATGCTATTTTCCCGGCTGGTGCAGCGCGGCTATTCCGGCGGCCAAAGCGGACGAGTAACGCCGTCGAAGCAAGCCTCGGCGTTGGCGCGGATGATTAAATTGAATGTTCCGCGCGAGAATGATGCCGGATTGCGCGCGTGGCTGATTTATAGCGACATTCGAAAGACATTGGGCACCAGGAACGTGCTCAGCGTTTTCCGGGTGATCTCGCCGTTCCCTGCTTACATGGCCTCGGTATGGATGGACACGAAGAAGATCATCAGCCAACAGAATTTTCGCGCTGCACAGGAACGGGTGACCAAACGGTCGCTCGGATTGATTGCCGGATTACCTGTGCGCGATCACCGCAGGATAACCAAGAACGTTTCCGCCGAAGACTGGCGCGAGATTGAAAGCATGGTGGACACGATCACGCGCGTGCTTCCGCAATTGGCACTGGTGTCGGCGGTATGGCAGCGGAGTTTTCCGAGTTGCGGAACGCAGGTGATCGCGGCGTGAGGGAAGGAAAACACGGAGGACGGAGGCGCGGAGAGCACAGAGGAAGATCTATAGATAAGGACCTGATTCAAACAATAGTGGTATCCCGTCGCACTCTATTTCAAGATTCAACCGAACAGCCGATGTCTAGTGTTTTTCCCTTTCACTCTCCGTGAGCTCCGTGCCTCCGTCCTCCGTGTTTTCTTTTGACTCTATCCTGGCGGCCAGGACATCTTGCGGCCGCCAATCAAGTGCAAGTGAAGATGGAAAACCGACTGGCCGGCGTCGGGACCGACGTTGTAAACCGTGCGATAGCCGTGGTCGAGGTTGCGTTCTTTGGCTAGTTTGGCAGCGATCAGGTGCGAGTAGCCGATGATGTCGGCGTCCTCGGGAGCGGCTTGATCGAGTCCGACGATGTGTTTCTTCGGGACGATGAGGATGTGCGTCGGCGCCTGCGGATTGGTGTCGTAAAAGGCGAAGACGCGGTCGTCTTCGTAGGCTTTGTTCGTGGGGATCTGGCCGCGGATGATCTTGCAGAATAAACAATCGGACATGGACAAAATTAAACCACAAAGGACACGGAGTACCACGAAGGGTTTAGAGAGTTAATCAGACCCTTTGTGACACTTTGTGTCCTTGGTGGTTAATCATCGTCATCATCCTTGGTGCGAGGTCGATCGAGGATAACGGTGTGTTTGGGGGCGGGCATCGGACGGCCGCCCATGCGGTCGCGCCAGAGGATCTGGTTGAGCAGGGCAGTGTCGACGGCATCGGCGTGGGTGAAGTTCATCCTCGATGATTCCTTCGCGCCTTCGGCATCTTTCTTATTGGCCGTATAAATCAGGCGGTTGTCACGATTGCGGTAGTTGGCTTTGAACGGAGGCTGATTGCCTTTGCCGGTGAAGAGCGGAGCCATGACGGGCGCCTGTGCGTCGTTGTTGTTCATCGGCGGGAGGCCGAGCAGGACTTCCATAGTGTGGATCAGGTTAACGGTGGTGTAGAAGTGGGAGTCGACAAAGGACGTCGCACTTTCGAGACTTTGAGATCCCCCCTTGGTGACTGTCTTAATCGGAAGTGGCGAGTACTTCGAGATCACGAGCGCGATGGAGCGGTGAGCGTCCACGTGGTCCGCGCCGTCCTGGGCGTCGTCTTCGAGGATGAAGATGGCGGTATCGTCCCAGTAGGGAGAGTTGGAGATGGCTTCGACAACGCGGCCTACGGCGAGGTCGTTGTCGGCGACGGATGCGGAAGGGGTCGGCTTTCCAGGCGACGTTCCGGCGGTATGGTCGTTCGGCAGGCGCACCTGCATGAACTGCGGCATGTCATCTTTCTTGGTCTTCGCGCGTTTGTCGGCCCAGGGACGGAATTCGCGCAGGAATTCGTCAACACGCAACTGGTCGGGGAAGTCGAGACGGAAGTCGGGATAGTGCGGGTCGAAATGGCCAACGAGTTCGGGCTTGGTGGCGACGTTTTCGGCGACGAGCGGAATGGGCCACGCATAAGGGTTCGGTTCGCCACGGCCATCGCCGAGTTCGGGAGGCATCGGCTCGCCGGGCTTCACGACCGATTGTTTGCACGAACCGGGCATGGCGAGCGGAGTTCCCTGTTGCGGGTTCATATCGGCATCGCCGCCGCGATCACAGAAGTGGGTGGAGATGTATTCGCCGTAATGGCGGTATGTCTTGCCGTGGCGCGCGAGATTGGTCCAAAGATAGCCGGTGCCGGGCTCATTCACGTCGGGGATGCCGAGTTTGATCGGGTAGTCGAGCGCGACGACTCCCTCGTAATCGTAGGATCGCTCGTTACCGCGATAGTTGATCTGCCAGGTTTTTTCGGTGTAATCGGAGGTGATGGCGGCGTTGGACCAGACGTGTCCGTTGCCGGAGACTTCGCCGGAGTCGTAGAAGTTGTCGAGGACGCCGAACTGCCGGGCAAGCGCGTGCTGGTTGGGCGTGATGTCTTCGCCGTACATGGTCAGGGATTTATCACCGTTGCCAGCGCCAAGGTCGCCCAAGATCTGATCGTAGGTGCGGTTTTCCTTAATGATGTAGATGACGTGCTTGATGGGATTCTTGCCACCGGCGAATGGGATAGAGCCAGTTCGGCCATTCATCAGGTTGCTCTCAAGAACTTCGCCGGTGAGTTCTTTCAGATTCGCTTCGGCTTGTTTGAGATCGACTCGGGCGAGAGAGCCCTGGAGAAG
>CAYWSM010000307.1:0-16833 GCA_964460935.1 uncultured Terriglobales bacterium | reverse complement strand
ACGATGATCGCTACGGCGATAAGACCGAAGCCGAATTCGGGCATTGTGGCGCTCCGTTCACGCGGGATCCGAAACCCGCAGTACCAATGCTGGGGATTGTAACGCAGCGCAGGTGCGGAAGATATGAGGGGCGAACCCTAGGTTCCCAGTTTTGCACTAATCAGTGGCCGCGAACGTCATGAACAAGATCAAAGGAGGGGGTATTGTATGCCCATCGATAAATCAACCATGTAGCAAGGGAGGTTATGGGCATTGCTAGCGCGGAGGCGATGTTCCAGTAGGGAGGGACGGCAAGTACAAAAACAAAGAGTCCTCCAAAAAGCAAGAAGCCGAAAACAAGTGCGGTGATTGCCAGAATTGGCCGCAGCTTTGTGACCTTGCTGTCGTTGCTTCCGCTCGAAAACTTGCCGCACCACTGGAAAGGTTGGAAGGTTACCAGTCCGTAGAGCGACACTAAGGAGTACACAAAGGCAGTTCTCGGTTCGACGCTGTATACGCGCAATATCGCGACACCGATAGCGATAAAAAATGGCGACCAGAGGAGAATCCGCAACGTATTAACTTTGAACAGTAGTCCCGAGATTTCGTCGAAAGCGATCGGATAGGTGGCGTAAATGGGAGAAAGCTTGCCGGAAATGGGCAGCTCAGTAAATCCCGTCCACATTCCACCGAAGAGCGGTAACGCGAGCATGACGGCGAGAACGCCGGGAACCCAGATCCAAGCAGAGACCAAGCCAGCCGGAGCGATGGCGAGCACGATGGTGATGATGGCAGCGATGGCGCCCTTCGACCAGTGCCACGTCCAGCTACCGGTTCCACCACCTCGAAAGAAATTGCAAATGACTTTCTCACGAAGTGAAAGCCGTTTGAAGATCAGTCGATCAACCCATCCGACTTGAGGTTCGCGATTCGGATCAGATGGGAACTGGTTGTAAATGACGCGTTCGGCTTCGGCGGTGGAAAGTTCAGAGATCGCCGGATCTTCCTCGGCTGGTTCTAGTTCGGCCGATTGATCGGTTGCCGTGGCACCAAACAGACGGTCAGAGAGGATATCTGTGTTGTAACTGCGACAGAGGCGCTGAAGAGCAATCGGCATTGCGGCGATATACGCGAATGTGGGCAATAGCGCTGCGATCGAAAAATGATGATGGAAGAAGTACTGCTTTACAAAATAAGAGAGCGAGCCTGCAGGAGTAATGACGAGCGCCTGCTGGACCCCGTTAATAATGCTCTCTGGGACAAAAGCACAGAAGAAGGCCGCGAGCCCGGCTCCATAAGCAAAGAAGCCAAGACCAGCAGTTCGTTTTGGCAAAAAGGGAACCACCACCAGGATGGCAGCGCAACACGTCAGCCATTGAATGATCGCCAGCGCCAAGATGGTTACCACGCTCTCGGTGGTAAAGAGTTGCCCTCGAAATACCACTCCATAGCCCATCGCGAACAAGATCAGCATCGTGATCGACGATCGCAGTAGGTAGCGGATGTGCCATCCAAAGATGTTTCGATCGGTGACTGGAAGATGAATGAAATTGTATGTCGCCTGGGACTGGTACAAGAGAGTGGAGGCGCCGATTGAGCGATTGAGTACAGCAGAGAGTCCGTAAAGAGTAATTGCCAAGAACGCGTATGAGGCCGGTTTGGAGGAGAGATATCCGACGGCAATTGCTCCCAGCCAAAGTACACCGATCCAGCCTCCATTCACGTTGCGAAGACGATTAGGCTTGAGTCGCTTATATTCTTTCCACATCAACTGCGACTGCTTGAGTTCACGGCGAGCGAGTTTGCGAACTTTGCGCTCAAAACTACGATTATGAAAGCTCACTGATCTTCCTCTCGCAGTTTCTGCAGGACTTCTTCGAGCACACCGCCTTCAGATTCATGGACGCGCGAAGTAGCTAGAGCATCCACGGAATCGAAGGCGCGAACATCGCCTTTATGGATGACACACACACGATCAGAGAGGCTCTCAGCAATATCGATGATCTGCGTCGAATAGATGACGAGTTTGCCTTGACTTGCAGCAGCGCGGGCGCGTTTCTTGAAATAGCTGATGCCGTTCGGGTCCATGCCGGATGCGAAGGGTTCGTCAACCAGCCAAAGATCCGGATTGACCAACACCATGGCAGCAAAGGCCGCTTTGTAGCCTTGTCCGCGAGAGAGCTTTGCCAGTTGCGTGTCGCATAGCGTTAGCAAATCGAGATCACGCAGCACCTGCACGACTTCGGATTCACGTCCCTGGGTAGCGACACCGTAGACATTCATGACCATTCCGAGATGCCGGAGCAACGTCATCTCCCCGAACAACGGAGGGAAATCAGGCAGAAACATCATGCGCTGTCGGAGGTCGAGACGGTTGCGGCGAAGTTCGTCGTTGTCCCACAGAACGCGACCACGCGTAGGAGATGCAACCGTGGAAAGGCAACGGAGCAACGTCGTCTTGCCTGCGCCATTCGGGCCAAGCACGGCGACGATCTGTCCGCCATGGATTTCCAGCGATGTGGGATTCAAGGCACGAGTGCGCCCGTATTTCTTGGTAATCGATTCAAGCCGGATGAGCATTGGAGGAAAAGATGATACCTCTAACTTGCTCGATGTACCTCCCTTTTTCGGTAGCTAAGGATGAACGGGTACGGGGTGTATCTCAGTCACTTGTTCCACACGAATCTTCAGGCCGTCAACGGCAGTGATGCGAACCGACTCGCCGGCTGCGATGTTTGAACTCGCGACGGCGTTCCAGGTTTCTCCGTGGACGAAGACCTTTCCCTCCGGCGTGAGTGCCGTTTGTGCGGTGCCGATTTCACCGATCATGCCTTCGATGCCGCTGGCACGTTTGTTTCGTCGGGCCTTGAGGGCGATGCTCATCAGGAACGCGGTGATCACGCCGAGCGGGATGCTGACTGCCAAGGCCGTGAAGAGGTGCACACGCATTTCAGGGATGGGGCCGTCGATCAACAGCAGAGCGCCGATGGTGAGAGAGGCGATTCCGGCGATGGTGAGTGCGCCGTGGCTGGTGAACTTGGCCTCAAGGGCGAAGAAGATGAAGGCCATCAGGATAAGCCCGAGCGCGGCGTATCGGATGGGCAGGATGTTGAGCGAGAAGATGGCGAGAACGACGAAGAATGCCCCGACCACTCCGGGAATGATCGCGCCGGGATGGTTGAACTCAAAGTAAACGGCCAACAGACCGATCGCCAGAATGATGAACGCGATGTTCGGGTCCATGAGCCAGTTCAGCACTTCGAGCTTCACGGTCATCTGAAATTCTCGGACCGAGCCGGAGGTGTTCAGTGTGGCTTCAGCTCCGTTGAAGCGCTTAATCTTGCGTCCGTCGAGGTCGTGCAGAAGCTGCTGCTGATTGGGCGAAACGATGTCGATGAGTCCCTGGTCGAGGGCTTCCTGGTCAGTGAAGCTTTTGGATTCGCGGACGACGCTCTCGGCGACTTTCACGTTGCGTCCGCGCTTGGAGGCGATGGAGCGCATGAATGCGGCAGCGTCGTTGGTGATCTTTTCGACCATCACCTTGTCGGGTTCGACGGTCGAGCCCCACGGCGTCATCATCACAGGATGGGCGGCTCCGGTATTGGTGCCGGGAGCCATGGCGGCGACATCGGCACTTTCGAGAATCAGGAAGCCAGCGGAAGCGGCACGGCTGCCGGTCGGAGCAATGTAAACAATGACGGGGACGGGCGAGGAGTTGATGTCCTCAATGATCTTTCGCATCGCCGATTCCATGCCGCCAGGAGTGCGCAATTCAATGAGCAGAGCAGTTGCGCCGGTGTTGCCGGCTTCGTGGATGGCGCGGGCAATGAATTCCTGCGAGATGGGCTGAATGGTGTCGTCAACGGTGATTTTGAGGACATCGGCGAAAGTGAGCAGGGAACCGAGGACGAGGAAGGCGAGTATGACTGCGACTGCCCGCACGATACGCATGGCTTTTTAATTCCTAGCACCGGTGAGTTTCTCTTCAATCGAGTGCTTCAGGGCTTGCGCGTCCTGGTTGCGAGGCTCGAGTTCCAGGGCGCGGTCGACCTCTTCGTTCGCGGCGCTAAGCTTATTGTCCTTCAAATTCTGCCGCGCGAGTAGGAGATAAGCACCGGCAGAGGGACTGAGTTGCAGAGCGGCACTGGCTTCGGAGACGGCTTCCTTGTCTTTGCCAAGGGCGGCGTAAGCCTCGGCCAGTCCGATATGCGCGTTGGCGTTAGTGGGATCGAGTACAACGGCTTCTTCAAAAGCCTTCTCCGCGTCGGCGGAAAAGCCCTGCGTGAGCAGTTGCCGGCCGCGGTCGACGTGGAATGCGGCGTGCTTTTTAGGATCTCCGGAGGCGAAACGGCTTTCCGCCGTGCGCGCAATTTCCAGCACGAGTAGGTGGTAGGAGTTCTCGTTGTAAGTGCGTTTCATGCGCTGCAGAGGAAGCTTGGCTCCGGTGGAAGAAGCCGATCGCAAGGAGGCACTTCCGTTCAGAGTGTCGAGGAAGCTTTTGGCTTCCGTGTCGGATGGACGCAACTGCAGAACCTGCTTCAGTTCGCGGGTGGCGTGGGCGGTGTCAAAGACACGCGCATAGGCAACAGCGAGATTGAAATGATAGTCGGGATCATTAGGATCAGAGTTGGCAGCCTTTTCGAGGTAGTCAACTTCATCGCGCTTACCGCGGCGTCCCATCACAACGCCGAGGTTGTTGACGACTTCCGGCAACGGGAAATTGGCTTCGATGAACTTGAAGGACGACTCGGCGCAATCGTAATCGCCGGTGTTGTAGCAAGAGAGTCCACGATAGAAGTTTGCCTGGCCAGAGAGGCTGTCGGAGGACGGCACGCGGGCGAACCAGGAGGCTGCGGATTCATATTCGTGATTGTTGTAGTAGGTCCGGCCCAATTGGAACATCGCTTGGGTATAACCGGAGTCGCGCCGCACGGCTTCGTGGAAGCGCTGAATCTTTTCTTCGCGTGTGGTGGCGACCATACCGCGAACGTAGTTTTCAAACGCATCAAGGCGAATCGGTGTCGCCGCTTGCAGGAACTGCTGCTTACTGGGAACGCTCTCGGGATTCAGGCTTCGCAGCAATTCCCACGCGAGAGCGCGCTGTATCTCCACCATGTTAACGAGCGGACCGGACTCCTTTATGGCCGGCGCGAGATACAACTTCTTCATGTCGAGTAGTTGCGCCGTGGCGGTGAAGGTCTGGCCGTCGTAATCATAAGAGCCAAGCACGACGTAATCGGCGTCCATTTGCTCGGAGATGCGGTAAAGCGTGGCGCGGGAGAGATGCGCGCCCACCGGCACACCCATGCGATCGAAGGCGGCATTGCGATCGTCGCGCGGGATGATGTAAATGTCGGAGGAGCCGATGCCTTCGCCGAGGATTTCAGGGAACGCTTCGGAAATCCATTCCAAGCCTGGCGCTTTTGAGGTGTTTTCAAAAGGAAGAATGAGTACGGTTTGCGATCCGGTTTGCGCGTAAGCGAACAAAGCTGCCATAACCACGAGCAGCAAGAAAATCGGCCGAAGAGTTCTCAAGACAGGCACATTATATAGTGGCGGCAATGGCCGTTGAGCCGGGTAGATACCCGATGTGATACCTTGACAGGTTTCCCTACATATACGAGGCCTGTATGAAAGCAATCGTCTTCAACGAGTTTGGCGGCCCCGAAGTTCTTCAATACCGCGATATTCCTGATCCAAAACTGAGAAACGACCAGGTGTTGGTGCGCGTGAAGGCGTGCGCGCTGAATCATCTAGACGTGTGGGTGCGCAAGGGCCTCCCCGGGATCAACCTGCCGCACATCAATGGAAGCGATGTCGCAGGCGTGGTGGAGGCTGTCGGGGAGTACATCACCAGCGTGAAGCCAGGGCAGCGAGTATTGCTGGCGCCGATGGTGTTCTGCAATCACTGCGAGATGTGCACGTCAGGCCAGCAAAACTTTTGCCGCGAATTTACCGTGCTCGGCAATGGAGTTGACGGTGGGAATTGCGAACTGATTGCCATGCCGGAAGTGAATGTCATCCCGATTCCGGATACGTTGGGGTTCGATGAAGCAGCGAGCGTGCCGTTGGTGTTTCTGACGGCGTGGCACATGCTGGTTGGGCGGGCGCAGATCAAGCAGGGACAATGGGTGCTGGTGCTGGGAGCGGGATCGGGCGTGGGCACGGCGGCGATCCAGATTGCCAAGATGTTTCACGCAAACGTGATTGCGACTGCCGGTGATGACAACAAACTGGCGAAGGCACGAGAACTCGGGGCCGATTACACCATTGACCACTACCGTCAGAAGATCAGCGACGAGGTAAAGAGGATCACCGACAAGCGCGGTGTGGATATTGTCTTTGAGCATGTCGGCAAAGCGACTTGGATGGAGAGTGTGAAGTCGCTGCGTCCGGGTGGAACACTGGTCACATGCGGCGCGACTACGGGGCCGGAGGTGGGCATCGATCTGCGGCATCTATTCGTGAAGCAGTTGTCATTACTCGGATCGTTCATGGGGAATATGGGCGATCTGCATCAAGTGCTCGGACACGTGTTCGCGGGAAGATTGAAGCCGGTGGTGGATCGAACATTTCCGCTCAGCGAGACGGCAGAGGCGCATCGGTATCTGGAGAGCAGCCAGATGTTTGGGAAAGTGGTGTTAAAACCACAACTCTGATTAGACAATCTCCTTCCCCTTAGCCACTTGCCCTTTTAACAGGAATTTTTTGGGGTACTTCCCCTCACCGCAAAGCTTAAAAGATCCAAAGTCTTTGAACCACTCGCCTTCCGGAGCATCAGGCGAGGTTTCTCGCCAGAGTTTCAGGCGATACAAATCGTCAAACGAGATTTTTCGCTCTCGTGCCCGCTCCAACAAATGGTTGAGTAGATCGACCGGTAAGTCTGCCCACTGGATTGGTGGCATTTAAGATCCAAAGATCATCTTTGCGAGTTCTTGCTTCAATTCCTCAATTTCGCGCTTGTCTGTGGCTTTTTGAAGTCGCTCACCTAGTTCAAAGAATCGACGCTTTTCGGCTTCTTTAGCTTCTAGTCCAGCTTCGATCAGCGATTCATAGGCTCGATTGGTGCTCCAATTCTGGTGCCTAGCTAATCGCTGAACCCTGCTGTCCAGATGAGGAGACAGAGAAATGCTCCGGCGCACGATCCGAGACTTTGTTTTCTTCTTCGCTACGGCCATACTTTTATCGTACACCTATTTGCACCACTTTGCACCAAGCGCCTCAGATCACCTCTTCTTCCGCCCTGATCTGGTCCTTCACCGTCTCTCTCCTTCGAATCAGATTCGCCTTTTTCCCTTCGACGAGTACTTCGGCGGCGCGGCCTCTCGTGTTGTAGTTTGACGAGATGGACATGCCGTAAGCGCCGGTGTCGAGGATGGCGACGAGGTCGCCGGATTCGACATCGGGAAGTTCGCGGTCACGGGCGAAGAAGTCTCCGGTTTCGCAGACGGGGCCGACAATATCGACCTTGTGCTGTCGCTTGGAATTCAGCTTCACCGGCACGATTTCGTGGTGTGCGCCGTAGAGGGACGGACGGATGAGGTCGTTCATGGCAGCGTCAACGATGACGAAATGTTTGTCGTCGTTCTGCTTGCGGTAAACGACGCGGGTAACGAGCGTGCCACAGGGACCGATGATCGAACGCCCCGGTTCAAGGAGGAGATGAACTCCGAGTGAAGCTAACGGCGCCGAAACAGCCTCTGCGTATTTTGCTGCGACGTCGCTGAAAGGGGCATCGGCTGAATGATAGTGGATGCCGAGTCCGCCACCGGCGTCGATGTAGCGAATGTCGTGGCCGTCGGATCGCAACGTGCGAGCAAGGCCGGCGAGGCGTTCCATGGCGGCGTTGAAAGGATCGACCGACGTGATCTGCGAGCCGATGTGGACGCTGATTCCAGCGACGTCGAGATACTTGCTCTTCGCCATTGCGCGATAGAGACGGCGGGCATCACCGATGGGGACGCCGAACTTATGCTTATGCAAGCCGGTGGAGATGTAGGGGTGCGTTTCGGCAAAAACGTCGGGGTTGACGCGCAACGCAACGTTCGCGTGCTTTTTCACCTTGCCGGCGCGTGCGGCAAGTATCTCGGCCTCAGCTTCGCTTTCGACATTGAACATCAAGATACCGGTGCGCAGCGCGAGATCCATCTCTTCTGCAGTTTTTCCGACACCGGAAAAGACGACGCGCCTGGCAGCTTTCTTATCGACGCGAACTACACGCTCAAGTTCGCCTCCGGAGACGATATCGAACCCGGAACCCATGCCGGCGAGCATCTTCAAGATTGAAAGATTGGAGTTCGCTTTCACGGAATAGCAGACTGTGTGGGGAACAGCAGTGAATGCGCTGTTGAAAGTCTGGAAGCGATCGCGAATGGTGGAACCCGAGTACACGTACAGCGGTGTGCCGAATTTGTCGGCGAGTTTCGACAGCGGGACCTGTTCGCAGAGGAGGCTCTTGCCGGAGTACGTAAACGCCGGAGGACGCGCGATTGGCTTAATGGTGGACTTCATTTCTTGGCTGAAACCTTATCTTGTCCTCGGACCTTGAGCACGACTACGGTCTGGTCGTCGAATTGGCTGGCACCGGATGTGTGCTCAACAACAGTTTGAAATATCGCGGAAACGATTTCGTCCGCGGTCTTCTTCCAATTTTGCTGTACGACGTTCTCGACACGGGCGCGTCCGAAGATATCGCCTTCACGATTGGTTGCGTCAACGATGCCGTCACTGAAGAAGGCGAACACATCACCGGGATCGCCGCGGAATGTAACTTGATCGTGCTGCACCTTGTCGAAGAGTCCGAGGGGCAGTCCGACGGACTCAATCTTCTCAATCTTGCCCTTTTTGCAGTGAATGGGGCGGGGAAGTCCCGAGTTCGCGATCTGGAGCAAACGCTGATCGTCATGCCAGATGGCGTAAACCAGCGAAACATATTGCGCTTCGACATGGCGGACAGCCAGCGATGCATTGATAAGCCGCAGCATCTCCGCGGCACCGGGACGTTCAGCCGCGTAGGAGCGCAGGAATCCGCTGACAAGCGCCGCATACAGAGCCGCGGCGGCACCCTTTCCACTGACATCGCCGATGGCAATTCCGATGCAATTGCCGCATCCGTCAGGAGAGTTGGGCGGATATTGAATGAAATCGTAAAGATCGCCACCGATGGCCTGAGCGGGAATGAACTTGGCCGCCAGTTCGGCGTTCGCGAGCGGAGGCATTCCCGCCGGCAGCAGCCTGAATTGCAGTTCACGCGCCAGTTGCAGGTCGCGTTCCAAGCGCTTCTCCTGGCGCGTGACCTGCTCGTACAGCATGGCGTTCTCAATGGCAATCGCCAGTTGAGCCGCGAGCGTCACCATGGTCCGCATGTGGTCTTCGTTGAAAAAGCGGCGCTTGGTGTGCTCGAGGTCCATGACGCCAATCACTTTGCCCTTGTAGATCAACGGCACAGCAAGTTCGGAGCGCGTTTCTGGGTTCAGCCGTATGTATCGTGGATCGTTGGTGACATCGGGCACCAGGATCGGCGCGCGCTGTAGGGCTGCATGTCCGACCAAGCCTTGTCCGATGGGAATGTCGTGCTTGAGATGGATGCTCTCCTGAAACCGAATGGAAAAACGGTGTACCAGTTTCGTTTCTGTCGGATCGACGAGCAGGACCGAGAACATCTGGTAATCAATGATGCGGGTGAGCAGTTCACCGACGCGGCGCAGGAGTTCGTCAACGTTCAGGATTGATGTCAGCTCCTGGCTGATTTCATTGAGAAGCGCGAGAGTTTTCGCCTGACGCGAGGTACGCGTATAGAGGCGCGCATTCTCGATACCGATGGCGATGCGCGAAGCGACGACCGTCAATAAACGAGCGTGATCTTCGGTAAAGTAATTCGCCTGCGAGGCCTCGATGTCGATCACGCCGATGACTCGATTTTTGATGATCAGCGGGATCGCCAATTCGGAGCGAACACCGGGAATGGCTTCAATGTAACCAGAGGCTTTCTGTACGTCATTCACAAGCACCGGTTCACGCCGTTGGACGGCCTGCCCGGTTACGCCTTCGCCGATCTTGATTCGAGTTTTTTCTACGGTTTCCGGTGTATGGCCAATAGCGAAACGGAAGCGGAGGTCCTGCGCTTTCTCGTTGACCAGCAGGATGGCGAAGATCTCGTAGTCGATAACGCGGCGGATGAGTTCGGCGACACGGAGCAGGATGGTGTCCAAGTCGAGCGTGCTATTTACGACGTCGGCGACGTCGAGCAAAAACGCTTCTACGCCCGCGGCAGTTGCCGTCTGGATGGCAGGGGATTCCATGCGTGATGGAACATCATATCAGCCGAGTTCAGGGCTTTGCGGCGCTCGAATGTGGAAAAGGAAATGCAACTCTAAGGCTCAACAAAATCGTTTTTGTGCGTTCCTGAATGGACTATACTCCGAACGCTATGCGATCCCGGTTTATTTCATGCTTGGTATTGTCGATGGTAACCACCATCAGTGGATGTAGTGCTGCGCAAGTGGCGAAACCAGATGCTCCAGATAATCCGCCTGGTCCGAAGACCTGGACCATGGTCTGGAGCGACGAGTTTGATGGTAAGGACGGCTCGTCTCCCGATGCGGCGAAATGGACTTATGACCTCGGCAACTCGGGCTGGGGCAACGCTGAACTGGAGAACTATACCAACCGGACCCTCAACGCACAACAAAAGGGCGGGAACCTGGTGATTACCGCGTTGAAGGAAAACTATGGCGGGAGCCAGTACACTTCGGCCCGAATCAAGACGCAGGGACTGTACGATCACGCCTACGGTAGGGTGGAGGCACGGATCAAGATTCCGTATGGACAAGGTATCTGGCCGGCTTTCTGGATGCTCGGCAACGACATTGAGAAGGTACAGTGGCCGGAGTGCGGCGAGATCGACATCATGGAGAACATCGGGAAAGAGCCGGCTACAGTGTACGGAACGTTGCATGGGCCCGGGTATTTCTCGGTGGGTGGATCGTATATCTTTCCGAAGGGGCGACTGGCGGATGACTTTCACGTCTACGCGATCGAGTGGGAGCCGACGCAGATTCGCTTCTATATTGACGACGTTCTCTATACGACCAAGACGAAGGCCGACTTGCCGCAGGGAGATCGCTGGCCGTTCGACCATAATTTCTTCATCATCCTGAACGTTGCGGTGGGCGGGAACTGGCCGGGGAATCCGGACGAAACGACTGTTTTCCCGCAAACGATGCTGGTGGATTATGTAAGGGTGTATGAGATGAAGTAATGAGGCGCTCTGATCCAATGAAGATCCGTTGCTTCGTACTGTTGTCGGCGGTTATTGTCTTGAGTTTGAACGCCGCCGCGCAATCTCAAGCGCAATCTCCCAGGTTGAAGGTGATTCGCTTCTACACTGGCGGTTTTGATGCAGTCTACTCGTGTCTTCTTATTGAAGAATCAGGCATCTTTCGATGGGAGGTCAGGAGGCTCCCTAACGCAAATAAGAAGAACTCCACCGCGGAAGTAGTTGTCGACAATTTACCTGAAGGTTCAAATCAGTCACTGCAGCAAGTTCTAGAAGAAGACAAACTGAAGAACTTTGGGTTGGAGCAGATGACGATTCCGCCAGATTCAAGCGCGGACTATCTCGGCCTCGTGCAGATCAGACGCATCGACCACGATCAGCGCTTGTTTCTTGGCAGATTTATTCCATTGAACCACTCCTATTTCGGGCCATACGTGACGCGGGATGGTCGTCATGCGACGGATGCGGAGATTGTAACGAGGCCCCTTTTGAAATGGCTGTTCAATAACGTAGAAAAGAAGTATCGAAAGCAGCTCAAGTCGGGCGATACTCAGTGCGCAACGGTTGATGCTCTTGATGACTTCCTGTCATGCCCCCAACTTCTGCACGATCGCCACGCTCGCGCTTGCTCCGATTCGATTCGCTCCAGCTTCGATCATCGCTAGCGCGTCTTTTACTGTGCGAATTCCGCCGGCGGCTTTAACGCCAACTTTCGGGCCGACCACCTCGCGCATGAGCCGAACATCTTCCACTTTCGCTCCGCTGGTGGACATTCCGGTCGAGGTCTTCACGAAATCGGCACCGGCCTTGACCGACAGCTCACACGCCAGCTTCTTTTCATCGTCAGTCAGCAAGCAACATTCGATGATCACCTTCAACTTTGCACGCGCAGTGTGACAGGCGTCGGCGAGGGCGGCGATTTCATCCTGCACGAGCTTGGTGTTGCCGTCTTTCAGAGCACCCACGTTAATGACCATATCGATTTCCTGCGCGCCTTGGCGAAGGGCGGCGAGTGTCTCGAAAAGTTTTACAGAAGGAAGGTTCGCACCCTGTGGAAAGCCGGCGACCGTACAGGTCAGCACCGGAGTGGATGTCAGGAGTTCGGCAGCGAGTTCCACCCAAATCGGCTGGACGCAGACGGAAGCAAACGAATACTGTTTCGCCTCCTGGCATAGCTGTTCAATCTGGGAGCGGCGAGCGTCGGTCTTGAGAAGGGTGTGATCGATCATCCGCGCGACCGATTGCCAGTCGCATGTTTGCAATGTTGTGCTGGGCATTCCCCGATTCTAGCAGCCAGTTTGGCGGAGCTTAACTACTATGACGCCGTGACGGAAACAGTTTCCCATTGTGGCGCAGGGCGGCCGTAGCTAACCCACACAATGTAGTCGAGCGGCTTTGTCGGCGCGCCGAGCGTGCGCAATAGCGTCAGCAACTGTCCGCGATGATTCACGGAATGCAGAACGGCCTGCGTCAGGGCCTCAAGGCAGGACGGCTCGAACTCTTTGAACCAGGGAACTACGACTTTGTCGTGCAGGTGGGCTTCGCGCAGCTTGGGCATATATTTTTCGGAAAGCACGTGCAAATTCTGCAATTCCGGGCGCAATTCGTCCAAAGATAGCTCTTTCATCATCTCTTCGCGCGTGGGAGGTTCGCCTTGCACCAACAGAATGAAGAAGCGATGCACAGTGTAGATGTGGTTCAGCAGCTTGCGGACTTCAGGATTAGTTCGAGCCGCCGGGGTAGCATCAATCAGGCGGAAAATTTCAGAGTCAGCCCAGGCCTGGTAAGCGTGTAAATCGCGAATGAGTGGCAGCATTATTGTAACTCCGGCGGTAGAACGCAAACGTCCGGCAAATTCCGGTAACGTTCCGCGTAATCTAAGCCGTATCCAACGACGAACTCGTCGGGGATCTCGAAACCAACATAGTCGCCCCGGACGTCGTTGATCCGGCGCGAAGTCTTGTCGAGCAGGGCAGCAATCTTCAGCGACTTGGGACGGTGATTCAGAAACTGCTTGCGCAGAAAGCTCAGGGTAAGCCCGGTGTCGAGGATGTCTTCCACAATGATCACGTTCTTGCCTTCAAGCGACTGATCGACGTCCTTCACCACCCGCACTTCGCCGCTCGACCGAACGCTGGAGCCGTAACTGGAGACGCTGATGAAGTCGAAGGTGGCGTCGAGTTTCACCTGGCGCGCGAGGTCGCTGAGGAAGATCGATGCACCCTTGAGCACGCCGACGAAGATGATGGTTTCACCACTATAGTCGCGCGTGATCTGACTGCCGAGTTCGGCCACGCGTTTCTGAATTTGTTCTTGCGAAATAAGTACTTTCAGGCCCGTCTGTGTTGCCGATGATTGCATGGCCGTAGCATAGCAGCTAGGGCGCAGTGGTAATAGGACTTGTGCCACCGAGGAAAGTGTTTCGTTTACAATTTTCGGTCGTTATTGTGAGGGACTATTCATGGATTTTAAGGGCATCAAGATCACCTGGCTGGGACACTCTGCGTTCCGGGTTCAGACACCGGCTGGCAACTGTATTTATATCGACCCATGGGTGATGGGGA
Organism: uncultured Terriglobales bacterium; assembly: GCA_964460935.1. Lineage (GTDB taxonomy): Bacteria > Acidobacteriota > Terriglobia > Terriglobales > Acidobacteriaceae > DATMXP01. Next base: position 3,012 of record CAYWSM010000307.1, on the reverse strand, counting down.
ATCCTGCGTGTCCGCCCAATGAGCGAAAAGTTGCCCGTTGCGATGTGATGCTGTGCACGCACGGTCATTTCGATCATATCGGCGATGCCGTAAAGATCGCGAAGGACTTCAGGCCCAAGGTGGTCGGCATCTTCGAACTTTGCGGGTGGCTACAGAAGAAAGGTGTGGAGAACACCTCGCCAATGAACAAGGGCGGCACACAACAAATCGGCGATATCAAGGTGACCATGACGCATGCCGTCCACTCGTGCGGCATCCAGGATGACGATGGCTCGATTGTGTATGGCGGCGAAGCCTGCGGGTACGTGATCGAGTTTGAAAACGGCCTTAAGATCTACCATGCGGGAGATACAGGACCGTTTTCCGATATGCAGATCATCCATGACTTGTATCATCCCGACATTGCGATGCTTCCCATCGGCGACCACTTCACCATGGGTCCGCGCGAGGCGGCGTATGCCTGCAAACTGCTGAAGCCGAAGGTGGTGATCCCAATGCACTTCGCCACATTTCCGCTGCTGACGGGCACTCCGGACGCACTAAAGAAACTTGTAGCCGAATCGGGAGTGGAAATCATCGAACTTAGGCCGGGACAAACGAAATAAGTCATCGGTTGTCGGTTCACGGTTATCGGTAAATCCCCGATTCGTTTCCAAAATTCCTGACCGAGAACCGATTACCGAAACCGAGAACTTCTTGCATGACTAAATTCAATCGCAGCAATTATCCCGATGCCCACACCATCACAGGTCCGGAGGTGGAGAACTATCTCTATGCGATGCTTCCCGAGCGCGATACCGTGCTCGCTGAAATGGAGCAGCAGGCTACAGAACGGCATATCCCGATCGTCGGTCCGGTTGTGGGGCGGTTGTTCCAGTTGCTGGCGCAGATGATTGACGCCAAGTCGGTGTTCGAACTGGGGTCGGCAATCGGGTATTCGACGATCTGGTGGGCGCGGGCGGTGGGCGCAACCGGACGCGTTTTTTATACAGATGGCAGTCCGCAGAACGCCCAGGAGGCTCGCGGATATTTTGAGCGCGCCGGCGTGGCGGAACGCGTAACGGTAAAGATCGGCGATGCGTTGGAGATCCTGTCGGAGCAGAAAGAGGAGTACGACATCGTCTTCTGCGACATCGATAAAGAAGACTATCCTCGCGCGCTGCGAATGGCCAGGAACTTCATTCGTCGCGGCGGACTGTTTGTCGCCGATAACGTCTTATGGAGCGGGCGCGTGGTGTACTCGGCGGGAAACCCCGACGTCCACACCGATCCGCAGCACCATACCAAACAGATCGTGGAGTTCAACGAGATGCTTTACGAATCTGCCGACTTCTATACCGTAATCCTGCCGGTAAGAGATGGCGTTGCGGTGGCGAGGAAACTGTAGTCGTGCGAGTTCTCGTTCTGAGTTTTATGTTGCTGTTGGGCATCGGCTGCGCTGCCGAGGAACTCTCAGTCGCTGCCGCTGCCGATCTGAATTTCGCCATGAAGGAAATCGCGCAACACTACCAGCATGACACCGGCAACATCTTGAAGATCTCGTTCGGTTCGTCCGGCAACTTCTTCGTGCAACTGCAGAACGGCGCCCCATTCGATGTTTTCTTCTCAGCGGATGTCGGCTATCCGCAGAAACTGGAACAGGCTGGACTGGCTGAACCTGGAACACTTTACAGATACGCGGTTGGAAAGATTGTTTTGTGGGTGCCAAACGGGTCGAAACTCGATCTCGGGAAGGGAATCAATGTCCTGCTCGATCCGTCGATCAAAAAGATCGCGATTGCGAATCCGGCGCACGCACCTTACGGACGCGCGGCTGAAGAGGCTCTGCAGAGGTCGGGAATCTACGATCGCATTAAAGACAAGATCGTGTTGGGCGAGAACATCTCTCAAACGGCACAATTCGTACAAACCGGGAATGCCGATATAGGGATCGTCGCCGAGTCGCTCGTTCTCTCGCCGACGATGAAATCGGAAGGCCGATTTGAGGCCGTGTCGCCGAGCCTGTATACCCCAATCGAACAAGGAGCAATTGTCCTGAAGCGCTCCACACATAAACCTGAGGCGCGAAAGTTTTTAGAGTATGTAAGACAATCGGCCATTCAAAAAATCATGAAGCAGTACGGCTTTTCCTCGCCGGAATAGATATCGTATGAGTACTTGTAGAGTTGTTTCGCCGCAAGCTGCACAACAGGGCACGACCAAACTCAATTATTCCGATGGAATCTCGGCACAGACAGTCGGGTCGGAACGAATCTGCATGAAACTGGTGACGATTCCGCCGGGTGGCAAGTCGAATGCGCATCTGCACGAGCACCACGAAACTGCCGTTTACGTTTTGTCCGGAGAAGGTGCCACCTGGTTTGGGGAAGGGCTGAAACAGCACGTGTCGGCAAAGGCGGGCGAGTTCATGTATATCCCGGCAAACATGCCTCACCTTACCTACAACCCAAGCGCGACGGAGCCCTGTGTCGCGGTAATTGCGCGAACCGATCCGAATGATCAGGAGAGCGTGACGGAGTACAAGGGCTAGATTGACTGCACGGGGATGGCGGTGACGTCCTCCACCAACCCAACCTCTTTCTGCACGAATGGTTCGGCGAAATCGACGCCTGCGAGCAGACCGTAGAAGCGGGCCATGGTTTCGAGGCGGGTACGGATTTCTTGTTCCGGTACGAACAGGTCTCCAGCGATTTGCTGCTGTGCATACTGCGACTTATACGCGAGCAACGACTTCAATCGTGTCTCGAAGTGCTCGGTGATATCGACGACGAACGTCGGCCGAATATCGGCATAGAGCGACGCATACAGGATCTTGAAAGGTCTATAAGGTTTCAAGATTCCGGTTTCGAGTTTCAAGTTATCAACTGTGACGCTGAGCGACTCGGGCGAGTAGGTGGTGAGATCGAGTTTCGTCAGACCAGCCACGAAACAGGCTTCGTATCCTAGAGGAGAAGTTTTGGCGTGATCAGGATGGCGAGCCTCCCAGTAAGGAAGAATGACCACCTTCGGACG
>CAYWSM010000306.1:0-4669 GCA_964460935.1 uncultured Terriglobales bacterium | reverse complement strand
TCGCAGCAGAAAAACCGCGGGCTTGGCCGGCACTTCGGCGAAGAATTCCGCATCGTGCTCAGGTTCGAAGATGAGCTTCTGGGAAAGCACTCGTTCAATTGTCTATTGGCTATGGGATATTGTCGATTGCCGCCCGAAGGTCATTCTGAACACAATGGCATGAAAGGTCACCCGAACTTGCAACGCAGGTCATCCAAGCGCAGGTCAGGTCATCCTGAGCGCAGCGAAGGATCTCTGCATTTCCCGCACTACTTCACCCGTTCCCGGTAATCCCGCGCCCCGATCTCCACCTTCCGGCACATCTCATGCAGTCGCGCGCGGATCTGATCCCCGATTCTCTCTCCGAGCGTACGATCCCGTAACGCCGCTCGCGCTTCCTCCAACTGCTTGTTCTTTGCGAAGCGGTCGATCGGCTGCTCCGGGATTTCCGCCACTGGGCTTGGTTTGTCGATCAGGTGTGTTGTGATGATCGTCGTCAGCTCATCGCTGTAGCGCTTGTTCAGGATGTATGCCACCGTGTCGCGCTCCCACGGCGTTTGCGTCGCCGACGCGCCAAGGTCGTCGATCAGCACCACTTCAGTCTCCAGCACCGGACGCAGCACATCCAGCTCCGTCGCTTGTACGGAAGGCGAATACGATTGGCGGATCTCCCGCAACAGTTCGCGATAATCGCAGAACAGGCACGAGACACCTTTCATTTCCATCAGCCCGCGAATTGTCGCTACGGCTAGATGCGTTTTTCCGGTCCCGGTTCGACCGATAAACAGCAGTCCCGTCTTGTCGTTTGGATACTCTTCCACGAAGCGCATCGCCCGAAATCGCGCTGTATGCAGCGACTGATGCTCGATGCTGGTGAGTTCCGGCAGGTCGGTCTGAAAGCTCTCAAAATCGCACTTCGCGTACCGCTTGGGGATGCGAGCCCCCTCTTCCAGCGTCGCCCCACGCGCACGCAGGCGGCAGTCGCAGCGCGTCACACGCCCGTCAGCCGCGGGTTTCCATCCACTATCATCACAAAGGGAACAGGCGGCGGTTCTGGCTGCGGTTTTGACCATAAGCTCCAAATCCAGAGTCGCACCCGCTTGGAAATCCTGCAAGGGCATAGCCCCAGCCGGCTGTGAACACCCGCCAAAAGCTTGTGGAAACCATAGGAAAATCCGAGCCCCACTCCCGGTTCTTGCATCCAAGTAGTGGCTGATATGGAACGTTACCTCTGCATTCACTGTCATTTCTATCAGCCGCCCCGTGAGAATCCTTGGCTGGAATTTGTCGAGCTACAGGACTCCGCCTATCCCTATCACGACTGGAACGAGCGCATCACCGCCGAGTGTTATGCGCCGAATTCCGCATCGCGCATTCTCGACGGAGAGGGCCGCATTGCGCGCATCGTCAACAACTACGCGCAGATCAGCTATAACTTCGGCCCCACGCTGCTTTCCTGGATGGAGGGGAACTCCCCCGACGTTTACCAGGCGATCCTCGACGCCGACCGTCTGAGCCAGCAGCGCTTCTCCGGACACGGCAACGCGCTCGCGCAGTGCTATAACCACATGATCATGCCGCTGGCGAATCGCCGCGACAAGGAAATCCAGGTCACCTGGGGCATTCGCGATTTCGAATCGCGCTTCGGCCGCATGCCCGAGGGCATGTGGCTGCCGGAAACCGCGGTCGATCTTGAAACCCTCGAGGTCCTCGTCGACAACGGCATCAAGTTCACCGTTCTCGCGCCCAACCAGGCCCGCCAGATCCGCCGACCGGCCGGACGCCAGTGGCGCAACGTGGAAGGCGCTCGCATCGATCCCAAGATGCCGTACTTCTGCCAGCTTCCGTCCGGCAGGCGAATCAATCTGTTCTTCTACGACGGCCCGATCTCCCGCGCGGTCGCCTTTGAGGGATTGCTCAGCAGCGGCGAAACGTTCGCCAATCGCCTGATGAGCGGCTTTACTGAGCGCCGTTATCCGCAACTGATGCACATTGCCACCGACGGTGAAACCTACGGACATCACCACCGCCACGGAGACATGGCGCTGGCGTATGCGCTGTCGTACATCGAGACGAACCAGCTCGCGAAAATCACCAACTACGGCGAATATCTCGAAAAGCATCCTCCATTGCGGGAAGTGGAGATCATCGAGAACACTTCATGGAGCTGCGCGCACGGTGTCGAGCGCTGGAGGACCGATTGTGGCTGTAGCTCCGGACGCGTCGGTTGGAATCAGCAATGGCGGCAGCCCTTGCGCAATGCGCTGGACTGGCTGCGCGACGACATCGCGCAACCGTTCGAGGAGCGCGGCAAAGCTCTGGTGCACGATCCCTGGCTTGCCCGTAACGACTACCTCGATGTCATCAGTGACCGGTCCGGTCCCAACGTTGACGAATTCATTGCGCGTCATCAAACGCACGATCTCTCGGAGCCCGAACGCATCGAGCTTTTGAGTTTGCTCGAGATGCAGCGCCATGCCTTGCTGATGTACACGAGCTGTGGCTGGTTCTTTGACGAACTTTCCGGCATCGAGACCGTGCAGGTCATTCAGTACGCCGCGCGGGCCATCCAGTTGGCGCAGAAGTTTTTCGGCGACCACCGTGAAGAGCATTTCATGGAGCTGCTGGCTCTTGCCGGGACCAACATCCCCGAGTACCGCGACGGCGCGGAAATCTTCCGCCGCTTCGTAAAACCGGCCATGGTGGACTTGCTCGGTGTGGGCGCACATTACGCCATCAGCGCCTTGTTCCGCGGATTCGACCAGCAGAGCACGATTTACGCCTACCATGTCGAGCTGATGGATTCCCGCCGCTTACAATCCGGACGGTTGCAGATCGCCGTTGGGCGAGCGGAAGTCAGTTCCGGCGTCACGCATGACTCGGCGGATGTCACTTTTGGCGTCTTACATCTCGGCGATAACAACTTGATCGCCGGCGTTCGGCCATTCCAGGGTGATGAGGCCTATCAGGCGTTGCTTCAGGACGCGGAGTCGGCCTTCCTGCGTGCCGATGTTGCAGATGCCGTCCGTGCTCTCGACCACCATTTCGAACAGACGTCCTACTCGCTGAAGTCCTTGTTCAAGGATGAACAACGTCGGGTCGTTTCGCGGCTGCTTACTTCCGTGGTCGATGAGGCGGAATCGATGTACCGCCAGATTTACGACAATCATGCTTCGCTGATGCGCTTCCTCGCCGAGATCCAGATGCCGTTCCCACAGGTGTTGTCGGTGACTTCGGATTTCGTGATCAACGCCGCCTTGCGCCGTGCATTTGAGGAAGATCCGCTCGACTTGGGAAAAATCTCGACCATCCTCGAGACCGTCCGTCACGAGAACGTCGCTCTCGACCAGGCCGGCCTGAGCTATGCCCTGAGCGGCCGTATCAATTCGCTGATGCAGGCTTTTGCCGCCATGCCGGAAGATCTCGAAAACCTCCAGCGCATGAACGAAATCTTCACGTTGGTCAATTCCTTGCCGTTCCCCACCAATCTCTGGAAGGTGCAGAACCTGTATTACGGCATGAAGCAGGCGCTGCCGGAGCGCATGGAACAGCGGCAGGATCCTCAATCTCGGCTCTGGTTGCGGCAATTCGCCGAACTCGGCGCCAAGCTTGGCATCGCCGTTGACATCTCGCAACTCGAAAACACACCCATCGCCGTGGCCTAGCTGTTTTCCCGTCGGCAATTTAGTCCCAAAACAGCACAGTGGGAGCGGCTTTTTGCGCCGAATTCCTTGACACCATTACTCTACCGGCAGCTTAATAGCGCAGACGTGCTACCGGTGCCAAGGAGGCAAAGAATGAATAAGGGCCACTTAGTCGAGAAGATCGCGGCCGACACCAACATGAGCAAGGCGCTGGCCTCAAACATGGTGGAGTCTGTCATTGCAGGAATTTCCGCAGCGCTGAAGAAAGGCGAGCGGGTGACGTTGTCGGGGTTCGGCACGTTCTCGGTTTACCAGCGGAAAGCTCGCAATGGACGCAATCCTCAAACCGGCTCTTTGATCAAGATCGCTTCCCGGCGCGTCGCCAAGTTCACGCCCGGTGTCGATCTGAAGAAGGCCGTCAACAAGAAGTAATCTCAATCATACTCACTGTCATGCGTATGCCCCGCCCTTGCGCGGGGCTGTCGCATCTCTGGCCTCCTTCTCCTTCAGTCACTATACGATTAGCACTCTCGTGCGTACTCTGCTGACAATCTCGCAGCAGGTGCGCCGGACCCGCATTTTTCCTCATCTAATCACACGAACAGAAACTTTCTTCGCGTGCCGGCGATTACATGGTTACCGATGGTTACGCAAGTGAGTGTCACAAGTGACTTGAATTGCCGGAAGAGCTGTACTAATAATGCGCGCAACTTCCGTAAGAGTTCTTGGTGGGGTAGGGACCAGATGATTACTGAATCGCATCCTTTACGCGAATTCTTTCTCGACCTTGTTTTAAGGCACTACGGCCAAACGTTTGAGTTACGCGATCCCGAGGTGGGTTGTTACGTTGCCAACATCCTGACCGACTTCTGCGAAGACGAGCATCTTCACAAAATCCATGACGCCCAGGGACGTCCACTCGACGACGTCGGCGAGATGCTGCTGGAAGCCGATCCGGTCTTCGGCGCGGCTCCCTCGTTCGACCGTGAGCGCCAGGTGCGCAAGCACATCGGTGATTACACGTTATTTTTCACCGGCATGTTTCC
>CAYWSM010000305.1:0-3911 GCA_964460935.1 uncultured Terriglobales bacterium | reverse complement strand
CTTCCAACTCTGGCCCTATCTGATCGGCATCGATCAAACCGCCCACGAGAATGCGATCCACCCGCATGTTGTAGGAGTCCTGGAAGAACACCAGTGAGGCGTGAACGTCAGGGATCAGCACCTCGGCGGTCGGCGGCACACCGCCAGGATTTTCCAATGTCCGGAACAGTAATAATTCGCCATTAGCCACGATCGACAACGTCGTGGTGGCCGCGTCGGACTTGATCACCAGTGTTGGATCTGTGCCCTCGATATTGCCAAGAGCAGCCACACTGGAAGGAAGCACCACGCCTGGTGAGTATCCAAGGTCACGAAAAACGCTCTCGTATTCCTCCAGCACAGATCGCAGCACGACCGCGGCCATCACGCGAGTGTGTCCGTTCGACTTTTTCACGTCGTAGCTAACCGCGGCTTTCTCCACGTCAAAAGGTAGGACCTTCTTCAGGCGGAAGCGCACGACTCCATCGGCGTCCTGCTGCTTCTCCGGCAGTGTGTCGAAGTCGAGCAGGGAAACACGCACGCTAGCGTCCGGCACGATTGCCACTACATCCCGTGAACGTGAGCCGACCGTCGTGAGCGCATCAGTGACTGCCTGGCGCACAGCTTCCTTGTTGCCGATGTTCTCTTCGGCAAGGTGTGGAGTAATTGCCCCAGAGGCAAGAGCGCGGCCAGTGAACGACTCGAGCGCACTCCCGTCGTCAGACAGGCGCGCGGCTATCACGCGCTCCGGCGACAATTCGCAAGCAATGCGAGGTCCGGATCTCTTAATCGTCGTTGCCATTCTTACCTGGTGGTCTCGATGAACGTGACCTTGTTGATCTCCTTCAATGTGGTGATACCTGACCGCACCCGCAACAACGCCGACTCGCGCAGGAAGTGCATACCCTCTTCCTTCGCTACTTTGCGAATCTCGGAGGACGGCTTCTTCGCCAGAATCATCTCGCGAACCTGGTCACTCAGGTCAAGTAATTCGTGGATGGCCGTACGTCCGCGGTAACCTGTGCCGCCGCATTCGATACAACCTTCCCCTTCGTAAAACGTTACATCGCGCCATTCGCGAGGATCGAGTCCGCTGGCTTCCAGCGTCGCGTTATCGTACTGCACCTTATGTTTGCATTGTTCGCAGATAACGCGCACCAGTCGCTGCGCCAGGATGCAGTTCAGCGACGACACGAAGTTGTACACCTCAACGCCGATGTTCACGAAACGCCCGATCACGTCCACCACGTTGTTGGCGTGAACGGTGGTGAACACCAGGTGTCCGGTGAGGGCGGCGTTGATGGCGATCTGCGCGGTCTCAGCGTCACGGATTTCCCCGACCATGATCTTGTCGGGGTCGTGACGCAGAATCGAACGTAGTCCGCGAGCAAACGTCAGTCCCTTCTTTTCGTTCACCGGAATCTGCGTGATGCCGCGAATCTGGTATTCAACCGGATCCTCAATCGTGATGAACTTATCTTCGTCACTCTTAATTTCGTTCAGTGCGGCGTACAGCGTGGTCGTCTTACCGGAACCAGTGGGTCCGGTGACCAGCACCATCCCGTACGGTTCCGCGATATAGCGCCGGAACTTCTTCAAATCTTCGTCGCTGAATCCGACGACATCGAGCGTGAGCTTATGGAACTTTTCACTCATCGACTCTTTGTCGAGGACACGAAGCACGGCATCTTCACCATGGATCGACGGCATGATCGACACGCGGAAGTCGATAGAGCGGTTGTTGTAGCGCACGCGGAATCGCCCGTCCTGAGGAACGCGGCGTTCGGCGATATCGAGTTCCGACATGACCTTGATACGCGAGATGATCGTCGAATGGTGTTCCTTCGCGATCGGCGGCATCGCCGGTTGCAGCACGCCATCAATGCGGTACTTCATTACCACCGAGTCGTCGCGCGTTTCAATGTGAATATCGCTAGCGCGCCGCTGCAGGGCAGTAAAGATCGTCGTATCGACCAGGCGGATGATTGGGCTGATATCGGCTTCGGCCGTCAGCCGCTCAATCGAAATCGTCTCGTCCGATGCTTCCTCTTCGCCGATCACGTCCAGCGTGAAACCTTCGCTGGCTTCTTCCAGCACGCGCTGCGACTGCTCGGTCTTCTTCAGGATGTCGTTGATCTGCGATGCCGTCGCGACTTTTGTGAGAATGCGCTTGCCCAGCAACACGCTGATCTCGTCGATTGCCATGAGCTGGCTTGGATCGGCAATCGCGATCGAGAGACGGCCATCGTGTTCTTCCAACGGCACGAAGTTGTACCGGAACATCATGTCCACCGGCACCTTTTTGAAAAGATCCGGCTGCAGATGCGTATTGCGCAGATCCAGGAACTCGCACCGATACCGGCGGGCAAGGTCCTTCGCGCGCAACTCTTCGTCCGTGCCTAGTGGCGCAGCGACGACCGAACCGCCGTTTACAAAAATCTTCTGATTGGTAGTAGCCATAAAAAGTGGTTAGGAGTTAGTGGCTAGGAGCTAGCAAAACCACCTCACTCCAATCCATACGATCGCACGGGTTCAGCCGCTAACCGCCAACTCCAAGCTCCTATTACTAATTCCCGATTACTTATCCCTAATTACCAAATCGCTACCTAATGCCGCCGGCGCCGAGCGTGAAGATCGGCAGATATAGCGATAACAAAACAAAGACGACCACGACGCCCATGACAATCAGCAATGCTGGTTCGATAAGCGCCATTGCGGCTGTTAAAGCCGTTTCTACGTCTTCTTCGTAGAACTCGGCGACCGAATTCAACATCGCTGGTAATGCGCCAGTGGACTCACCTACTTCGATCATTTCGACGGCGAGGTCTGGGAACTTTTTCGTCTCGGTGAGGCTTGCCGAGAGCGAACGACCCTCGCGAACGCGTTGCGCGGTAACGGTCACCGAATCGGCGACCGACCGGCTCTGCATTGATGCTCCTGAGGTTTCCAACGCCGGAACCAGCGGGATTCCACCCGATAACAGCGTACCCAACGTGCGCGAGAATAAGGCGACTTGGTACTTCAGCCAGATGCTACCCAGTAGGGGAATCCGCAGGCGGAAATTATCGATCCAGCGCGCTCCGGAATCCGTCTTGCGCCACCTCAGGAAGAAAAACACCCCGACCGCCAGGATCACTAGCACGAGCCACGCGTACTTCTGCGCAAACTGGCCGATCGATAGCATCATCAGCGTGAGTGCCGGTAGCTGCTTTTCCGCACTGATCTGCTCGTAAAGCTCGCCAAACTTCGGAATCACGTATGTGAACATGAAGCTGAGCATGCCGATGATGAGCACGACCAGCAGAGCCGGATATACCAGAGAAGCCTGCAGTTTCTTGCGGAAGGAGAGTGCCATCCGCTGAAACTGGATATAGCGTGTCAATACCTCTTCGAGGTTTCCGCTCTTCTCGCCCGCCAATACCGTGGTGGTGTATAGCTTAGGCAGCACCCCTTGTGCCGCGAACGCGTCCGACAACAGTTCGCCGCCCTTCACCCGGTCACGAACGTCTTCCAGCATCGACTTGAAGAACGGATTTCTCTGCTGTTTCGCCAGCGAAGCCAAGGCATTCACAATCGGCTGTCCGGCCCGGATCAAGGTCAGAAATTGCGAGTTGAAGATGATGAACTGGTCGGTTTTAACCTTGCGTCGGCGGGGTAGATTAACCTTACCCCCCGCGAGCAATCCTCGTTGCTTGACCGAGTACACCAGCAGACCCTGCTGGGCGAAACGGTCGCGAACCTCTCCGGCTGAATAACCGTTCTCGACCTGCTCCGTGACGTGTCCGCGCTCGTCAGCTACTTTTATTAGAAATTCTGCCATGGATCCGTTTCGTGATCAGCTGCGGGAAATTTAAGTCTATCACCGCAAAGTACCTGAAAATTGAGTAAGTTCCCGTCCAGTTACGCTAGTTACCCAGCTCAGGTCCTTCCAC
>CAYWSM010000304.1:0-1754 GCA_964460935.1 uncultured Terriglobales bacterium | reverse complement strand
ATCGACCGGAGCACGGGACACAGCTATCGTCCGACGCATGACGATCGGTATAACGACGGCGATGGCGGATACAACTCGAGCTACGGCGACAAGCAGGCGTACGTGAACTCGTTCCGGCAGGGATACCTGGCGGGATATCAGAGGGGCTACGGACGATAAAGGTAAGGTGGTGGAGTCGGCGAGGCGCCCTGCGGGGCGCCTTTGCTGTTTGCTAACAAGATGCCGCAATTTCCAATTCTGGAACACCACTGATTCCGACGTTCGAAATCCAGAAACTTACGTTACAATCCGCGTTCGCAGCTATTTAAGTCCAGGAGGCAGAAAGTGAATCTCAGGTCGTGGTGTGTCTTAATCCTGTATTTCATGCTGGGCAGCGTTGTTTACGCGCAGGAGGACAAACTCCAGTCGGGTGACGTGGAACGCGCACGGTCGATGCTGAGCGATGTCGATGACGCCATCAAGAACCACTACTATGACGCCAAGTTTAATGGAGTCGACTTACAGGCTCGCTACAAGGATGCACTGGCGAAGATCAATACGGCGAAGAGCTTTAATCAGATGCTGGGAATCATTGCGTGGTTCATGGATGGACTGAACGACTCCCATGTGTTCTTCGTTCCGCCGGAGCATGCGTTCAAGCTTGACTACGGCTGGCGTGTACAGATGATCGGGGAGAAGTGCTTCGTGACTGAAGTACGTCCAGGCAGCGACGCGGAGAAACAGAATCTGAAAGAAGGCGATCAAGTCCTGGCTATCAACGGAATGACACCGACTCGGGATGCACTTCATAAGATCCTATACGCCTACAACGTGCTACGGCCACAACCTGGCATTCAACTGGTGGTACAGTCTCCCGGCGGGCCGCAGAAGACGTTAAATATTAAGGCGCTAATTAAACCGACGCGGCGGCAGATTACGAATTACTCGGAATACATGGACGAGGTTCGCGACTATGAGCGGTCCGCGGTGATCTATAAGCGAAGATCGGCCCACCTTGAGGACATTATGATCTGGAAATTACCGGACTTCGTAATGGCAGAGAAGGGTGCGGATAACATGGTCGATGAAGCGCGCCTGTCGAAGACGTTGATCCTCGATCTGCGCGGCAATCCCGGGGGGTCAGCAGAAGCGGTAGATCGCATGGTGGCGAATTTCTTCGATCACGAGGTCAAGGTAGGAGACTACGTTGGCAGAAAAAAGATCGACCTTCGGCCAACGGTGAGGGGCCGTGATCGCTTCCAGGGCAAGCTGATTGTCTTAATCGACAGTCAATCGTCATCGGCGGCTGAGATCTTCGCGCGCGTGATGCAGTTGGAGAAACGGGCGACGGTAATTGGCGATCGCAGTGCTGGCGCTGTAATGGTAGCCAAGGACTTCCCGATGAGTTCCGGACTCGACCACACGATCTTCTATGGCGCCTCCGTGACAGTCGCTCAGATGCTGATGAAGGATGGGTCCTGCCTGGAACATGTCGGGGTGCAGCCCGATGAGTTGGTGGTGCCCACGGGGACCGATCTTGCCGTGCACAGAGATCCTGTTCTGGCGCACGCTGTGGAATTGGCGGGCGGCAAAATCACACCGGAAGATGCTTACAAGTTGTTTCCTTATGAGTGGAACTCGTTCTGATCAGCCGAAGAATTTTGTAACGGCGATGTTCGTGATTAGCGCGGACACGTAGGCCAAAGCAGTCATGTAGGTGAACTGGATGGCGGGCCACTTCCAGCTGTTCGTTTCGCGGCGAACGACGGCAAGCG
>CAYWSM010000303.1:0-2359 GCA_964460935.1 uncultured Terriglobales bacterium | reverse complement strand
TCAATCCGGATGGCGGAATCGACCAACTGGAACGTTATGAAGGCATGCGCGTACACGTAGACACGCTGAACGTGATCGCGCCAACCGGCGGCACAGTCAACGAAGCGAATGCCACCTCGTCGAGCAATGGCGTTTTCTTTGTTGTAATTCCTGGCTTGCCGCGGCCGTTCCGCAAGGCGGGAATCGAGCTTCCGGCGCTTCCTCCGCCGGACCTTTGCTGCGTGCCCTCGTGGAATGGAGCGCCGCAGCGCCTGCGCGTGGATACCGACATCATCAGTGCGCCGCAAGGCGGCGGACTTAACCTGACCAGCGGAGCTGTTGTTTCCGGTCTCACCGGTCCGCTGGACTTCAGCCAGCACGCCTACACGATTGTCACCGAGACGCTTCCGGCCATCGTGACCGGCAACATCAGCGCCATTCCAGTGCCAACTCCGGACGACACCGAATTCACCGTAGCTTCGTTCAACATGGAACGCTTCTTCGACACGAAGGATGATCCGGGAATCAGCGACGTCGCTCTCACTCCGACGGCCTTTGCCAACCGGCTGAACAAGGCTTCGCTGACGATCCGGAACGTGATGAAGATGCCGGACATCATCGGCGTGGAGGAGATGGAAAATCTCTCCACATTGCAGGCGCTCGCCGACAAGATCAACAGTGATGCCGTTACCGCGGGACAAGGGAACCCGAATTACACGGCATACCTGGAGGAAGGCAACGATATCGGCGGTATCGATGTCGGTTTTCTGATCAAACCGCGCATCACCGTGAACAGCGTGACCCAGTACGGCAAGGACACAATGTACACGGATCCGGACGGGGGCCAGGCCATCCTCAACGATCGTCCGCCGCTGGCGCTGGATGGCACGATCACCAACGAGCATGAAACGCTGCACTTCATCGCCGTCGTGGTGCACCAGCGCTCCCTGAGCGGAGTGGATGATCCATCGGACGGTCCGCGAGTTCGCGAGAAGCGCCGGCAACAGGCGGAATATCTAGCGAACCTTTACCAGTCCTTCCAGGCCGCAGACCCGAACGCAAAGATCATCAGCATGGGCGACTTCAATGCGTTCGAAATTAACGATGGCTATGTGGACGTGATGGGGACGGTGGAAGGCCATCCGACGCCGGCCGATCAGGTTGTGCTCGCAAGCGGTGATCTGGTCGATCCGAATTTCACCGATCTCGAACCCACACTGCCGGAAGACCAGCGGTACTCGTACATCAACTTCGGAACTTCGCAGACGCTCGATCACATGATCGTCAGCCAGGGGATGCTGGGAATCTTCAGCCGGTTCGCCTACGCGCGTAACGACGCTGACTTCCCGGAGACCTATCGCAGCGATCCAAACCGTTCAGAACGTATCTCCGATCACGATCCGGAGGTTGGCTACTTCAAGCTGCCGCTGGACCAGACGCCTCCGGTGCTGACGCTTCCGGACAACTTCACGGTCGAAGCCACGAGTCCAGCTGGAGCTGTGGTGACCTACACGGCAACGGCAACGGACAACAACGATGGTCCGACGGCGGTTACGTGCAACCCGGCATCGGGCAGCACCTTCCCGCTCGGCGTGAACACCGTGACGTGCACATCGCAAGACGCACGGCAGAATGTCGCTACCGGAACCTTCCAGGTAAAGGTGGTCGATACGATTCCGCCAGTCGTGACCGTCACCGGAGTTACGGATGGCGGCAAGTACATCATCGGAGCGATTCCCACTGCGGCATGCAGCACTGTGGATAGCGGCTCTGGCGTTGCTACGAAAGCAACTGTGGCGTTGACGGGCGGTACCTCCAATCACGTGGGCAGCTTCACGGCCACGTGCAGCGGCGGCAAGGACGTAGCGGGAAATACAGCGGAACCGGTGAGCGTGACCTATACGGTGTCGTATGCATGGAGCGGCTACGAGCCTCCTGTATCGGACAAAAAGGTATTCCAGTCGGGAAGCACGATTCCTCTGAAGTGGACTCTCAATACTTCGACGGGCGCACTGGCAGGAAGCTTGTCATCATTCGTTTCGCTGGGTCTCGCGACCGCTCCCAATTGCTCGGTTTCAGACAACGGGGTGCCTGTGAACATGGGCGAAACCGGACTGTCATACGAGCATGGCACGTTCCACGTCAACTGGAAAACCCCCAAGGGACTGTCCGGTTGCTACAAGCTGACACTGAACCTGGATGACGGCAGCGCTCGGCCCACGGTGCTGCAGTTCAAATAGGAAAGTAAAAACCAATGTTGGAACTTCGGGCCGGTCGAAGATCGGCCCTTTTTTCTTTGTCTGACCAGAGTATCTTCGCAAGTTGTTGATTTGATTGGTGGCGGCGGCTGGACTCGAACCAGCGACCTACGGATTATGAG
>CAYWSM010000302.1:0-3636 GCA_964460935.1 uncultured Terriglobales bacterium | reverse complement strand
TGAAGGCGCGCCGTCCGGACGCAAGTAAGCACCTCTACCGGCCCGATCCCACTGGTCGGGCGAAGAACGGAACTTCAGAGGAACGCTCCCCGCGATAACGGCCACGGAGACGCCAGAGCAACATTGATTATGCCATTTCCGCAGCCGCTGGGAAGGGGGAAAGTAGTACCAGGGTTTACTAGCGAGGAGAGTGTCTAATCCATTGATCTTCCGGTCGGTTAAGGGCAGGACTCAACGTACCCCCCGAAGGTGCAATCCTTTTTTCCGATAGCAATTCGCAAGGAGTTGGCATCCGCATACCGGATGCCAACTCAAGCAATCCTGCGTTAGTCCGAAATCTACGTCAGGGTTGTGTCACCCCTTCCGCGCCGTAGGCGAACCGGGCAATCACCCAGGCAACGATGCGCGAATCTGGAAGCAATGCCTGCGAGGGCATCTTGAAGTCCAGGCCATCCAGACGTTTCCGAAGTCCCGCTTCGATTCCCCCGTAAGAAAGCAATAAGGGAACAATCAGCGGCGTGTTGCCAGCCTTATGAATGTTCTCCACGATTGCGCGAAGTTCGGCAGTAGCGGCATTTCGAACCGGTTCATCGGCATCATCGCGCAGCGTCAGGCATTGAATATCGGCGTAGGACGAACGCTTACGTATCCGCGCCGCCAGCGAATTCATGTCGCTAAGCCATAGCTTATTGTCTTCGTCCGGCACCGGGCCGTGAGCGACAAGCACCACGGTTTCGTGGGCCGGGTCCTTGCTGATGGACGCCGCCCGGTCCGCCAAAATGTCCGCGACCAACGTGTCGTGGTCGAGGGCAGAAGTCATCCGTACCGGCACAGGCGACGCGACCGGCTTCATAGCGTCACCCATGCTCGCCTCATCATGCGACATGGCCATAGGCTCGGAGCCGCCGTGACCCATCGAAACGAAGTCCTTGAGATCCGCCGGAGCCTCCGGCCGCAGTCCGAGAAGATAAGCCGTGCTCTCGATGACGGAACTATGGGAGCTGACAAACAACGGGACCGCCACAATCTCGGTGACTCCACGCGCTTTCAGGCGATTAATGCCATCCTGAATCGTAGATTTATTAGCCATGCCAAAGGCAATTTCGGTGGGAATGCTCAAGTCCACCTGATCGGCGACATGGCGTACTTCTTCGTTCCAGGTGCGAACGCTGCCACCATGCGCAAGTAAAAGGATGCCCCGGCGGAATGGAGGCTTGGTATCGGTTGCGGCTTTTGTTTGGGATGCTGCCATCCCCGCGCCGAGGATACAAAGCAACGAAATGACAAGAATGCGTCTCAATGTTTTCCCCTCGCTTAATTTGCGAACCGCTTGGAATGTGAAGTTAAGGCCACCACGGGACTGGATTCCCTGTCGTTCAGGGAGACGATTCGCGCCAGTTGCTCCATGGCATCGCGAATCATGATGGCGGTTTGCGCAAAAACTTCCGGAGCAAGCGTGAGCGCTACCGGTCCAACGCTCAGATGAATCGAGTTGCATTCGCAAAGGTAAATCCGGCCGAGACCGGGAAGTTCGGCAAGTACGCTCTTTTCCTTATCCATAAATGTTCTCCTGACTTCAAATCGCGACCCGAGTTCCTATTCATGCGAAAACGTGTAGCGCATACCAAGGCGAAACGTCCGGCCATAATCGGTCCGGTCGTAGGTAGGCGGATTTTGCGCGAGCAGCGAATCGCGGCTGTCGTTGAGGTTGTCGATCGCGCCATAGATTTGCAGGCCTCCGTGAATGTCCTTGGAGGCGTACAACGACCAGATCGAATAGGCGTTCTCATGCGTTCCATCGCTCGGATCGATCAGCCATCTCCCAAAGAAGTTCCCGCGGATGTTAGCCACCAGCCCCCAGCGGTTGTTGGCGTATTCGGTCTTGAAGAACCCGGAATTCCGGCTGCGCTCCGTCAGCGTCTGGTGGTTGATGGTGTCGTACGGGTCCAGATAGGCATAAGCGGCATCGACGCGTAGATTTTGCGTGAGCAAAACGCTGCCGCTGAGGTTCACACCCTGCGTGTAGGCGCGATCCACATTGGTGTATACGTACGTCGCCAGAAAAGGCTGGCCTCCAAATCCTGCAGGAATACCGTATTGCGCGAACAATTCGTCGAGTTCCTGCTGACTCGTGGGGAAACCAGCCGGAATGAAATTGATCAGATGGTTGAGGTTGTTGCGATAAAGCGTGACCCCGACACGGAAGCGGTTGATCTGATAATCCGAACCAACCGAGAAGTTGTCGCTGCGTTCGGGGCTGAGCGAGGGATTTCCGATGACCTGATAGAAGTATTCAGGATGCACCAGCAGGTAATACAACTCGCCTAGTGTCGGAGACCGGAAGCCCTTGCCGTAAGCCGCTCTTGCCGTCCAGCGGTTCGTGAGGCGAGCCACCATGCCCACTTTCGGGACGACATGGCTGCCGTAAAGAGAATGGTGGTTGAAGCGCCCGCCGAGAGTGATCGTGAGCCGGCTGAATGGCTGAATGCGATCCTGGATCCAGACATCGTTGGTCGTGACCTGTTGCCCGCGATCGTCTCCGACCATTCGATTCAGGCCACGATAAGAGTCCTGCACCCACTCGTATCCGGCTTGCACGAATTGCCGGGATCCGATCTGCTGCGAGATGGTGCCGTCGGCGCGATGGTATCGCTCGTAAAGATTGCCGTAATCGAATTGGTCTCCAAGAACTCCGCCATCATTGATCGGGTTCTGGTAAGAATTCTCGTCGTAGCGCGCCTCGTACAGACGAAACTGCAGCGCTGTACTGTTGGTTGGCGCAAGATTCGCGGTCAAAGCGTAATTCTGCATACTATCGTTGGAGGTCGCGTGCGCGTATCCGGACGTCGCCAGTCCGGAGAAATCGACGGTTTTTCCGGTGGCATCGTTGTGGTAGGCGCTTGCGGTGAAGCCCAATGAAAAGCGTGGAGTGAAGCCATATAACAGCTTTACTAACCCGTCATACCGGTCGGCATTTGCTCCAATGGTGCTTTCGTCGCCAGGGATGAGCGTGTAGGAGCCAACATGGTGCGATTCAAGATCGGTAAACGCGGAGAACTTCTTCCACGTCGTTCCGAGAGTGAGGTCGCTGTCAACCGCGCCCAAAGATCCGCCCGAAATGCGGAGTCCGCCTTCAAGCGGATGCGTAGGTTCGTGGGTGATCATGTTGATCACACCACCGAGTGCGTCGGTTCCGTAAAGTGAAGAGGCAGCGCCACGCACTACCTCGATTCTGTCCAACTTGCCGATATCCTGCTGATCGATATCGACGATGCCGCTCTTGATGCCGCGTGCGCCGACGATCGGCAATCCATCCTGCAGGACGAGAATGTCCTGCGAGGCGATGCCATCGATCTGTTGTTGCGATTGTCCCGAAAACGAAACGTTGTTGCGCGTTACGACTCCGGGCAGTTCAGATAGCACATTAGCTACACTTTCATAACCGGTGCGTTGAATCCGCTGGCTGGAGACGACGTCGAGCGGCAGCGGCGATTCCTGCTGCAACTCTTCCGCACGCGAAGCAGAGACAACTGTGATTGCCTGCTGCACGGTAGTGATGGGCAAAGTCAGGTCGGGCGCGTGTAGCACGGTGGACGGCTTCACGGAGATCGAAGAGGCCTGCTCGGCAAGTCCTGC
>CAYWSM010000301.1:0-2166 GCA_964460935.1 uncultured Terriglobales bacterium | reverse complement strand
GCGGAGGCGATCCGGACGGCGGCAGCACCGCTGGTGCTGGAGCGCGATTCGGCGCTCGACGTCAGCGGCACCGGGCGCGATGCGCTGATTGACACCTGCGGCACCGGCGGCGACGCGAGCGGCACCTTCAACATCTCAACGGCGACCGCTCTCACAGTGGCGGGCGCGGGTGTGCGCGTCGCCAAACATGGTAACCGAAGCGTTACATCCAAGTGCGGGTCGGCTGATGTAATGGAGGCGCTGGGCATCAACATTTATCTGACGCCGGCGCGTGTAGCCGCCTGCCTGGAGCAAGTAGGGATTGCGTTCCTGTTTGCTCCGTCGATGCATTCGGCGATGAAGTACGTACAGCCGGCGCGACGCGAATTGCGCTTGCGTACCGTATTCAATCTGCTTGGGCCGCTAACGAATCCGGCAAAAGCATCGGCGCAGGTGGTGGGCGTGTATTCGTCCGAACTGGTGGAGAAAGTAGCGGAAGCATTGAGCATGTTAGGGCTGACGCGAGCGCTGGTCGTGCACGGATCGGATGGGCTGGACGAAATTACAGTAACCGGATCCACGAGAATCGCTGAAGTCCGAAACGGAGCGGTTCACGGCTATGAGGTCACGCCCGAACAGTTCGGGATCGAATGCTCGCCGATGGAGTTACTGATGGGCGGTGATGCGGCGGAAAATGCAGTGATCATTCGGTCCATTCTGGAGGGCAACAAATCCGCAAAGCGGGATGTTGTGTTGCTGAATGCGGCGGCAGCAATGGTGGCCGCCGGACGAGCGGATTCGATTGCTGATGGATTGCCGCTGGTGGTGAAGTCGATTGATTCAGGAGCAGCGGCGAGAAAGTTGAAAGAATTGGTGGAGTTCACCAATTCACATCCTCAGTAGGGCAGAAAACCGGACGGGCTTGGAAGCCCGTCCCCACATTTTGCAGACCTTAGGTGCTTAAAGCTGGTCAGCTCAACTGAACAATCAACCCATTAGCTCAACTGTACTTTTTCCTTCCACTCGGCGATGTTGACCTTCCATCCTAACTGTTTCGTTATGGACTGCCGCAGTTGGGCGGCGGAGTCGGGCTCGCCGTGAACAAGGTATGTCTGGCTCGGCTTGCCTTTGAAGGTGCGGAGCCATTCCAGGAGTTCGGCAGTATCGGCGTGATCGCTGAATTGTTCGAGAGCGGCGACCTGCGCGCGAATCGGCACAAACTCACCGAAGATCTTTACTTCTTTCGCTCCGGATTTAATGGTAAAGCCGCGAGTGCCCGGAGACTGGAATCCGATAAAGAGGGCGAGATTGCGCGGATCGGGCAGGCGTAGCAACAAGTGGTGCAGAATGCGTCCGCCGGACACCATGCCACTCGACGAAACGATGATGCACGGATACTTCACATCGTTGATTTTCTTAGAATCGTCGGGCGTCTTAGCGAAAGTGAATCCGTCCCATTCGAGCGCCGAGCCTAGTCTCTGTACCAACTGCTTCGTTTCGTCGCTATATTCTTCGCTGTGCTTGAGGAAGATCTTCACCGCCTCGATCGCCATCGGACTATCGGCAAACACCGGCACTTTCGGGATCTGCCCAACGACCATCAATTCGCGCACCATGTAGAGAAACTTCTGCGTGCGCTCGACGGCAAACGCCGGAACGATGACCGTCCCGCCGCGTTTGACTGTATCTGTAATCAGCTTGGCGAGTTCCGGGCGCGGGTCGGTCTTCGGATGCACGCGGTTGCCATAGGTAGATTCCATCACCAGCATATCGGCCGTCTCGCCTTCCGTCGGTCCGGAGTGCAGCACGCGTCCGGGAGCTATTTGCGAATCGTGCACGCGGCCGATATCGCCGGTCATCAATAGGCGTCGCGTTGTGCCATTCACGCCGAGTGAGATTTCGACCATCGAAGATCCGACGATGTGCGCAGCATGCACAAAGCGAAAGGTGAAGCCGGGACCGAGTTGTTTCGGCGTGTCGAAATTGATGGGTTGAAACTGCTTCAGGCACGCTTGCGCTTCTTCCATTGTGTAGAGCGGCAACGCCGGAGAGTGCTTCGACACCTTGCGCTTGTTGTAGAACGCCGCATCTTCTTCCTGCAGGTGGCCGGAATCTGGCAGCAAAATGGAGCAGAGATCGATGGTTGCCGGAGTAGCGTAAATCGGACCACGGTAGCCCTGTTTCACC
>CAYWSM010000300.1:0-1887 GCA_964460935.1 uncultured Terriglobales bacterium | reverse complement strand
GGCAGGAGCTGCTTCAGGCCAAGGCTGATGCGGCGCTCGGTCGGATTCACGTTGAGGACAACCGTCTCGAGTTCGTCACCAACGTTGACAATCTTCGACGGATGCTTCATCCGCTTCGACCAGGTCATCTCGCTCACGTGGACGAGGCCTTCGATGCCCTGCTCCAGTTCGATGAACGCACCGTAGTCGGTCACGCTGATCACGCGGCCTTTAACGTGCGCACCGATCGGGTAACGCTCGGCGGCGTCGAGCCACGGGTCAGGCGTCAACTGCTTGAAGCCCAGCGAAACACGCTGCTTGTCTTTGTCGAACTTGAGAACCTTCACTTGGATCTGATCGCCAACCTGCACGAGATCGCGCGGGTGAGTCAGGCGTCCCCACGACATGTCGGTGATGTGCAGCAGGCCATCGATTCCGCCCAGATCCACGAATGCGCCATAGTCGGTCAGGTTCTTTACCGATCCGGTGAGGACGGCGCCTTCTTCCAGATGCTCGAGGGTTTTGCCGCGCTTCTCGGCGACTTCCTCATCGAGGATCTGCTTGCGCGAGACAACGATGTTTCCACGCTTCTTATTCAGCTTGATGATGCGAACTTCAATCTCCTGGCTTTTCATGCCATCGAGATTGCGGACCGGGCGCGTATCTACCTGCGAGCCAGGCAGGAACGCACGGGCGCCCAGGATGTCCACATTCAGACCGCCCTTGATTCGATCGATCACACGCGCCTTGATAGACGCTTTCTCGTTGTACGCCTTCTCGATCTCGTCCCAGGCGCGCAATCGCTGCGCCTTCTGGTGCGAAAGCTTCGGATAGCCTTCTTCGGTCGCCCCTTTCTCGATCATTACGTCGATCTCATCGCCGGGGTTAACCTTCACATTGCCATCGTGATCTTTCACTTCATCGATGGGGACGAGGCCTTCGGACTTCATGCCGATGTCAACGAAGACGTGGGTGGACGTGATCTTCAGGACCGTGCCGCGGATGACTTTGTCATCGGCAACAGCTTCGGCTTCCTGATTCTCGAAGTTTTCAAGTACGGTTGCGAAATCTTCCATGTTCTCTTTTTCGTTGCGTGGTTGACCCGGACCGGGTGCGGCCGGAGCGGACTGCGCGCGAACTGTTTCCTGGTTCGAAGGAGCTTCGTTCTGTGTCGGCTGGTTCGTATCGGCAGAGGACGGAGCGGTTTCGGGCTCGGTGTTGTGAGTTTGAGTTTCGTCGAACAAAGCCATTCTCAGCGCAACCGATGCGCACTCGGGGCGGCAACGGTGAATTGGATTTGCGGACTGCTGGCGTGGAGCGTCGGGTGTGCTTGGATTCCAGCGGCCGGATCTCTAGGAGCGAAAAAACGCCATTCGAGACCTCTCGACTATAGCAACGGCCATCAGCAGTGTCAAACCGCGTAATTCATTCTTAATATTGCAGAAATGCATAATTCACAGGCCTATTATGCGGTTTGCCGACCTCTGTCCTCGGTCACGCAACATTGTGATGTCCTCAGGCTTACCTCCGATGCAAAACCTCTGTTAACCTTCGCCCTATGGACTATCTCTGGACGCCCTGGCGGTACCAGTATGTCTCCAATGTCGATAAAGCCGATGGCGGCTGCCCGTTTTGCCTGAAACTCCGCGCCGGTGATGACCGCAAGATGCTCATCGTCCACCGCGCCCGGCACAACTTCGTAATCCTGAATCTCTTTCCCTATACCTCGGGCCACGTCATGGTAATCCCATACGAGCACCTCGATTCCCTGGGAAAGCTTTCTTCCGAGGCGGCAACGGAAATGATGGATCTGACG
This sequence comes from uncultured Terriglobales bacterium, assembly GCA_964460935.1. Taxonomy (GTDB): domain Bacteria; phylum Acidobacteriota; class Terriglobia; order Terriglobales; family Acidobacteriaceae; genus DATMXP01. Next base: position 92 of record CAYWSM010000300.1, on the reverse strand, counting down.
CGGAAACTGGAGGGAGTTTTGCGCCGTCTCTACAATCCTGATGGCATCAACCTCGGAATGAATCTCGGCAAAGCGGCTGGTGCGGGTGTGGC
>CAYWSM010000299.1:0-4755 GCA_964460935.1 uncultured Terriglobales bacterium | reverse complement strand
ACCCGGCAGATGCCGTCGAAATCATCGCACTCGGAAAGATCTTCAGTGGCGCGACGGATGGCAAGATTGTTGACAATGATCTGACGCTGTTCGATGGTGCGCTTGGCGGCGCGTCCAAGCTCAGCAAAAGCTGGGTAATGCAGATGCTGCACACCCACAACGGCGCCGATTCCAACCACAATCAGCGCGATGCCCACCGACCTGCCGCCTGGATAGAGCATCAGCAGGCTGATCAGCCCAAACAGCGCCGACACGCAATACAGCAGCACCACCGCCTGCTTGTGGCTGAACCCTTGCTTGAGAAGCCGGTGATGGATGTGCTCACGATCGGCGAGGAATAGCGGCTGTCCGCTTAAATATCGTCTTACGATGGAAAGCGCAGTGTCGAGCAACGGCAATCCAAACGCGACGATCGGGATCGCCACCGCCACGACCGTCGTTCCCTTCTGCGCGCCCGCCAAGGATACAGCGCTCAGCACGAATCCCAGAAACAGAGAGCCGGAGTCGCCGAGAAAGATAGTCGCCGGATTGAAGTTGTACCGGAGGAATCCGAGAATTGCCCCCGCCAGAGCCGCGGTGACGATTGATATAAACCCATTCCCGCTGAGCAACGAAACGACGAATACCACCAGTGTCGAGAACAGCGCCGAACCGGCTGACAGACCGTCGAGCCCATCAATCAAGTTGAAGGCGTTTGAGATCAGCAGAACCCAGAAGACCGTCAGGACCGCCGACAACACTCCATGAAGTTCACGATAGCCAGCGAGCATGGGAAAGAACCATATCCGCACGCCCCCGTAGAACAGCAGCAGTCCGGCGACGATTTGCACACTGAACTTGATTCGTGGCGAAACGGGGTGCAGATCATCCAGCAGACCTAGGATGAACATCAGGCTCGCGGGGGCGAGGATGGCGAACATCGTGTAGAGGCCAAACCCGGCGCTATGATCCAGGAATCGCTCGCACAGCACGTAAGGAACGACAACTGCCAGGAACGTCAGCCAAATTGCGATACCACCGGCGCGTGGGATCGGGCTGCCGTGGACGTCACGTTTACGGATGCTACCGCAAGCCCAGCGACGCCTCAGGGCCTGATTGCGCACGTAGCGCGTCAACAACGTTGACACCAATAGCGCCGCACCGAATAAGAGCAGCAAATACATACCCATCAGAACAGGTGGCGAGCGCTGATCGAGGTCGGTCGCTCGCAACGTCTAACAGGATTGGCGAAACGGAAGGATTGCGTCAGTGAAGTTGTGTTTTTACTGCGGGAAAATTTGCAAAGTTTGATCCCAGAATGGGCTCTTTAGCACGTGCCGTGCCAATGCTGCAGATTAACTATTCAGATATTCAGATCATCTGATCACCAGATCGCCTGATGAATCAGATTCCCAGCTTCTTCACTTCGTCGTTGTAGTACTTGCGATAGAGAATGTCCCACTCGCTGGTGCCTTCCAGGATAGTGCGCTTTTGGCTTTCGATCTTCTGCCGGGCGGCCTGATCGATTTTCGCTTCCTGCGCCAGCAATTCTTCCATCAGGCGGCGAACTTCCTGGCGGATGGTGTTCTTATCTTCGATGAAGTCCACGTTGTCCATCTGCGCCAGCGCCTCGGCAACGCTACGGGCCAGCACGTTCACTTTGTCGCGTGAGAGTCTGCTCATAGCACCGCCTTGTATTTCCGGACCAGTTCGTTCTTCACCTTCTTGAACATCTCCTGGTAGTTGGCGCCCGACTTGCGCATCTCTTCGCCGTACGCTTCCAGGATGGCGCGAACTTCGTCGTTGATGCGGTCCTCGACCGAAAGTTCGTCGAGCAGGGCTTGGTGAACGCGGTCCTCAACGGCCTTCACCTCGGCCGTCTCGATGAATTCACCTTCGATAAGTTTTTTCGTCAATTGCCGGGCCAAATACCCGACGTATTCTTTGGAAAAGAGCATGTCTGAGCGGAACCAGTCTCTAAAACCTTGTAGTCTAACACATCGCGTTTTCTTCGATTTGCGGGGTTCTTGTGAATCCGTGGTTACGGAACGGAGTATGATTAACAGAAGGTGGGTTGTGGACCCCGGTCACCTCGACCGGTAGGCGCTGCTGCCCTCTGCCGGAAACAAACCATGCAAGAAGATCTCACCACTGTTCGCGACGATATGATCGCCTTCATTGAAGGCCACGGCATGCGCCGCTTCTCGGCGTACGTCAACGAAGAAGTTCAGTCCGTGAGTTGGGATTTCCACGATAATCCCGATTCGTGGAAAGACTTCGTCGAACTCGCGAAGCACAGCAACTCTCCGTTCCTCACCATGAACGAAGTCACACTCGACCGCGAGGACGTCGACTTCCTGGTGGAACGTCTTCGCAACGCCCCCTACGCCAGCGAAGAAGACGTCGAAGAAGCCCGTTGGCTCCGCGCCTACATCGATAAGACCGGATTCCTTCAACTCGGCTTCCCTCTCCAGGGAACCTTGTTCATCTGTGAACTCTCCACCGAATGGTACGACCGCTACCAGCGCCTTCTCGACATGGCCGAAGATCTGGGCGGGATTACGTACGAGACAGATGATCAGGACGACGAACACTAGGCTGCGTCGGGCGACATTCGCAAAATTGAGCTAAAACTCTGCGCCGTTTGGCACATTGAAAACGTCAGGGCAGGAGCTGCTGGGGCTTGGGTGTACCTTGGATCGAGCCGACCCCAGAAATGCCGACACTTTCTAGAGCAAGTCGGAGATCACTAAATGATTTTACCTTCCAAAAATCGTGGTTCGGACTGAAGTACACCAATACGGTTTTATTGTTCGAGAGCAGATTGTTGATGTTTGAGAGAGTTCCTCTACTAACACCGTCCCAAAGCATAAACCCACAATTGGCTTCTTCCGCCATTGCGCGATCCTTGACTGCATAATAATGGAAATCCCGTCTTGACGAATTCGCCACAAAAGTGCGAACAGGCCATGCCCCTAGATTGTTCCGGGGTGAATTCATACAGTAAACCGTCACGTTTATGTAGCTATGATCCGCAAAGAAGCGTTGCACAGCTTTATCGGCCCCATTCGCATCGCCGACAATAACGGCAATCTCGCGACTAATGATGTTAGTTAGACGCTCTCGAATGGTAGCATTTATCTTCGAAACGGCCCTCGATCCGCCGATAAAAACGGTCTTCAAAACTTAGCTCCTAGTGCGTGTCATCGCGATCGCAAATACAGCCGCAGCATTGCCGTCTTTCTTGATTAGCTGCGCTACCACATTCATGGTCGCCCCAGACTGATAGAGGTCATCCACTAACAGCACTTTCTTTCCCGTAAAGGCATTAGTCACCATAAATGCTTCTGAGAGGACCTCTACTCGCTGCGAAAAGTCTCCAACGTCCTTCATCTGCTGAGTAACTTTCGTCTTTCTTAATGCCGTGGTTTCAACGTGAACCCCGATTTTTCGGCCAAGCTCTTCAGCAATCGCGATCACCGGTTGCAGGGCTCTAGGCCTTGAAGGTGGCATCGGAACAATTACATCAGGTTTGATGCCTTGTTGAGTCAAGAAATTCGAAATCGTTTCGACAATTTCCGAAAGGCATTTTCGATCGGCTTTGTATTTCAATCGATAGACGAGCTCTCCCAGAGGGGATCTAACTGTGTCGAATTCAGGGTGTCCAAGCTCGTTATAGCCGATAAACGTACTCGATAGAGTATGTTGATCGAGAGAGAAGCCCAGATCCCAGTTACCGTCTATCTTCTTTGGGTGAATTTCTGTCACAATTCATCTCTTTTCGTAAACGACCGTCTGTAAAATAAGGTAATCTCCCAGCAATCATATCTGCTTCCACAGCTCCGCTCTTGGATCTTCCGGATTCAACTTTGCCAGTTCCCGCAGAATCTCCTTCGAGCGCTCATCCTGCACATGCGGAATGACAATCTTCACTTCCACGATCTCATCGCCGCGATGTCCTTCCTTCGTCGCCGAGGGTACGCCTTTTTCGCGCAGACGCAGTTTCTGGCCAGATTGAGTTCCCGGAGGAATTTTCAGCAACGTGCGTCCATCAATCGTCGGCACTTCCACCTTGGCGCCCAGCGCTGCCTCGGTCGCTGAGACCGGAACCGTCAAACTGATGTCATCGCCGCTGCGGTGGAACACCGGATGATCGCCAACTCGAATGGTAATGTAGAGATCGCCCGGAGCCCCGCCATGTTCACCGGCATTGCCTCGACCCGCGAGGCGAATGCGTTGGCCGTCGCGTGTGCCCGGCTTGATGCGGATCGTAATCGTCTCGGGCCGGCTCACCACGCCGTCACCACGACACACGTTGCAAACCGTTCGCTGCTTCCCAGTGCCTCCGCATCGCGGACACGTCACGTTGAACTTCATGCGCCCGCTGCTTTGCTGGATGTGCCCGCTACCGCCACATTCCGGGCAAACGCCCGGCTGCTCGATATATCCACTGCCGTGACAATTCGAACAGGTATCCAGGCGCGTCACTTGCAGCCGCATCTCGGCCCCTCGGATCGCCTGCCAGAAGCCGACGTTCACCTGGTACTCAAGGTCGGTACCCGCCTCGGGACCTTGCGACTCCATACCTCGTCCGGCGCCTCCGAAGATGCCGGAGAAAATATCGTGAAACGACCCGCTTCGTGCGCTGCCCGTGGAAGCTCCGCCTGCGCCGCCAAACATATCGGAGAAATCGAATCCGCTGAAATCGACCGGGATTCCCTGCCCTGCGCTGCGTCCGGCGCCGCCTGGACCAGGCCCGTATCCTCCCTGCGCCGC
>CAYWSM010000298.1:0-5609 GCA_964460935.1 uncultured Terriglobales bacterium | reverse complement strand
AATTGGTGAACGTGCACGACTAACAAAAGTCGGCGGTCAAGGCGAACTTCGTAAACGGCTGGTGGACATGGGAATGGTGCCCGGAGCAACTCTCACGATCGAGCGAATCGCCCCACTCGGCGACCCACTGGACATCAAGGTCCGCGGATTTCATCTTTCGCTGCGGAAGAGCGAGGCGGCTTTGCTCGAGGTAATCTCATTGGAAGAGAAAGGAAATTTGTGAGCACTTGCACTCACGCATACCCTGCACATCCACTGCATGCGGCGGTAACAGGACGGCCTCTGCAACTGGAACGGCTTACCGGAAGACCGGACGTCACGGCCCATCTGGCTTCGTTGGGTTTTGTGCCGGGAACAAATCTGACAATCGTCAGTTCGTCTACGTCCGGTCCCTTGATTGTGTCTTTGAAAGATGGACGAATGATGATTAGCCGCGACATGGCGAGAAACATCTGGGTACGGTAGGGGATTTCGACAAACGCTATCGCGGGCAATCGCGATGGATGGTTTTCACATCGTAGCCCGTTTTCCGCAGTTGCTTGGCGATCTCTTCCGTGATCATGACCGATCGGTGCTGCCCGCCAGTACATCCGAAAGCGATCGTTAGATAACTCTTGCCCTCGTGAATGTAATGGGGCAGCAGGAATTTCAGCATCTCGACGGTGCGATCGATGAACTGCTGCGTCTGCGGAAACGAACGGATGTATTTGGCGACTTTCGCATCTTTCCCGGTTAATGGACGGAATTCCGGCACGAAGTGCGGATTCGGCAGAAAACGAACATCGAAAACCAGGTCGGCATCTTCAGGCACGCCGCTGCGGAATCCAAAACTCACAGTTGAAATCAGGATATGCCGGTCCGTTTCCTCGCGGTGAAAACGCTTTTCAATGTGCGCACGCAGTTCGTGGACGTTGAACTTTGAGGTGTCGATGGTTACGTCTGCAAGCGACGCGATGGGAGTGATCCGTTTTCTCTCAGCAAGAATCGATGCCTTCACCGGCGCCTTGTTGCCCATCGGATGCGGACGCCGCGTTTCGCTGAAACGGCGCTGCAAAACTTCGTCCGTCGCCTCGAGAAACACAACACGGGTCGGCACTCTCTGCTTCACCGCCTTAAGAATCACCGGCAGTTTCTCCAGCCCTGCTCCCTCGCGCACATCGAGCACCAGCGCGGCCCTTTGAATCTCCTGCGACTGCTGCACCAGTTCCGCGAAACTCGGGACCAGGTCCACCGGCAGGTTATCCACGCAGTAATATCCCAGGTCCTCGAAAACCTTCAGTACGGAACCTTTGCCCGAACCGCTCATTCCCGTAATAACGACCAATTCGGTTCCGGGACGGCTCGGTCTGGACCGTCGCGGAGTTTGGCTGCGATCTGTCTTGCGCTTGCTGGAGGGCATCTGAAACTCATCCTACCTTAGCCATCGTGGACAGAAAAGTTTTTGCGTAGCTTCCTCATTAAATGGCTATGGATCTGCAGTTGGTCCCAGTTTGGAACATGAAAACTACCAACTTTTCTCACAAATGTGGCATGAATCACCGCTCTGCGGATGCCTGCGAATTATTATCGCAAGGTGTTCGCTCGCAGTAGATCCGGCGGAATTTTGCTGGCCATCGTAATGACGGCAATATCGGCGGTCTGTGCTGCGCCGGAAGGCGTGCTTCATACCGTCGGCCGCGGCACCACCGTCAATGGAAACCCAGCACTCGATGGAATGCACGTATTCGGAGGGCAGTTGCTACACACTGACCCAGGACGCGTGAGCGACCTGCTGACGCGCGGCAGTTCCCTCCGATTACTCGGGGATACAAGTCTTCAATTCAACGGCAATTCGGCGGATCTTCTACAGGGTGGATTGGCGTTAAGCACGTCAACACAATTTCCGACGAGTAGCGGGTGCGCCCGCATTACCCCGCTTGCCGCCACTCCCTCTCGCTATCTCGTTCAGGTGTACCAGAAAGTCGTGTACGTCACCGCCGAACAGAACGACGTGAACGTAACGGCTCGCAAAACGGTTCGCGTCGCGAGCGGAAAGACGGTGGCAGTCTATTGCGCATCGGCCGCCCAGAATATTGTCTCCCTCGGAAAAGACCTGCCCGCGAAGGTGATCATGGGATCGGCCGCTGCTGCTGCGCCGCTTTCCGCACTTCCTTCATCGGGTTCAAAGCAAGACTTAAGCAGTGCCTCGCCCTTCCATTGATTAACCTGCAGCCTCAACTACAAGCAATAAATTAGTTGACTGGGGCAATTAACTATTGCATAGTGGCTTGGTTGAGGTGATGTATGGACCGGAGAATCGAAGCCATAAGAGCCTTTAACCGCTTCTACACCAGGCAGATAGGCCTGCTTCAGGAAGGTCTGCTGGATAGCCAGTACTCGCTTACGGAAGTGCGGATCCTTTACGAACTGGCACATGGCAACGGCATCACTGCGAAGAATCTCGCCCAGACATTAGGCCTCGACCCTGGCTACCTAAGCCGGATACTGCGCAAGTTTCACGAACACGGACTGATTGACAAGGAGCCGAAGGAAACGGATCAGCGCGCCGTCGTGCTCACGCTTACAGCAAAGGGTCGCAATACGTTCAAGCCGTTGGATCGCGCTTCGAGCGATCAGGTAAAGGCGTTGTTTGCCCGACTGCCGGAGTCGGAGCAGAAAAAACTGATCGCAAGCATGGCGACCATTCGAGATGTACTGGGTGATGGAGATGACGCCTCCGAATCCTATGTGCTGCGTCCGCCACAACCGGGAGACATGGGCTGGGTGGTGCATCGGCATGGCGCGCTGTACGCGCAGGAATATGGCTGGGACGAGCGTTTTGAGGCTCTGGTAGCCGAAATCGCAGCGGAATTCGTGAAGAACTTCGACCCCAAACACGAGCGGTGCTGGATCGCCGAACGCAAAGGCGAAATCGTCGGATCGGTTTTCCTGGTCAAGAAAGACGCTGTGACCGCAAAATTACGATTGCTATATGTCGAACCCTCCGCACGTGGACTCGGTATCGGCAAGCGGCTGGTGGATGAGTGCATCAGATTTGCGAAGCAAGTGGGGTATCAAAAAATCACCCTCTGGACCCAGAGTTGTCTAACGGCCGCGCGCGGAATCTATGAAAACACCGGATTTCATATCGTCGCGCGTCATAACAACAAGAGCTTTGGTAAGGAACTGGTAGCCGAGACCTGGGAAAAAGACCTCGAATCTACGTAAATTCAAGCCTAGTGGCCATGCGATAACGCATTCGTCCCGTAGAATGGCCGTATGGTTTCACCGAACATGTATCCGAGTATCGACGAATACCTGCGCAAGCGGTTGATGCCGGTTGAGGGCGTCATTCCGCATTTGCCTGGAATCGAGATGTACGGAAACTCGATTCCGGCCGGCACGGTAGGCGGCGATCTCTTCGAGTACATCAACTTTCAACAACGTTACGACATCGACGCGCGCATCGAACGCGCACAGCATCTGGCACAGCTATATCTGGAACCGATGCCTCCGGGTGCACCGCCACGGAACTCGGTGGACGATCACGTTGAGTGGTTGCGCTCGCGTCCGGGATTTACGCCGGAATTGGAAAAGAACTATCGCTGGGCGCGTAGTTCGGAACAGGTACGCGTGGCCGAAGACCTGCACGACCTATACAACATGGCCGGCGTATTACTGGTCGATGCGCAAGGCCATGGCCTGATTTCGGCGAAGATCGCGTCCACCGTTCACGACACCTTCCAGGCATTCATGCTTTCCGAACTCGACCGTCGCGGCAAGACGACGATGGAAATGTTCGAGAAGATCAACCTGCGGCTCGCGCATTCCGTCACCGCCCGCAATGCCCTCGGCAGGGGCGAAGACGAAACCCGCGAGATCGCGACCATGCTGTATGGTGAGGTGCATCCGTATGGCTATTTCCGCTTCTTGAATTTCGGACATCCGCCGCCGCTGGTCTATTCCGCCGAGTTCGAACGGTTCATGGATGTCGATCGCGACGGTATGGTGCAGTTCCTCGCGCTTGGGCTGCAGATTCCGGAAGACCATCCGGACCGCAAGCGGTACCAGTCGATGCAATTCCGGAAGCGGCGAGCAAACGCGTCGGACGTAGCCGAGATCAAGTTAATGGGACCTGGCGACATCCTCTTCCTCTACACCGACGGGGTATACGACGGATACGACGAAGAAGAGCGGCTGAAGCTGCAGGAGGTCATGCGCAAGAACCACGGAAAATCGGCGCGAGAAATATGCCAGGCCGTGCTGGATCACGCCGTCAAGCAAGATGAAATCTGGCGGGCTGCCGGTGAACCGGATCGCATCGACGATAAGACCGCTTTCATTATTAAGAGAGGCGGACAGTAGCCTCAGCACGTTATCTCGTATTTTTATAACGACATCGTTACTTAATTTCCATTCGCGATTGCAATATGTTCCGATAGCGGCGGCTCAACCGAATCGTTGTGCCGTCGTGCAATCGCACCTCGTATTCGCCTTCACGATCGGTCTCGAGCGCACGCACACGGTTGAGGTTCACAATGGCGGAACGGTGGATGCGGCAGAAGATTTGTGGATCGAGATCGCTCTCGAGTTCCGACATGGTCCGGCGAATCAAATGCGATTTGCTCCCAACGTGCAAACAGGAATAGTAGTCCGCGGCTTCAATCCAATCGATGTCGACGATCGGGACGAAGAGCACTTCGCCACCAAGCTTGATGGCTAGCCGTTCCGATTTCCTGGACGGCCGGTTCTCCGCCTGGATCTTCTGCTTGGCACGCATGAGAGCAAGTTCGAAGCGCTGATTGTCAAAGGGCTTGAGCAGATAGTCGAGCGCACCAGCGTCGAATGCGCGTAAGGCGAACTGGTCGTAGGCGGTAACGAAAACGATAGCGGCGGGTAGATCGGCGCCGAGCATTTCGAGGACATCGAAGCCACCACACTCCGGCATTTGCACATCGAGAAACACAAGGTCGGGGTTGGCGGAGCGTATGGCGGAGACAGCCTCTTTGCCCGATCCGCACTCGCCGATAATTTCCACCTGCGGATCACGAAGGAGCAAAACGCGCACACTGGCACGCGCGGGCGGCTCATCGTCTACAATCAGCGCGCGGATTTTGCCTGTATCAGAAGGCACGGATCACCTTGGCTCGAAGGGAACACTCAGCGTGACCTGCACGCCGTCCGGTAAGCGGTTCTCGATGTGGAAAGCGAAGCGATCTCCATAAAGGGCTTGCAGGCGCGAGCGCACATTGGCAATGCCGACGCCCACGCTGGAAGCTTCCCAGTCAGAGGGCAAACTGGGACCGTCGTTGTAGACGCATACGTTCAAAGTGCCGTTCCGGCGCGCTGCGGACAACCGGATTTCGCCGCCGGCAACCCTCCGCGAGATGCCGTGTTTGATGGAGTTTTCGACCATCGGCTGGAGAATGAGGCTGGGAACCCGGGCGGAGAGCAGGTCGGATGGGACATCAATGACGATCTTGAGGCGGTCGCCGAAGCGCATTTTCTCGATATCGAGATACTTCCGTAAGAACTCCAGTTCCTCGGCAAACGAAACATGCTGGCTCGAATCCTTAAGCAAATGGCGAAGGAAGTCGCTGAGAGCCGCGAGCATGTTGACGGCGGAATCA
>CAYWSM010000297.1:0-8348 GCA_964460935.1 uncultured Terriglobales bacterium | reverse complement strand
CTGGCTTCGTGCGAATGCTTCATGCGCTCTTGCGCGATGAGGGCCATGCCGATCGCGCCAATGACTCCGTTGTGCGGTGGCACGATGATCTTCTGTCCGAGGATCTGCGAAAAAGCGGCGGCAACTGCGTCGTTGTAGGCGGTTCCGCCCTGGAAGAAGATGTTCTTGCCGATCTTGCGTCCGCGGACGACACGGTTCAGATAATTCAGTGCGACGGAGTAAGCCAGTCCGGCGGCGAGATCGCCGACCTCAGCGCCTTTCAATAACAATGCAGTTACATCGCGTTCCATGAAGACGGTGCAGCGCTCACCGAGGCGGGCCGGCGACTTGGAAGCTAGCGCCATCTGGGCGAATTCGCCCTTGATCGAGATACCGAGTTTTTCGGCCTGTTCTTCGAGGAACGATCCTGTGCCGGCGGCGCATGCTTCATTCATGGTGAAGTCGACCACGACACCTTTGTTGAGGCGGATGAATTTCGAGTCCTGTCCGCCAATTTCGAAGATCGTGTCAACGGGCTCCATGCCGAGAATGGTGCAAACGTGGGTGGAACCGGTCTTATGGGCTGTGATCTCGTCGTTGACGGTGTCAGCGCCGATGAGTTCGCCGATCAATTCGCGTCCGGAGCCGGTGGTGCCGACGCCCTTGATGTCGATGCGGTCAGCGATAAGCTCCTGGATCTCCTGGAGACCTTTCTGTACAACTTCGATCGGACGGCCTTGGGTGCGCAGATAGATCTCGTGCAGCAGTTGGCCTTCTTCATTGATAACGACGAGGTTCGTCGAAACCGAGCCGATGTCGATACCTAAATAGGCCGGAACCTTCTGGCCCTTCGGCGGAAGTGGCGGGTCCTGCACATGGTCGCGGAGGAGCTTCACCTTCTCCATCGAGAGCGGGTCGGAACAGGCAAACTGCTGCTTGCCGGTGTGCTGTTTGAGTTGATGGATGCGCTTGAAGCTGCGCTTCTTCCATTCCTCGGCTTCGAACATCGACGCGCCAAGCGCTCCCATCCAGGCGTGAAGTTCGGGCACAAAGAGATCGCTGTTTCCAAGCTTGAATGCCTCGGCCATGGCATTGCGGACGGCTTCGTTCTGGGCGACTCCGCCGATGAAGGCCACGGGCTTGGTGACGTGGCGTCCTTTGACGATGGATGATTTGAAGTTGCGCGCGACGGCTTCGCAGAGGCCCTTGAGAATCTGGTCGGTGGTGTAGCCCTTTTGCTGGGCGTGGATCATGTCGGACTTGGCGAAAACGGAGCAGCGTCCGGCAACGCGAGCGGAGCAACTAGCCGAGCAGGCGACCGGGCCGACATCTTCCACCTTATAAAGAAGACGCGTGGCCTGCTGGTCAATAAACGAACCGGTACCGGCGGCGCAGTCGCCGCTCGAGGAGTAGTCGGTGATGCCGAGATAACGCGACTCGTTGGTGGGTTCCAGCCGGATATACTTCGACGATTCACCACCCATTTCGAAGACGGTTCGCACATCGGGGTAGAAAATGCGGATTCCCTTGGCGACAGCACGGAACTCGTTCTCGAAATAGATGCCCATCAACTTGGCGAGCAACTGGCTGCCTGATCCCGTGACGCGGATGCCTTCGACGTTTTCTTCGGGGACGTGCTCGTAGAGTTCCTTCAGCAGATCGAAGGTGGATTGTACCGGGCTGCCCTGAATGCGGCGGTACTTCGACAACACGAGCGGACGGTCCGCGAACGCGCTTTCCCGGGGGAACTGTGCCGGGAAAAACTCGGGATTACTGCGAGTCAATGACGCAAGCTGTGCGGCATCGCCGGGTGCGCCCATGGCGGCAAGCTTCAGGCTGACAGCGCCAACGTCTAATCCGATATTTATGCTCATGAGGTTTGACCTAGATTGTTGAGTTCCATGTCAAATGGGTCTGTGACGTAGCGCACTAGGGGGTGTGAGGTAATGGAAAACGGCCGCGACGAAAGCAGCCGCTATGTAAGGGAATGGTGACAGAGAGACAGTGAGTGGCTTAGTTGGGGAGTCGAACAGAAGAGTATTAAATGTGGAACTCGCGAAAATTTTTTTGTCTGCGCAAAGCGCGGCAGCTAACAACAGCGTAAACGGCACTCAACCTGCAAGGGGTTCCACAACGGGAAAGAGAAGGACGCAAATTCTAACGTCATCGTTCGATTTTACTTTTCATCCATACCGCGAATATTCATACTGAAAATCGAAGCTGGTGAAGACAGTTCTTCGCCAGCTTTTGCTCTTTTGCCTCGAAAATCCTCCCCAGGAAGTGCTGGGGAGGCTGCTCTTTGACATCCGGGAATCGTTGAATGCAATTGCTTGTAACTGACTGATTATTCAGTTGTTACTCCTAACACATTGATTCATAAGTTCTTACGGGAGGAATCGTGTAACTGGCTGATTCTAAAGATCGAGCCAGAGGGGGGGTACCCCCTATTTTCGTGAAAGACCTGCGTGTTCGCGTTGAGCTAGCGAATCCCGACAATGCTCTTCCGCACTGCCGTGGTGAGCGCTTGCTCCAACTCCTCCAACTGCTTCTTGCTCGTCAGATAGCTGATCACCATCATCCGGATCACGGGTTGGCCTCCGGCAACGGTGGTTGAGATCCATCGTTTGCCGTCGCGAGTGATTTCCTCGACGAGTGTTTTATTTGCGGCTGCAACTTCGGACTTGGGCACACCTTTGATGCGAAAGTTGACAATCGTCAGTTGCGGGTCGGTGACAAGTTCGAAGTACTCGGATTGCCTGATCCAGTCGGCGAATTGGCGTGCAAGCTTCAGTTGGCGGCCGATGAGTTCCTCGTAAGCCTGGCGGCCGTGGACGCGGAGAGTGAGCCAGAGCTTGAGGGAGTTCATGCGACGCGACCATTGCGCGCTAACTTTGAAGTTATCGATGATCGTAGCGCCGGCGACCCTCGGCATGTAAGGCGTGGAGACGCTGAACGTAGTCTGGAGCATCTCAGCGCGCTTGGTCAGGACGACACCCGCCGCGAAGGGCATAGCGAGCCACTTGTGTGGATCGATGGTGACGGAGTCCGCGCGTTCCAGTCCGCTCACTAGGCTATGATGCTTGTCACTGAATGCCGCGGCGGCTCCGTAGGCGCCATCCACGTGGAACCATAGTCCGTAGCGCTGGCAGATATCGGCGAGAGCGTTGAGGTCATCGACAGCGCCGGAGTTGGTTGTCCCGGCGGTGCCGACAACGCAGAACGGCCTGAATCCCGACGCGAGGTCCTGCATGATGCGTTGCTCGAGCGCCTGCGTATCGAGTTGCATGCGCGAGTTCACCGGAATGCGGCGAAGGGATTTTCTTCCGATCCCGAGGAGGCCAACCGATTTGTCGAGCGAGTGATGGCTTTCCGCCGACGAATACAGGACGGGGCGGTCGCCTGATCCGGCAAACCCATCCTCGATGGCGCAGGGAAAATGCCGGGCAAGCGCCATGGCGAGGGCGCTGAAGTTCGCTTCGTTTCCGCCGCTGGTGAAGGTGCCGTCGAATTTCGTCGGTGCAGGCCAGATGCGTTCGCCAATCCAGCGGACGGTCTCGGCTTCGATCTTCGATGCTAACTGCGACCGGGCGAGCGACGCCAGTTGAGGATTGATAGCAGCAACAAAGGCTTCGGCGAGCACCGCCATGTAGGTCGGCGTGGGATTCATGAGCCCAAAGTAGTTGGCGGCGGGTACATGAAAGCCCTTGTCGATTAGCTCGCGGGTCATCTCATCGAGCACTTTGGCTGCGTCTTCGCCAGCTTCGGGCATGCGCTCGTGAAGCTGCTCGAATGTGCGTTCTTCGAGCGGAAGCTGCACGCGGCGTTCCGGCAGTGAATCAAAGTAGTCGTTGATGAGGTCGATGAGCTTATAGCCAAGACGGCGGCGGGATTCCTGGTCGAGATCAAAAGACATGGTTTTTCTTATTAGATTCAGCTGGATGAGAAAAGTAGTTAGGAGTTAGGGGTTGGGAGTTAGCAACCAACACTCGATTTGAACGATCCTTCCAGTTACAAAGCGACTGGAAAGGCCAACTCCTAACTCCTAACCACTAACTACTTTCTTCTGTCACCAACTCCTGTACCTTTCCGGGTTTCATCAGCGGGAAGAGGATGACGTCGCGGATCGACTGCGAGTTGGTCATCAACATGGTGACGCGATCAATACCGATGCCTTCGCCGCCGGTCGGCGGCAATCCGTAGGACAACGCACGGACGTAGTCTTCGTCCATTTGGTGCGCTTCTTCGTCACCACGGGCCTTTTCGGCAAGTTGAGCTTCGAAGCGGCGGCGCTGTTCTTCGGGATCGTTGAGTTCGCTGAAGGCATTGCCGATTTCGAGTCCGCCGACGAATACTTCGAAACGCTCGACCCAGTTCTCGCGATCCTCAGGCTTACGGCTGTTCTTCGCCAGAGGCGAAATCGCCATCGGGAACTCGTAGATGATCGTCGGCTGGATGAGATGCTCCTCTGCGACGGCTTCAAACAATTCGGCGATCGTTTTTCCGGCAGGCGCTTTCGGATCGTGCGGCATGTGCGGCGTACGGGCGGCGTTCAGACGGGCGACCAATCGGCCAACAGATTCGGCGGTATCGAAATCGTTGAGTGTGGGCCTCTCTCCGGCTTCGTCGGGCCAGTACTTGAGAATGGCCTCGCGCATGGTTAGGCGCTGCCAGTTGCCCCAATCAATTTCGTGATCGCCGAACTTCACCCTGGTTCCGCCGGTGACGGTCTTCGCGACCGTGGAGAGCAGGTCTTCGGTGATCTGCATCATGTCGTACATGTCGGCGTATGCCTGGTAGAACTCAAGCATGGTGAATTCAGGGTTGTGATGCGTCGAGATGCCTTCGTTGCGGAAGTTTCGGTTGATCTCATAGACGCGATCGAGTCCGCCGACGGTAAGCCGTTTCAGGTACAGCTCAGGAGCGATGCGGAGGTACAGGTCGATGTCGAGCGTGTTGTGATGCGTAACGAAAGGGCGCGCCGCAGCGCCGCCATAGAGGGGCTGCATCATGGGCGTCTCGACTTCCACGTAATTGCGATCGTCGAAGAACTTGCGAATGGCGCGAACGATCTGCGCGCGTTTCACGAAAACTTCGCGCACTTCGGGATTCATGAATAGATCGACGTAACGCTGGCGGTAGCGAAGCTCCACGTCGGTGAGGCCGTGCCACTTTTCCGGAAGTGGAAGGAGGTCCTTCGATAGAAAAGCGATCTCCTGCGCATGCACCGTCAGCTCATTCGTGCGGGTGCGAAAGAGGTAGCCCTTAACGCCCACGTGGTCGCCGATATCGAGGAGTTTGAATAGCTCAAAGCCCTTCTCACCGACATCGTCTTTCTTCACATAGACCTGCAGGCGCTGTCCGGCCTGCTGGATGTGCAGGAAGGCAGCTTTGCCCATGACACGGATCGCCATAATCCGTCCGGCGACGCGCACCTCGACGCGGTTCGCCTCCAGTTCGGGACCCTGCTTCTCGCCGTAATCAGCCAGGACCTGCGGGACGAGCTGGGTAAATTCGTATTTGTAAGGGTATGCGAGTTGGCCGAGCGCCTCGATCTGGCGCAGCTTGTCGCGGCGGAGTTCGTAGATCTTCTGTTCCAGTGACATAAATGAAGTCAGGGTAAACAAACGATTATAGCGAACGAGTATCCGGAGGCGCTGGTTGCGTCTCGTGATCGCAAGTGAAGGTCTGGACTTCGGCGTGTGAATGGCCGATTGAAGAGCGGCTGACGACCTGGACGCTAGGGCAGGAACGAAAAGTGTTTCGCTAGCTTGGCCGCCTGAAGCACGCGATAAATTTCCACGGTAACGCCCCTGAGCACGAGCTTGACTGACTTCTCCTGCGCAGACGCGCTTAGCTGCTCAAGTGCAATGAGAGCGTTGCTTCCGATTCTGCCGATGGCAGCGAAGTCGAGCACCAGCTCGCGGTCGGCGCAATTCAGCTTTTCTCGGGCCTCGTGCAGGCTCTGCTCGAGATTGTTGGCGTCCATCTTCACCCACTCAGCAATCGTCGCCATGATGTCACCTTCTATGCGGATTGTTTCTTTGCCGCTTCGCGAACAGGGCCGCGACCCTGGTACGCCGCTTGGAAGAGTTCGGTAAGTTCTTTCAGCAAGGGCATGCGAGGATTCGAACGCCACGATGGATCGTCGAAGGCGTGTTCGACGAGCTGCGGCAATGCCTTCTCGAAATCTTCTTTAGAGATACCGAGATCGGCGATCGACCTGGGAACTCCGAGTTGATCGAGCAGTTGTTCGGTGGCCTTCACAAGGTTGGCGACTTTCTCCTCTACTGTTTTTCCGCCGAGGCCCAACAGGTCGGCCATCATGGCGTACTTCTTGTGCGCGATATACGCACGCTGGTTCGGTGAAGGCATGAACTTGGTCGGAACCGACGCATTATAGGCGATCACGTGCGGCAGCATGAGGGCGTTGGCGCGTCCGTGAGAGATGCCGAAGTAGGCTCCGAACGAGTGCGCCAGCGCATGATTCACACCGACGGAAGCGTTCGAGAATGCTATGGCGGCGATGCAGGCAGCGTTGTGCATCATGGTGCGAGCTTCCTCATCGCGCGGATTCTCAACAGCGATGGGGAGGAACTTGAAGACCATCCGGACGGCCTGCATTGCGTTAGAGTCGGTATAGGGTGAGGCAAAGATGGAAACGCCGGCCTCGAGGGCGTGGGTGAGGCAATCGATGCCGGTGTCGATGGTGAGCCCTTTGGGCATCGACATGACGAACTGCGGGTCGACGATCGCGACGTCCGGGGTGAGGGAATAGTCGGCGAGTGTGACTTTGCGTCCGTGTTCCTTGTCGGAGAGCACCGCGAATGGCGTGACTTCGCTACCGGTCCCGCTGGTGGTGGAGATGGCGATCAGGCGGGCGTGGTTCACCTTTTCCGTTGGATACTGCACGACTCGCTTGCGCAGATCGAGGAATGGAGCTGCCAGTTCTTCGAGATCGGCTTGCGGCGATTCATATTTCAACTTCATGATCTTCGCCGCGTCGATTACCGATCCTCCACCGAGCGCGATGATCTGGTCGGTCTTGTAGGCGTTCAAGGCTTCGACACCTTGCATCACCACGCTGGCGCATGGTTCCGCGTCAGGGATGAGCAGCGTGCGGATCATTGTCTCTGGAGGGATGTGCCGGCGCACGATTCCGAGATGGCCCATCTGTTCGAGAGCCGGGTTGGTGACGATAAGGGTTGAACGCGATGAGAAGCTGCGAAGGTTCTCGACGGCGTTCATGTTGAAGTAAATCTGGTTGGGAACACGGAACCACATGTGAGCTTGTGTCCTGCGCGCAACGCGCTTGATGTTCAGGTAGTGGTAAACGTTGACGTTATCGGTGGTGCTGTTGCCGCCGCCAGTGCCGCATCCGAAGGAGAAAGTCGGGACCATGTCGTTGTAAACGCCGCCGAGAGCGCCGATTGAACCAGGGGAGTTCACGATGATGCGGCCAGCGTTGATGACCTCGCTGAATCTCTGTACGACGGTGTCGTTGTTGGAGAACACGACGGCCGTGTGGCCGAGGCCGCCGGCACGGTTCACGTCCATGCAGACTTTCAGGGCTTCATCGGTTGACTTGGCACGATAGACGGCCAGAACGGGGAACAGCTTTTCGGCCGAAAGTGGGTATTCGCGGCCAACTCCCTGGATAGGGGCGATTAGCAGCTTTGTCTTCGGCTTTACTGACAATCCGATGAACCTGGCGATGTTCGTTGCTTTTTGCCCTACGGCCATTTGTTGCATAAAGCCAGTGGCCGGGTCGATGACAGTCTTCGACAGCAACGCCGCTTCTTTTTCGTTGCAGAGGTGAGCGCCAAGTTCCGCGAATGTGTTGAGGGCTGAATCGTAGATTTCGTCGTCGATGACGACCGTTTGCTCGGAGGCGCAAATGGTGCCGTTGTCGAAGGTCTTGGAAGTGATAATGTCAACGATGGCCATGTTCAAGTCGGCCGTTTTTTCCAAATAGACAGGAGTGTTACCGGGGCCAACGCCCAGCGCTGGTTTTCCCGAACTGTAGGCCGCCTTCACGACGCCCGGACCACCGGTGGCGTCGATCAGGCCAATGTCTTTGTGGTGCATGAGGTAGGCATTGTCTTCGTGGGTGTGCGACTCCAGGCAGGTGAAGACGCCTTCGGGAGCGCCGTGCTTTACGGCGGTTTCGTACATGATCTTCACCGCTTCAGAACAGCAACGCCAGGCGTTCGGATGCGGGCTGAAGATGACGGCGTTTCGCGTCTTGATCGCCATAATGCACTTGAACAATACCGTTGACGTGGGATTCGTAATCGGCGTCATGGAGAGGATCACGCCAATGGGTTCGGCGACTTCCATCATTCCGCGTTCGGGAAATTCACGAATGATGC
>CAYWSM010000296.1:0-1969 GCA_964460935.1 uncultured Terriglobales bacterium | reverse complement strand
TGATGGTCAGGATGTTTGATGTGTTCTCCACGGTCCCTCCATTCCGTAGGGCGTCAGAACGGCTCTTCGTGACCTCGGACGGCTGCGATTGCGGGAGAAGTGATGGGCTGACCGAAAGGGGGCGCGGTAGTTCGGCATTCTGGGGGCGCTTGCGAGCGCTCGCCGACGTGGATCGGCATTTTGGGGGCGTTTCAGCGCGGGGATTCACCGCTTCAGATCCGGTCCGCCGACGGATTCGGCATTCTGGGGGCGCGCCCCGCATGTTTGCATCGGACCCCTGTGGAAGATTGACTTTTCCTCGGTGAACTGGGGGCGTAAAATGGGCAGTTTCTCGGCGTATTGGGGGCGGAAGGATCGGCAAACTGGGGGCACATAATCCTATAGTTGTTCCTGTACCGATCCAGTAGTAGGCGGTCCGCTGTTTGTGGATTTGTGGAAGCGAGCGCGCGAAGTGCCGCGCCGCCTACGGCAAGGAGAAAGGCGCAGCGACGCGGGCCAGCGCCATTAAGGGCCGTATCGCCTATGCGACCGACCGTACACCATGGGAGGAACAATTCCAGCAACTTTCAGCAACGGGGCATTGCCGCCGCCATAAGCCAGCTTGGGCAATTTCTGCGCAATTTTGCGATTCTGCAATGCAGTCATCAGCCAAGTAGTCGTGGGTTGCAATGCCATGTCGATCGGCTTGGTTTCGGATAGGCTGGTGACATGCCAAAGGTGCTCGTCGCAACGCCGCTGAGATACTCAGCGGTCTCAAAGTCACACGAGTTCGCAAACGGAATCTCAATTCGGGAGCTCACCCCGATCCGCTGGGATGTCTCGATTGTCAAAGGATTCATTTCGGACCGAGAGCGGGAGGACTTAGCGAACACTCGATACTGGCTCTGCGCAGCGAAACAATACGAGCACTCGTTCGGAGACGTGGGCGATGAACTCTACGAAGCAGCGCACCACGCGGCCATGACCCTCCAAATCATCTGCCCGACCGGGGCCAAGCATGTCTTCCTGAAGTTCCAGGAGACTTCCGAAGGTTGGGACAACATCGGTAGCCATCACCCGAAGGAGCTCTGCAGCACGCTTCTCGGGCGGATCACGCAACTGGAGCATCAAGGCCTCGGGACTTTCGACGACGTTTACCGGGGCGTCCGCCGCGCATTTGCGGAGAAGCTCGTTCGCCTACAGAACCCGATCCTGCTGCTCGAACACGGCATGCAGATTGGCAACGTTAACTTGGGTTCGCTGATGTTCGTAATGGCGCTGGACATGCTTTTTATGGCCGGCGAAATTTCACCCTTCATGCAGCGCCTGGGCGGATTCCTTGGCCCGGACTCGATGGTTTTTCCGCCGGACTCGCTAATGAATGACCGGCCCAAGACAATCGTCCGGGAAGTGATCAAAGACCTCTATGAATTTCGGAACATCATCGCACACGGCCAGGAAATCCCGGAGCAACCATACCGCGACAAGCATGACCTCATCAGCACAGGCGGACAACGCATCAATCACGACGATTATTACTACGCTGAGTTGATGTTGGAATCCGGTCTGTTCATGCTTACGACGGCGCTCCGGAAAGTATTCACCGAGGATCTTTTTGAGGATGTGGCCGATCTTGAAAAGTGGCGGGTCAAAATGAGAACGTACGAGCACCGCTATAAGGACGCAGGTGGGCGCGCTCCGGCGAAGTCGCGCGGAAGATGATGGTGGCGGTAACGGTCTGACCCGTAAAGACAGCCCTTTGCATGTCTGGCTGGGTGATTAGGCTGTCATCGCCGGAATAAAACAACCGCAGTTTGGCCGGTTTTGCAGTTGCGAAATGGCCATCGGGGGGGACGCGGTACGCACTCTATAAAAGCTTCTAAATCGGCCTGAGCCGTCAGTGAGACAACGCCGGTATGATCGAACGGCGTTGTCGCTATTGCGAGCAAGTCTTCCAGCCTTCGAAGTTTCAGCCCGGTCAATCCGTCTG
>CAYWSM010000295.1:0-4660 GCA_964460935.1 uncultured Terriglobales bacterium | reverse complement strand
CCATGTCCCTGGCCGCGTCCGCGAAACGAAATGCGATCGCCGCGATCCTGAATCTCGTACAGATCGCTGCGAACTTTGTCCCAGCCGAGCGCGCGACCGATCGCCAACCGGAAATCCGTTCCGCTCACCGGCCGATCGTTGACGACAACCATCCGCACGCGCCCCGACTCCGTTCGCGCCGTGACACGCACTGTTGCCAGCGGTCCACGCACGAACTTACTAAGTGCGCCTGCGAGGTCGGTCTTGCTGATGTCGCTGTGCCACTCGTCCGCTCGCGGACAGTACTGATCCTGATGCCGCCGCAGGTAGGGAACCCGCAGTTCCGGATCGAGTGCCGTCGCGTCCTCCAACTCGCCGCCGCAACTGCGGTGGTAATACGTCGCCGCCGGGCGTCCCGCAAACCAAAGCAACTCGCCTTCGGTCGCGGCCACGGCGGCTTTCACGCGCGCCGATTCCAGCCCCAGCCGCACATCCTGGCAATGCGTCGTATCGCAAAAATCGAATCCCTCCAGTTTGTGACGCGCGCCGAAGTGAACGGCATACGTTCGCGCCGCCACAGCCATCGCCTTTAGCGCCTCGTCCGACTTGAATCCCGCGCTCTCGCCCGCCAGCACCGCCGCGACGTAATCCTCCAGCGGCATCTTCAGCGTCAGCAGCAGCACGCCATCGCGCGGCTCGATCGCCAGTTCGCCATCTGTTGTGAACGGCTGAAACCCGTCGCCCGAGATGCGCGCACGTCCATCGATGACCGAAGCTTGCGGTCGGTGCGCATCGACATCCACCGCCGCCGTGAGTGCCTTTGCCGTGCATGTCACACACGACCGCACACTCGCGCCGTTCGGCTCGACGCGTATCTTCTCCGGTGGATGCAGCCAGAACAGCCGCACAAGTACAGTTCGTTCCGCCGACGCAGACGTCGCAAGCAGCAGGCACACCACGAAGATCAGGCGTTTCACTTCGTCTCCGCCATCCACGCCTGCAAGATTTGTGCCGCAAGCGGCGCCGCGTCAGCCGGTCCCGTTCCGTGCTCCAGAAAGATAACCACAGCCACCTTTGGATCATTCGCCGGAGCCCACCCGGCGAACCACCCGTGTGTCCACGGCCCTTCCTCCGCGCGCGATGTGCCAGTCTTGCCCGCTACGCGGAGACCCTTCGGTTGCCCGAGCCGTGACATGCCGTAGTCAGTCGAGTTCAGGAGTCCTTCAAAGGCAGCGTCCCATCCCGGCAAGTTTCGCGACACATATATATAGCGGGAAAACTTGCCATACGCGGCCAGTAGCTCCAGCGGAGTCACATGTACTCCAAACTCCCCAATCGCCTGGAGCTGCCGTTGCTCGCGCGTCTGTGTCAACACAACGGATCCGGTCACTTCGTTCGGCAGCAATCCAGCCTTTGCCGACAACCCAGCGCGAACGAACGCCTCTCGCAATTCTTGGCCGGTGAGCCGCCCGGCCATGGTCGTAAAGTAGTCGTTACACGAGTAGGCCAGCGCCGTCGCGGCGTCGAATGGCTGTCCTGTCTGTGGATGGCTGCACGTCAGATTCACCTTGCCGACGCGCACATCGCGGCGGCAAAGGAACTTCTCATCGGGCTTGACCTTACCCGAATCAATTAGCGTCATTAGCGTGAAGGGCTTCACCGCTGACCCCGGCATGGCCAACCGCCGCGCGGCGACATCAGGATGGTAAACAGCGAGAAGTTTGCCGGACTTGAGATCCAGCACGGCGGCCGCACCGCGGCGCTCCTGCATGATCCGCGCGACTTCGCTGTTCAGATGAGATTGCGCCGCGGCGAATGACGTCGCGAGGAGAACGATAAAGATAAGCGCCCGGCGCACGCTGAGATTACAGCACGAAACAGACCATTGCGGCGAGTTTCAGATTTCCACGAACTTATGCGCCTGCGAGTGCGCTGGCCTTTTCGCGACGCTCCGGATAAAGCGGAAACGCATCGGCCAATTCCCGTACCTCGCGTCGAATTCTCGCCAGGTAATCCGGTTCTGTGCGATGCCGCAGCGCATCGGCGATCCAGCGGCCGATCTGCCGGAACTCGACTTCAGCCATGCCGCGCGTCGTGCATGCCGGCGATCCCAGCCGAATCCCGCTGGGCTTCATCGGCGGATTTGTGTCGAACGGGATAGCGTTCTTATTCACTGTAATGCCCGCTTCGCCCAGCGCCTTTTCCGCTTCGCTTCCCAGCATGCCCGCCGAGAAAACATCCACCAGCATCAGGTGCGTGTCGGTGCCGCCGGAGATAATCCGGAAGCCTTCCTTCTGCATCGTCTCAGCCAGTGCCTTGGCGTTCGCGATGACCTGCCGCGCATATTCCTTGAAGCTGGGCTGCATCGCTTCCTGGAAGCAAACTGCTTTCGCCGCAACAATGTGAACCAGCGGGCCGCCCTGATCGCCGGGGAATACTTCCTTGTCGATGGCCGCCCCGAACTCCTGCTTCGACAAGATCATGCCTGCGCGCGGTCCACGCAGCGTCTTGTGGGTAGTGGTCGTGACGATGTGCGCATGTGGAACCGGCGATGGATGCGCCCCACCCGCGACCAGTCCGGCGAAGTGCGCCATATCGACCATGAACAGCGCGCCAACTTTATCCGCGATCTGCCGCATGCGGGCGAAATCGATGACGCGCGGATACGCGCTGCCACCGCCCACAATCAGCTTCGGCCGTTCGCGTTCGGCAATCTGTTCCAGTTCGTCGTAGTCGATCGTCTCGGAATCTTTCCGCACGCCGTACGGCACGATCTTGTACGTCTTGCCCGAGAAGTTCAGGTGATGCCCGTGCGTGAGGTGTCCGCCGTGGGCGAGGTTCAGTCCCAGGATGGTGTCGCCCGGCTTCAGCACAGCGCCATAGGCTTCCATGTTGGCGGTCGACCCTGAGTGCGGCTGCACGTTGGCGTGCTCGGCGCTGAAAAGTTTTTTGGCGCGGCCGCGCGCAAGGTTCTCGACCACGTCGGCGAATTCGCATCCGCCGTAATAGCGCTTGCCGGGATATCCCTCCGCATACGTATTCGTGAAAACCGAACCCATGGCTTCGAGCACAGCCTCGGAAACGAAGTTCTCGGAGGCAATGAGTTCCAGCCCTTCGTGCTGGCGGCGTACTTCGTTGTCGATAGCAGTGGCTACATCGGGATCAACTTCGTGGAGAGGACGGGACATCCAGTTCGACATGAGAATAACTCCAGGTACAAAAGAATAGATTACGCCAAACCGGGTCGAAGTACGAAACGCAACATCCGAAAAGCTGGTGGTCGGATCTTATCGCGGCCGAATGCTATACTTGTATAGCGAGGTATAGCAATGCTGGCGATTCGACTTCCTGCAGCCATTGAGAAGCGCCTGGAACGATTGGCAAAAAACACCGGACGGACAAAGACGTTTTACGCCCGCGAGGCGATCCTGCGTCATCTCGAAGACCTGGAGGACGTGTATGCGGCGGAGACGGTACTTGAACGTATCCAACGCGGCGAAGAGCGAACGATACCTCTGGACGAGGTGATCACGAACCTTGGCTTCCGAAAAGAAGATCTGGCGCATCGAACTGTCCGAAAGCGCCGAAAGACAACTTCACGAACTCGATAATACGGTTCAACAGCGAATCCTTACTTTCCTGCGAACTCGGCTGGCATCGATTTCAGATCCTCGTTCTATCGGCGGCGCGCTGAAAGGTGAACGCTTCGGCACGTTCTGGAAATATCGTGTGGGCGACTACCGCCTTCTTGCGAAGATCAGCGACAACGTCCTAACAATCCTGGTAGTAATGATCGGGCATCGGCGAGAGATTTACCGCTGAATTACAAGTACAGTCGCATGATCGGCCTTGTCGCCGACCGCCGCGCTACTTCCTCGAACCCTGCTGCGCGAAATGCAGATGCCAGTCCTGTCCAGACAAAAGGAGGGGACAAGACTTGCGTCAACTCTTGTGGATAGCCTTCCAGAATCTTCGCCTTATTACGCTTCGCGAATTTCGCAGCAGCTTGTAGGAGTTCTACGGTCAGGCCCTGCTTGCGGTGGTCTTTACGGACAAAGAAGCAGGAGACCGACCAGACAGGCTGGGTATCGACTGGAGCAAGAACGCGTGACTTCTCCAGGCGAATGAAGATCTCACGAGGCGACAGCGCAATCCATCCAACAGCATCGTTGCTGTCATAAGCAAGAATGCCGGGTGGGATTTCCTTCGCCACAATCTTCTTCATTGACTTGCGGTTCGCGTCGCCCTGCTTCTGCTTGAAATCTTTGGCGGACAGGCGCCACGACATGCACCAGCATCCGCCACAGGCGCCGTTTTTGCCGAAGAGGGTTTCAAAATCGTTCCAGCGGTCGGGAGTGAGTGGATGAAAAGTGATGCGTGGCATCAGGTCAGTGTAGTGCCAGCCGATCAGCGGTGTCAGCGATTATCTGATTCAGGATACGGCGAATGCAGCCAACGCAATCACCGCCGTGCGAACCGCGAAACTGTGTGTGGGGTAAGTTTTCTTCGAGCGATTCCAGTAAAACGCCAGCAGCGCCATGGACGCGATCATCCCGATCACGAAGCAGTAAGCATTGGCAAAACTCAGGCTGCTGCCGAGGTAATTACGCAATCCGGGGTTCCAGACCGATCCGTACAGCAGATCGACGTGCACGAAATAAACCAGCAGCGACTCTTCAGC
>CAYWSM010000294.1:0-5425 GCA_964460935.1 uncultured Terriglobales bacterium | reverse complement strand
AGCACCATCGGGCAGTTGCGCATTCTTAGAAATGCCTTCATGCAATTCGTGAGTTGATGGTGGAATGTTCCACATTAGCCAATGCGTCCACGTCCCAGCGGGTGCATCGGGATCATCGGCGATCAGCGCAAACGCCTTCGTTGACGACGGAGCCTCTGTCCATCGAAGCAGAGGCGAAACATCTTGCCCATCGCATGTGAAGGTCTTTGGGATCGTGCCTACGGCTGGAAACGATATTGCGGAGATTTGTAAGGTCATTACCTTACCTGTTTCTGGCGCAGTCTGGGCCAAAAGGGTGGAAATAATGACGGTGTACCCAGCAATCGTCAGAACGACGGTTCGCACAATCGTGTGGTTCATGCGTCTATTGTGCAATGTGTTGCAGGTCACTTCCAGTGCCGCATGGGAGATCACACACCTCATGGACATTGGTCACGAAAGGGGCAGCCTCCGGTTATGACATGCAAAGTGAAACTTCGAGCCGTAATTGAAAACACGGAACTTACGAAGACGGCGTCCTTGCAGACGAATTGCCTCGACCTACCTGGTCACATGCGGTTGTGAGAATTATCACAGAGAATTGCGGACACCCGGACGGACACTATCAGCGTGACAAAGATCACATTCCAAACACGAAAGGACGGCTGACCATCCTGCGCCCCAACCAGAATGCAGTGTCGCTGAACGTTGACGACGCCGCTACCCCTGCTCGGCACCGATGGACGCCCTTTTCCTTCGCGATCGTGTCACAGGGGGTTGTACCGTGCTATCACCATATGGCCTCGATATTATAGAAAGTTGCTTTACCTGCAAGCTACGCGCCGACCGTTTATTCTGTGATCTTCCTACCGGCGCGTTGCAGGCGTTCGAGTCTATTAAATACGCGACCGCTTATCCGAAAGGCGCCGTCCTGTTTGTTGAAGGCCAGGCGCCCCGGGGAATTTACGTGCTCTGCAAAGGCCGCGTAAAACTGTCGATCTGCTCCACCGATGGCAAGACGTTGATTTTGAAAGTTGCCGAACCCGGCGAAGTGCTTGGCCTGAGCGCTACTGTTTCCGGCAAGGCATACGAATTGACCGCGGAAACACTGGATCCCTGTCAGGTGAACTTCGTAAAGCGCGAAGATTTTCTGCGCTTCCTGCGTGAACATGCCGATGCTTGCTTCCGGGTAGCTGAGCAGTTGAGTGACAAGTACAACGCCGCGTGTCACGAGATCCGTTCGCTCGGTCTGTCGCATTCTGCCGCCGAGAAGCTGGCGAAGCTGCTGCTCGAGTGGAGTGCAAAGAACGGTGAGCAGAACAAACTGGAACCCAGGTTGAAATTGGCGCTCACGCATGAAGAAATTGCACAGATGATCGGCACCTCCCGCGAAACTGTAACGCGGCTGTTTGCCGATCTCAAGAAGCGTCAGATCGTGATGGCGAAAGGTTCCACGCTGCTGATCCGTAATAAAGCGGCGCTAAAGTCGATCGCCAGCGCGTCGTAAGTCTTGAATCAGGGTCCGGACCGTTTGGAAATTGGTGCGTGTCGCTTCCCCGACGAAGAGACCGTCACGGCAATTGGTGACTAGAATCACTGTTTCGTTGGACAAAGGAGAGCGATAACAGCGCATATGGAGAGCGCAACGCATCATCTCAGCTGCTTCAAATGCGAGCTGCGTCCGGACCGCATGTTTTGCGATCTTCCGGCCGACGCCCTCCTCGCTTTCGACAGCATTAAAACCGTTATTAACGTCGCCCGGGGCGAGGCCTTGTTTCACGAAGGAAGGGTGCCACGCGGAGTCTTTGTGCTGTGCGAAGGCCGTGTCAAGCTTTCCGTCTGTTCGGAACACGGCAAGCGGCTGATGTTGCGTGTCGCGGGCACAGGCGAAGTGCTGGGTTTGAGCGCCACCATGTCAGGCAAGCCTTACGAGCTGACTGCGGAAGCACTGGACAATGCGCAGGTCGCCTTCATCAAGCGCAAAGACCTTCTGAAGTTTCTAAAGGATCACCGCGAAGCCTGTTTGCAGGTGGTTCATCTTCTCAGTCAGGACTTGCATGTCGCGTTCGATCGCGTACGCACGGTTGGGCTAACGCGCACGCGTCGGCCTCGCCTGGCTATGGGCGCACGTGCATAACGCGTTCGTTACTCCACTCGGTCAACTTTTTAGCTTCCTGGAAGAAGTCGCATGAACTCGCGGCCGATCCTCGGAACCATTCCTTTCGTGCTCACAGTGCGCTGACTCTGTCCACAGAAAACTGACTGAGCAGATACTTTTTCCAAACATTCTCTTTAGATTGCAAGGCAACTCTGGCCACCTAACTTCGATGCAAGTCATCGAAGGCAATGATCAACTTGAGACGGCAGCGTTCCATTGCGGAACTCTTTCCCGCGATTCTGAGTAAAATTCCATTGGGGTGATTGGGGTCACGCTACTTTGCCGATGTAGTACTTCAGGATGGTTCAAGAACCGGCTGCACACGCAGCCAAGCAGGAGATCTTGATGTTCAGACGAATTCAAGTTTTCTCTTCCCAAATACTGGTCTTTCTTTTGGTAATGCTTGGGGGTTGGTGCTTCATTGCGGCCCAGACTCAAAGCAAACCAGCCACGAATCCTTTACCCGCCACCGAGACCAGCAACAACGCCCAGTACGTTGGCTCCGACGTGTGCAAGAGTTGTCACGAAGAAATCGGCAACAAGCTTAAGTTGAATCCACACGAACACCTGTTGGCAGCGGGCAAGACTGGCAATACGGAATGGCACGGGTGTGAATCCTGTCACGGTCCCGGATCGGCGCACGTCGAAGGCGGTGGCGACAAGACGAAGATCGTGCGTTTCCCTGATCTCACCCCGGAAAAGGCCAGCGCCGTTTGCCAGCAGTGTCATCAGACCGGAGATCGCAGTAATTTCCATCGCTCTGCTCATTTGGAAAACGGAATCGGATGCACGAGTTGTCACTCGATCCACGGCGCGGAAGCGAAGCATTCGTTGTTGAAGGTCGCAACGCCGAATCTTTGTTACGGGTGCCATACCGAAATGAGGGCTGAATTCTCCCGGCCGTTCCGGCACCGCGTCAATGAAGGCCTGATCCAGTGCAGCGATTGCCACAATGAACATGGCGGCATGTTGGAGAAACAGTTACGCACCTCGGCGGCACAAGACCAGGTTTGCTTCAAGTGTCATACCGAAAAGCGAGGGCCGTTTGTCTACGAGCATCTTCCCGTCAAAACGGAAGGATGCACTTCATGTCATACCCCACATGGTTCGACCAATCCTCGATTGCTGAGGGTAGCGCAGGTCAATCAACTCTGTCTGCAATGCCACACGCTGTCGATGAACAACATTCCTTCTCAACCGCCGGCTGGGCCGGCACATAACCAGGCGCAGAAGTATCAGGCCTGCACGATGTGTCATTCCTTCATTCACGGTTC
Source organism: uncultured Terriglobales bacterium (assembly GCA_964460935.1). GTDB lineage: Bacteria > Acidobacteriota > Terriglobia > Terriglobales > Acidobacteriaceae > DATMXP01. The sequence continues at coordinate 2,014 of CAYWSM010000294.1, read as the reverse complement.
CAACTTCAGCGAGGTGTTCTTCAAGCCATGAAGCCTGGAAACGTGCAAACGATCAGCGGTTTGAGCGGCGCCCAGTGCACTCAGAACGAACGGGCGCCAATCGCGGAGGAGGAATTATGAAGCCAGTGTGGTGTTATCTGATGATGGGTTCTCTGTTCGTTTCGATAGCGATGATCGGACAGACTACGCCGGCAATAAACTCTGATGGGAAGCAAGCCGGCGGCTACCAAATTCAGCAGAGCGTGGAATTTGGATACCGGTTTACAGATGTAACCGGCAATGACGCCATGTATGAAACACTGATTGACCAACACGAGGGTCCGCGCCTGTTAGACCAATCGCTTTCGATGCGTTCGGTGGGAAACACCGGACTCTTGTTCGATGAGTTGACAGTCAACAGCTTCGGATGGGGCGGCGATCCGGAGAACGTCGCACGTGCGCGGGTTTCAAAATTTAAGGCATACGACTTCACATTCCAGTTTCGCCGGGATCACAACTACTTCGATTACGACCTGCTGGCGAATCCGCTTAACCCGCCGACATCGAATCCTGCCGTGCCGGTCAATTTTTCGCCGCACTCGTTCTACAACACGCGGCGCATGTACGATTTCGATCTTTCGGTATTGCCCCAGTCGAAGGTGTCCTTCCGGGTGGGCATGACTCATAATCGATCGGACGGCCCAACGTTCTCCAGCATTCACGAAGGTTCGGATTACTTGCTCTACCAGGGCTGGAATGTCACAGATAACCTGTACAGGTTCGGGGCCGATTTCAAGATACTGCCGAAGACCGTGATCAGCTACGACCAGTTCCTGGATTACGGAAAGAACGACACCGATTACAGCCTGGCGACGTTTGCTACCGACCTATTGCCAAATGGTACGTCGGTCGAACTAGGATTGCCGTGGAACACGACGGCAGGCAGTCCGTGCGCTACTCCGTTCCGAAACGGAGCAGTGAACCCATCCTGTAATGGAGCGTTTTCCTATCTGCGGAACCAGAAGGTTCGCTCGACCACGCCGACCGAGCAACTGCGCGTCGTTTCGGATTACTTCCACCGAGTGAATTTCATAGCCCAGGGGACCTACAGCAACACCGACCTCACTACACCGTATCTGGAGATGTTCGACGGTCTGACAACACGTACGGGAGAGCGTCAGAACACCTTCAGCGGACCGGCAACAACCCGGCGCGTGAACGCCACGGCTGACCTTGGACTAACGGTTGAAGTGACCAAGTCGATCCGGATTAGTGAAAACTTTCGTTACGACAATTGGCACCTACCGGGATTATGGGAGAGCACTTCGACTTCCACCCGAGGTGTGCCGGTCGGAACTCCTCCGGCAGTGACATTGTTAAGTCCCTTAGGCACGACGACGACAACCCCCACAGACTTTGCCTCCTTCCTTGGGATGCGGAGCTTCTATAACCTCATTCAGATCGAGTACAACCCCGACAAATATGTAGGACTGCGGGCAGGCTACAAGATACGCAACCGCCGCGTGGCCCACGCGGATCCGGAGAGCTTGGATCCAGAAGATATTTTTGAGCCGTTTGAATTCGACATGATCTCGGTCAACCAGCAGGGCCCGGTATTTGGGGTTTGGTGGCGGCCAACTACGAATCTTCGGATCAACCTGGAAGCTGAGGCCTTGACCACGATCGGTTGTCAGGCGGCATGTTCCGATGCCGACATGATCTTTATTACCCGCATCAGCCCTAAGCAGCAACAGAACTATCGCGGACGGGTGACGTACAAACCTGTGCGGTGGGCGGATCTGTCGGGATCGGTGAACTGGTGGGAGGCTCGCAACGGCGAGGTCGATACGCAGTTCAATCAGCACTACCGCAATGCGGGGTTTGCGCTCTCGCTGTTTCCTAACAACCGGGTGTCGCTCGATTTGAGCTATAACTATACCGACTCCTTGCAAGACGCGTATATCTGCTACACCGGGACCTTCACGGCACCAGGGACCGTCGTAAATGGGTGTCCGACGTACGATCCGACGAACAC